>CAYULV010000341.1:0-3670 GCA_964445655.1 uncultured Granulosicoccaceae bacterium | reverse complement strand
TGTCGCGCGGTTTAAGCCTTCCATGCACCAGACCAATTCGGTGCTCGGTAAGTATCGACTGCAAAGTGGCTACCGTGTCCTCCGCCGCTTCGGCTTGCAATGATTCAGACTCTTCAATCAGGGTGCACACCCAGTAAACCTGTCGGCCTTCGCCTATCGCCGTACCGACTCGCTGCACGACTTCACCACGACGGACGTTATCAACAGCGACCGTGGTAACCGGTTTTCTGCCTGGCGGCAGTTCATCGATGACTGATACATCGAGATCCGCATAGGCCGTCATCGCAAGTGTGCGTGGGATAGGCGTTGCCGTCATGATCAACTGATGAGGTAGCGTATTGGCTGTCGCTCCCTTGTTGCGTAAGGCCATGCGTTGATGCACACCAAAACGATGTTGCTCATCAATGATCGCTAACCCCAGGTTTTCAAATTCCACATCATTCTGGAACAAGGCATGGGTACCCACCACAATGCGCTGGCGACCCATCGCCACTGATTCGATCGCATCCCGACGTTGTGCCGCGCGCAGTTTTCCAGACAACCAACCGACATCAACGCCTAGTGGCTCGAACCAATCACTGAAATTAAGCATATGTTGTTCGGCGAGAATTTCAGTCGGCGCCATCAAGGCAACCTGGTAACCCGCCTCTACTACTTGTGCCGCGGCTAGTGCCGCGACAATGGTTTTACCGGAACCAACATCGCCTTGAACAAGACGCAGCATGGGTTCCTCAGTACCCATGTCGTTGAATACATCAAGCAGCACTCGGTCTTGCGCGCCTGTCAGCTCAAAATCCAATCCGCTTCTAAAGCGGGACACCATGTCCCCTGCCGGGCGCATGCGGGGGGCCACTTGTTTCTGCGCATTAACGCGTAGTAAACGCAAGCCAAGACGATGGGCGATCAACTCTTCTAGGGCCAAACGTCTATGCGCCGGATGCAAGCCGTCCATCAATGCGCGCACATCAGCATTGGGCGGTGGTCGATGAACAATGCGCAAGGCTGTTTTCAGATCCGGTAGTGTCGTACTTTGTAGCAAGGCACCCGGGATCCAATCCTTGAGCTCATGTGTGTCCAGCGCCGCAAGCGCTTGATCGGTCAAGCGACGCAAGGTAGTTTGTTGAACGCCTTCGGTCGTTGGATAAAACGGTGTCAGCGTGTCATCGAGTGTGGTGCTCGGCTTGCCGTCGCGCAGTACTCGGTATTCCGGATGCACCATTTCAAGCATACCGGGTCCGCGACGCGCTTCACCAAAACACTGGACCCAGGTGCCGCGCTCAAACTGGGCGACCTGTGCTTTGCTGAAGTGAAAGAATCGCAGCGTGATGGAGCCAGTGCCATCATTTATTCTCACCAATAGGGAACGACGTTTTCTGATAACAACATCGGCTATGGCGACTTCGCCGCTAACAACCCCTTCGCGACCGGGTTGCAGACTACCGATAGGAACAAGCTGCGTACGATCCTGATAGCGAAATGGCAGATGGAACAGGACGTCCTGCAAATGATGTATGCCAAGACCTTTGAGCTTCTCAGCCATCGCCGCCCCAACCCCTTTAAGAGTTGTGACATCGACAGTATCGAGTCTCACAGGCGCGGACGTCACTGCCATCGCTAACGCTAACCGTCGCTAGCCGAGATACATGACACCTTCGACCTCGACAGCCACATCCTTGGGCAAGGACGCAACACCAATCGCTGCCCGGGCCGGATAAGGTTCTTCAAAATGTGTCGCCATGACTTCGTTGACGATTGGAAAGTGCGTCAGGTCTGTCAAAAAGACGTTCAATTTCACCACATCGGCAAAACTGCCCCCGGCCGCGACGCAGACAGCCTCAAGATTTTTGAATACCTGTTCTATCTGTGTGCGGACATCGTCGCTCACGACTTCCATCGTGTCAGGCGATAACGGGATCTGACCGGACAAAAAGACGATATTGCCGGCAACTGCTGCTTGAGAATAGGCACCTATGGCACCGGGCGCGTTTTCGGTACTGATGATCTTGCGAGGCATGGCATTAACAACCTGTTCGGTAGACGGCGGTCAGTATAACCGCAACGCTTCAGGCTTCGCGTTTGACGCTTCGAACCACGGTGAGATTACGCAGGCGACGAACAATACGAGCCAGTTGAACACGATCTTCGACCGCCAGAACAAAGCGAATGTTGATGTCATCGCCACCACGGTTGTTGAAATCCATGTTTTCGATATTCACGTTCATCAAGGACATTGTCGATGTGACTCGGGCCAGCGCACCGGGTTGATTGGCCAGATGCACAATGACTACTACTTCAAAGCTGCCCTGCACTTCTGACGCCCAGTCAACCGCCACCCACTCTTTGGGTCGACGACGAAAGCGGCGTACGTTGCGACATCCGGCACGATGTACAGCCACACCTTTGCCTGCCGTAAAAAAGCCTTGCACATTGTCACCGGGTATCGGGTGACAACAACGCGACATGTAGAGCGCCGGGTTTTTCTTTGAGTCGATCATGACCGGTGCCGTTTCGCGCACTGGCAATTGCGGCTCATCCGGTCCACCGCCTTGTTGCTTCGCGATCAGTCGGGTGGCTATCTGGCTTGGCAAATGTACGCCGAGCCCAACCGATTCATAGAGCTCGGCGGTGGAGCCAAAGTGAAATTCTGCCAGCAATCCTTGTAATGCCTTTTCCGAAATACCATCGAGCGATTGCTCATAGCGACCCAAGGCTCGACGCACCAGACGTTCGCCGAAATCAGCCGCCTTCGTCTTGTCTAGATCGCGCAAATGATGACGGATTGCCGTACGAGCCTTGGCAGTGACTACCGAGTTCAACCACATCGGGCTCGGTTCTTCGTTCGGTCCAGTGATGATCTCGACGGTCTGGCCATTTTCAAGTGGCGTACTCAAGGAAACCAGCCGTCTGTCCACTTTGGCTGCAACACAGGTGTTACCGATTTGCGAATGAACCGCGTAGGCGAAATCGACAGGCGTCGCATCACGCGGTAACTGGATAACCTTGCCTTTTGGTGTGAGCACATAGATCTCTCCAGGGAAGAGATCGATCTTGACGTTTTCGACGAAGTCTACCGAGTCCGTGCTGGTTTGTTGCAGGTCAATCAACCGGGCCAACCAAGGACCTGTGGGTTGCTTGACTGATAAATCCGCATTTTCCTTGTAAGCCCAATGCGCAGCGATGCCACTCTCGGCAAGCTGATCCATCTCATACGTGCGAATCTGCACTTCGACGGGTGTGCCTTCAGTACCATGATTTACCACGGTATGTAGTGACTGATAACCGTTTTGCTTCGGGATTGCGATGTAGTCCTTGAAGCGCGAGAAGATCGGCGTATAGAGCTGATGAACAATACCCAGCACTTGATAAACGTCTTCTACCGTATTGACCACAACACGCAACGCCGACATGTCAAAGACACGCTGAAAGGGCAGCTGTTTTTTCAGCATCTTGATATAGAGACTGTACAAGTGTTTTTCGCGACCAGTAACAGTTGCCTCTATACCCTTTTCTTCCAGCGACGCCTTGACTCGTGATTCCACACTATCGATGACATGTTCTCGATTGTGATGCGCTTGTTCGATAGTGGCTTCAAGAACGCGACTACGCATCGGGTAGCTTGCACGAAAACCTAAATCTTCAAGTTCGTTCTTGATCGTGTACATACAGAGAC
>CAYULV010000340.1:0-3682 GCA_964445655.1 uncultured Granulosicoccaceae bacterium | reverse complement strand
CACAACCAAACACAACTGCACTTCGATAATTCATGGAACAGTGAAAAGCTGATCGTGCTTTTACGAGTGCGTCCACTCGGCAAACCGATACGCATACCCGTTCGCCATCTGCAAGAATTTTATACAGACGACTTTTAGGGTGACCATGCAAGTACAGAAAGTCTCCGATGCGCGCGATTGCAGTCGGGACTGATTGTGGCCAGCCGTCGTGATTAAAACTGACATGGCCGATAACACAGACATCAAGAACATGATTCAGAGAATCACGGTCATACAGTGCTCGTTTTGGTGCTTGTCTGACCCGTCTTTTATCGCCTTTCTCAGGTATCGCTGAGCTGTCCACAAATATACCTCGCTGTTCAATTCAAATCGATCAGCTGATAGACTGCCCGATAATGGTTCCATTGAATAGATATGAAATGACAAAGTTAATAGAGCCAATATGATCAGGGCAGAGGCTATATGACAAGCGGACAGCGCAGATGCCTGACCGATGAGTCGGTCGCTGATGGGACTTCCCGGTTGTCGGAGGAGGGTGTGCCACTAAGCGTAGAATTGTTGGACGCACTGCGTCCGGCGACCGATCATCCCTTGCCCAAGGTACGACAGTTATATCTGAAGTTGTATGAAGCGATAGAGCTCGGACATTTGCCGTTTGACAGTCAGTTGCCATCCAGTCGCCAGCTGGCGGTATTGCTTGGACTTGGTCGCAATACGGTCATCAGTGTTTATGAGCAATTGACCGCTGAAGGTTTACTGCATGCTGATGGGCGAAGGGGGACACGTGTTGTCCGAAAAGTTGTCGTTACTTCCAGATCGACCGCTAACGTTGTTCAATGGTCGTTATCCGACAGATGCTCTTCGCTTCTTTCCAGGCAAAGTCGGAGTCGGGTACTTGCGCCGGGAGAGCCTGATTGTTCATTGTTTCCGGCAGCGCAATGGCGAAAAGCGCTGGGCAAGACATACCGGTTAGGTATTGACCAGCTCGGTTATCAACGTGAATCGCTACAAGAAACACGTGAAGCTATTGCCAGGTATCTGGCGACTTATCGATCGTTATATGTCAGTCCCAGACAGATAATTGTTACTTCAAGCACTCGTCAAAGCCTCAACCTTGCGGCCGCATTGTTTACCAAGGCCGGAGATGTCGCCTGGGCTGAATGTCCTGGTTACGTAGGCGCGGTAGATGCGTTTCGCCTGCATGGACTGGATGTCATACCGTGCAAGGTTGATGCGGCCGGTCTCGTACCGCCGCCAAAAAGCCGCAAGCCTTCTTTGATTTACCTGACCCCCTGTTTTCAGTTCCCGCTAGGTACGTCGTTGGACCCTGTGCGTCGAGAAGAACTTTTATCCTTGTCCAGAACGCACGGCAGTGTCGTGTTTGAGGATGACTATGACAGTGAATTTCGAGACAACCTTCAACCACGTCCAGCACTGGCCGCTGAACCGGGCGGTGCACGTGTACTTCATGCTGGAACATTCTCCAAGCTACTGTTCCCCGCCGTGCGGGTAGCTTGGTTGGTCGTTCCAGAATCTTGCGCAGATGCGGCCAATCAATATTTGCGGGTCATTGGGGGAGGGAACAATACCATCGCACAAGCGGCTGTCACTGAACTGCTCGACAACGGCTCGATCGCCAAGCACCTGAAACGTGCAAGGCAAGTTTACGGGCAACGCCGAAGACAGCTTGTAGCCGCACTTGCCGATTGTGACAACCTACTTCCAGTGGAAAATTCAAGTGCTTGTCTGAGTCTGGTATTACGCCTTGAACGGAGTGTGTCCTTGCCACGGTTGATGTCCGCCCTGGACGATCAAGATATCGGCCCTCAGCCTCTGGAATATCTGGACTGGAGCATGAAAGATCCGAAGCGTTGCAAGGCGCTGGTCATCGGACTTGGCAATGTCGATACCGTCGAAATAGACGATGCTGTCGCCAGATTAAAAAAAGCGTTGAGATCAGCGGAGGACACTTAGGGTTCATTCCGTTGAACCTCTTTGTCCGATAGTTGTGAAGTTCGACAGTTGAGAAAACCGAACCTTATAATTTACAACCACGCCCAAGTACGCCAGTCAGGTCAAAGCGCTGCGATCTTCTCTTTCTGTTCCAGCAATTGAGCTAATGATGATTTTGCCTCGTCGAGCTTTTTTTGCTCTCCAGCAACAACAGCCTCAGGGGCTTTGTCGGTAAACCCCTTGTTACTTAACTTCGCACCCAGGCGTGTCACCTCCTTTTCGAGTCGATCAACTTCCTTGCCCAGACGTGCAAGCTCCGCATCCTTGTCGATCAAACCCGCCATCGGAATCAGTACCCGCATCTGATCAACCAGTGCGATCGCTGATTCAGGTGCCTCATTGCCATCGATCTTGGTTATCGATTCGAGCCGCGCTAGGGAGCTGAGCAAGGACTTATGCTTTTCCAGTCGATCAAGGTCTTCGTCACTGGCGTCAGCGACCAGCACACCCAGCTTCTTGCCCGGATTGATGTTCATTTCAGAACGAATGCGCCGAACGCCCATAACCACTTCCTTGACCCAATTGATGTCATCGAGCGCTTGTTGATCAATTCGACTGGCATCGCTGAGGGGGTAGGGTTGCAGGGAAATGCTCGGTCCGCTTTTGCCCGCAAGCGGTGCGACTTGCTGCCATAGTTCTTCTGTGATGAACGGCATGATCGGGTGAGCGAGCCGGAGTGTGGCCTCGAGCACCCCTAATAGGGTTACACGTGTAGCTTGCTTTTGCTCAGGACTGGTATCGCCATTGAGAATCGGTTTGGCCAGTTCGACATACCAATCACAATATTCATTCCAGATGAATTCGTATAAAGCACTGGCGGCGAGATCAAAGCGATACTCGTTTATGTGCTCGGCGACTTGCGCTTCGGTTTCTTGCAAGCGGCTGACAATCCAGCTATCGACCGTGTTGCGCTGTGTGGGGACATCATCCGGATTGAATCCGCCTTCGATATCCCGAGTGTTCATCAGTACATAACGCGTCGCGTTGTACAGTTTGTTGCAGAAATTTCGGTAACCTTCGACGCGCTTCAGGTCAAAACGCACGTCGCGCCCATTAGAGGCGAGGGACGCGAAAGTGAAGCGCAGCGCATCAGTGCCAAAGCCCGGGATGCCGTCAGGGAACTCCTGACGTGTTTGTTTTTCTATCGCCGAACTCGTGTGATCTTGCATCAGATTGCTGGTGCGTTTCGTGACCAGGGCTTCGAGCTCGATGCCGTCGATGATGTCGAGCGGGTCGAGCACATTGCCTTTGGTTTTGGACATCTTCTGACCGCTGGCATCCCGGACCAAACCATGAATGTACACATCACGGAATGGCACTTCGCCGTCCATGAACTTTGTGCCGAACATGATCATACGAGCTACCCAGAAAAAGATGATGTCAAAGCCTGTGACCAGGACCGAACCAGGGTAGAAGGTTTTCAGGGCATCGGTTTGCTCTGGCCAACCAAGTGTTGAAAAAGGCCACAGAGCAGATGAGAACCACGTGTCGAGAACATCATCGTCCTGGCGTAAGGTAAGATTTGCATCCAGCTTATGTTGTGCGCGAACAGTTTGTTCGTCTTTGCCTACATAGACATTGCCAGCGTCGTCATACCAGGCGGGTATTCGGTGGCCCCACCAGATCTGACGACTGATACACCAATCTTCTATATTTTCGAGCCACTGGT
>CAYULV010000339.1:0-3711 GCA_964445655.1 uncultured Granulosicoccaceae bacterium | reverse complement strand
GGACTCTGGTTACTGATGATCGATGCAAACGTATTCGAGCCACGCAATGGCCGATCGGATCCCAATCGCAAAAGTACCTTTCTGAATAGCTCAGATGCTGGATGGAATGCCGTATTGCGCGTCAAACCGTTTCTGATCGACTGGATAAAAGATGTTTACGCCAGAGCCAGTCATTCGGGCAAGACGGTATATGCATTTTCACATTACCCGATCATGGACCCTTTTGATGATCCTGCAGGACAGGAAGCCCAACTGTTTGATGACAACGAGAACATCAGGCGATCACCAAAGCACAAGGTTGCAAGCACTTTGGCCAAGGCCGGGCTCAAGTTGCATTTCAGCGGGCATATGCACGTTAACGCAACGACTCAAAAACAATATGAGCAATCACAAATCATAGACATCGCCGCGCCCTCTATTGTCGCATTCCCACCGGCTTTTAAACTGCTTCACCCCGAAGCAGATGGTTGCCGGATAGATACTGTCGCACTCAATGACATGTCCGTTGACCCATTACTGATGTCTGCTTATCGGGCGGAATCTGATGCATCAAAGGAAACACATTGCCTCGCTTTGAACGCCACAAACTTTGGGGAATTCCATTACCTGAGAATGCGGTCACGGACGATACATCACTATCTGGTCAAGGAATGGCCTCAGGGTCTCGCTGTAGAAATCGAGGGCACCAACGCGGCCGACCTGATATTGCTTTTACTCATGCAACGAAAAACATCCGACGCACTTTCTTTCGGCTCCTTACACGACAAGGTGTCGACAGATCTGCAATCCGAGTTTGACTTGTTAATCGAACGCTATGGCTTGCGACAGGATGATATTACGGCCTGTACGATGACCACACTTGTCTCTGACTGGTATTGCCTGCGCCATGCAGGCCCGCTGGCAAAACCTTTCATCAATTCGACAAATCTTCGAATCTACCAGCTGCTCTCAGACACTCTGACAAGCCCTTCAACACACAGCAGCGATTCTCACGCTGAATTTTTCAGCGTATTTCTGAGCATGTTCAAGCAGGCATTAGAACGTCTTGAACAGAACACAACAGTCATGATCGCTGAGGCATCAGCGTGAAATATTCAAGAAATTGAATTTGGTTCGGTAGAAGGTTTCGTCACAACAACCCATAGATAGCCAATGATGTATTCCCTGAGCCACGGCACATTAAGAAATGCTTTTGTCCAGGATGCCAATCGAGAACCAAAAGCTTGCGGGTTCATTTTGTAATCCAGACCGGAGTCCCTGAAGATCTTCTCAAAATCACTGACAAGAAGTTTGTTCAGATAGTGACTTGGGATTTCCTCATGATCATATTTGCCCACCTTACGATTCCCATCCTCGTCGAAATCATGCAATGTCGGCTTGTACCAATCAGATTCATATACACGCTTGCACGCTCGAAGCACAGTTCGCTCGGAAAAGAAAACATGTGCGTAAGGCACCGGCATTGTCGACCAGAGATGTGGCGCAAAAGGATGCTTCCAACCCCAGGTACCCACAAGTAGCTGACCACCAGGCTTTAGAACTCGGCTGATTTCGTCCAGCATGGCGCCCGGTTTTTCGACATGCTCAAATACATCGAAGCAGAGAATGGTATCGACAGTATTGTCTTCCAGCGGAATGCCATCTATCGAGCTTTCATGAAACTCGGCACGATCACTTGCCCGATGTTGTTTCGCTACAGCGATCGCATCGGTATCAATATCAACACCAATAACCCGCTTGGCTCCGTAATCCAGATATCCCAAGCTTATTGCACCATCGAAACACCCGAGATCAAGGACAACCTTGTCCTTTATCGCCACACTATACTTTTCAGCAGCATCAGTCACCTGAGCAACCAGTGATAGTCGGTACTCGGCGTAGCTTTCGTCTGTCTCAAGCGCTGACTTCATGTCGTCCGAATGAGCAACCTCGCTTGACGACAGCATTTTTGCCAATTGGTACAAAAAAAGTTCAGAAATTAACATGGCATCGAAGACTTTGTGGTCAATTATTCAGAGGAAAACCAAGCTTATCTAAAACGGAAAATAAAAAAAAGCGAGGTATAAAAAATTTGCAGATGGACCCAAAACAGGCAGGCACCAAAAGTTAGTTATATCGAGATATGTACTTGTTAATTTGAGTCGCACCCGCGTTCTTTGATCGTTTTTGATCGTTTTTTGCGGATTTAAAAATACTGTTACGTTTTTGGCCTATCTACCAACATATCCTGCAGCAGGCCGGGCCGCGACCAAAAGCAGTATACGCGATCAAACCCGGCAAAATCAGGCCCTAAGCCGATCCACTGGTCCGATGGTTGCATCGTGTATCTCGATAATCTATTGGAGCGCAATAGTCATGAAACGCATCAAAAAGATCGGCCTGCTTCTTGTACCGCTACTCACTCACACCAGTTACGCAGCAGCGGCTAGCTGTGGTGACCCTTCTTCAGAGTTTACAGCTTTGGGTGAGCAATACTTTGAACTGGACAGCGAGTCGAGAAATGCCCCCCCTGCGCCTGAGGAACTGCCTGCAGCACTGGTAGAGATTCTGACCAATGCTGATTTTTCCAGTGGCACAGGTACGCGAACAGAGTGTCACCTTGTCAATGGCATATCAGAAAAGATCACCCTTGAATTCAAGCTCGAAAAAATAGCTGTCTCCACCCGTGCAGATGAAGTTGTCATCAGTGCAACCGAAACTAACTCGCGGGAACGGCATGAACATACTGATTCAATTGCCATTCCGTTGGAAATAGAACGCCTCGAACTCATTGACAGAAATCAATTGAATGCCTCCCGAAAGCTACGTCAGACAGGAACGTCTGGCTCCTATCTGGAAGAAATCCAGCTGCAAGCAAGGAGATCAAACGATAAGGTTGAAATCACACAATGGCGTTACGTCAATGGTGAGCTGGCGAACTGGATGACATGGATGATGAATCCATAATTTCGGATCTGGCGCATTCAGCGCCCTGGACAAGATTTATCCAGCGTGTTTTGAACCACCACGGCAAGGCGGGGAAGCAGGTACTTGTTCACCTCGATCTTGCCACTCTGTCAGCGTGTAGGTGTGCAGACTCAGCGCATGAACAGGGCCTGCGAGCAAATCGGCCAATAACTTGTTGACCATACGATGCCTCGGCACCAAGCCGATACCTTCGAAATTTTGACTGACAACCGTCACCTTGAAGTGACTTTCAGATCCGTCCGGCACATTGTGCTTATGGCTTTCATTTACGATATCCAATCGCGCCGGCGCCAGATGCTCAACCAGGGTGTCATTGATTGTTTCTGCCAAACTCATTATCAACGCCTTGCAATGATTGATTTGTGGTAGGGCAAAAGATGCGACACCTTGACTCGATTTCAATTTCTTCGTACATAAAGGCGATCGATCACCTGTGTGACTGACTCATTATTACGCGCCGCGCGAAGCACCGATTGCTTCGAAAAAAGGTCCTCTACCCAGCCTGTCAGTATAACGGTACCGTCGTCGTTTATCCGTACCGAAACATTCCCGCTCCCAGTAATCGCGGACTGAATATTCTGGCGATAACTCGGTGGACCAGATGCACAGCCGGCGGCAATGCCCAGTACTATAACTAGCAAAATTGAGGTGAATACGTTCAGGCGATTGGAGACGGGGAATTTCATGATCACTATCCTCCGAGATGTAAAAGTGGCAATATCCTTCTTGTACTGACAGCAACTC
>CAYULV010000338.1:0-3738 GCA_964445655.1 uncultured Granulosicoccaceae bacterium | reverse complement strand
AGTTACTGGTCGGATGTGCTCGACGCGTATCAGCGAGAAATTGAAAAAAGCACCAAAGGCAAATCATCTGCGCGTAATTCGTCCGCGCGCAAACGATAGACGATCACAGCTTTTCAACCAACGCAATCAAGACAACCGTCACTCTGGAGACTCAACATGCTGGACCCCGTAGAAAAAACTATTGACGTTCCCTGCGATGCAACGCATGCATTCAATGTATTTGTTGACAAGGTGGATAGCTGGTGGCCGAAAGACAAGAACAGCGTGTCCGCCATGCAAGGACAAGTAGCGAAGAAAGTAGTCATCGAGCCACGCGTAGGTGGGCGCGTTTACGAAATCGATCACGAAGACAAGGAACAACTGTGGGGAAGCGTATCGGTCTATCAACCCGGACAACAACTCACCCTCGAATGGCATATCGGCTTGCCCGCCGAAAAGGCATCAATGGTCAACGTTCAGTTTGATGAAGTCGATGGCAAGCACACCACTATCAAACTGACGCACAGCCGCTGGGAGGCCTTCGCCGAAAAAGCCGAAGATATGCGTAATGGTTACAATCAAGGTTGGGTCGGCGTATTTGAACAAGCGTATAAAAATGCCTGCTGAGCTGGACTGGGCTGCAAAGTCTCTACGTAGCGACTCTACGGAACTGGTTCACACAGTCTCTACGTAGCGACTCTACGGAACTGGTTCACACAGTCTCTACGTAGCGACTCCGCGGATCCGGTTCACACAGTCTCTACGTAGCGACTCCGCGGATCTGGTTCACACAGTCTCTACGTAGCGACTCCGCGGAACTGGTTCACACAGTCTTTACGTAGCGACTCCATGGATCTGCAATCAACCCAACCGCAATGAAACAATCAATAATCAACGTTGCTCTGCTAGTCCGAGACTACGACGAGGCAATTGCTTTCTATACCGAAAAACTCAAATTCGAACTTGTCGAAGACAGCTATGAAGCCGAACAAGATAAGCGGTGGGTCGTCATCGCCCCGCCCGGCTCGACTGGTTCCAATCTATTGTTGGCACGGGCATCAACAAGCAAACAGGAAACGTTCATCGGCAATCAGGCTGGTGGTCGCGTGTTTCTTTTCCTGAGTACGGATGACTTCTGGCGTGACTACCATCGCATGAACTCAGACGGCATCAATTTTGTTCGCGCACCGAAAGAAGAAACGTATGGAACAGTGGCAGTTTTCGAAGATCTTTATGGCAATCGTTGGGATCTTATTCAGTCGTCCCATTAACTAATCAAAAAAATCAAACATTCTTTGAACAACAAGAAAATTCGATAACAAGCCACTAGTACCATGGGTTTAGTTACAAGGGCTTATTCAATAGAGATAAACAGGCCCTGATGACTCAGCGGTGTTGTCACTCTGATCCCCATTTATACCAGTAGCTGCGCCGTCTTCCAGGCTGGCAGCAATGGCGAGTGTGTTGCCATCGGCACTCAAACTAACAGCATCACCATAAGCAATATCACTGCCTGTGTTGCTGGCTTTAAGATAAGTCTGCTGTTGCCAGGTCGTAGAGCTGCGTACAAACACATAGGCTGCCCCAGATTCAGGAGCTGAATTGTCGCTCTGATTACCATCAAGCCCAGTGGCTACGCTATCTTCTTGGCCAGCTGTAACGGCGAGTGTGTTTCCATCCGCGCTCAAACTAATGGAATCGCCGAACTCATCACCAGCTTCTGCGTTATTGGCTTTCAGATAGGCCTGCTGTTGCCACAAACCGCCGCTTTGCACAAACACGTAGACGGCACCCGAAAAGGCCGCCGAATTATCAGCCTGATCACCGTTAACACTCGTGGTCATACTGCCCTCTGACACCGCACTGATTGCGAGAGTATCGCCGTCCGCACTCAGACTGATCGCATCACCAAATCCATCAGCTGCCTCTGCATTACTCGCTTTGAGGTAGGCTTGCTGCTGCCAAACACCAACGTCTTGGGTAAAAACATATACAGCTCCTGAACGCACGGCCGAATTATCATCCTGGTTACCGTTTATACCCGTTGCTGAACTATCCTCAAACACAGCGGCAACTGCCAATACGTTGCCATCTGCGCTGATGCTAAGACTTTCACCAAAGCGATCTTGCTCGTCCGTGTTACTGGCTTTCAGGTATACCTGCTGCTCCCACGTACCGGCGCTGCGCTCAAACACATAGACCGCTCCCGATCCGTCTGCTGAATTGTCAGTTTGATCGCCGTTGATACCTGTAGCCGCACTGTCCTCAGTAGGTGCTCCGACTGCCAGTGTGTTGCCATCTGCACTTAGACTAACTGCAGTACCAAACCGATCACCAAATCCAGAACTATCGCCCCCTGAATTGCTCGCTTTGACATAAGCTTGTTGCTGCCATACACCATCGCTTCGAACAAAAACATAGACGGCGCCCGAGCCTCCGGCTGAATTGTCATTTTGGTCGCCGTTAATACCCGAAGCTGCACTGCTCTCAAAAATTGCACCAACGGCAAGTGTGTTGCCATCTGCATTCAGGCTGACAGATATACCGAAAAGATCGGATTCACCTGTGTTGCTGGCTTTCAGGTAAGCCTGCTGTTGCCATAGGTCGCCGACGCGAGCAAAGACGTATACAGCCCCAGAGCGCATAATAGAACCATCATTCTGATCACCGTTTATACCAGTCGCCGCACTATCCTCTTCAGGCGCGCTGACCACCAATGTATTACCGTCTGCACTTAAGCTGACAGCGCTGCCAAAGCGATCCGCGCTTTCGCTATTACTGGCTTTGAAATAACCAATCGAATTGACCAGCGTGCCCGCAACCATCACTGGACTTGAATCCGCACAACCCTGATCATTGCAAGACTGCACCAGATACTGAGCGTTAACTCTTGAATAAAGCGCTACATAGTGATCGAACTGAGTCGAAGCTGCGTCCAGCTCTCCGCTGATATCCGAGAAACCAGAAACACCATCTGGGTTTTCCAAAACTCGATACGTCTGCGCATTAGGGGTTGACTGCCAGCTGATACGGAATGTTTTAACAGGCAGTAACTCCAGACTTGCCTCCACGGCTTGTGGGAAATCGTCAACGCCAGAATCTGTGTCTAAATCTTGCTCGCCACCATTATCTGTATTGTCTGGCGACGAATCTTCGCCAACATTATCAGTATTGCCTAGCGACGAATCAACGATTTCATCCGAATCTTCTGCTCCAGAAGAACTAGAACCGGAACACCCAGAACAAAGCAACGCACTGACCAACAACGCACCAGCCAATCGAAAACGAGTAGGATCTAAGATCGCCATTGACAAGTTTTTCGCATAAATAAAATCCATATTACTTGTCGCGAGTATAACAGTGTGTGATTGGCTCGCCAGAAGCCAGTGGAATTAGGCGGTAATAATCCCATCTTGCTTCTTGACGTCAAAACATATAAGTGAAGTTGGAACTCAGATTTTAGAGACTATCCCTAGCAATATCTAAAGTTACTGTTTTTCTCTCTGACAGCTCATTTGACCTTGGCAATATTATTGTTTTAATAGCCGTGTTGACCCAATGCAAATTAATCTCTCTACTTGTTACTGTATTGGACAAGGACTGCACCGAAAATTACGAACCCCAACCCCAAAAGCTTTATCGTATTTGCTGGCTTCACCTCGAGCCCAAAAGCTCCGACATGATCAATTATTGTTGAGCCAATCAATTGCCCTGCAACCATGCAAACAAAAAATAACGCCACTCCTAACACTGGCGCCG
>CAYULV010000337.1:1295-3770 GCA_964445655.1 uncultured Granulosicoccaceae bacterium | reverse complement strand
CGGTACTGCGTGAAGACATCGCGGATGCGACCGAAGGTGCGCATGGCGCGCGTCGTCATCCCAACCATATATTCACATGGGAGCAAGGTGACAAGGATGCAACCAGTGAAATTCTGGCGAACGCGCCAGTGGTTGCTGAAGAAATGGTGTACTACCACCGCACCCATCCCTGTCCGCTAGAGCCATGTGGCAGTGTTGCTTCGATGGACAAGGTCAATGGCAAATTGACTTTGTACGGAACGTTTCAGGCACCGCATGTCGTGCGTACGGTCGCTTCGTTGTTATCGGGTATAGCTGAGCACAACATCCGCGTGGTGTCACCGGACATTGGTGGTGGTTTTGGTAACAAGGTCGGCGTGTATCCGGGTTATGTGTGTTCCATCGTCGCATCAATCGTGACAGGCTTGCCAGTCAAGTGGGTTGAAGATCGTATGGAAAATCTTGCCGCCACCGCGTTTGCGCGAGACTACTGGATGGATGGCAAGATCGCCGCTACCGAAGATGGCAAAATCCTTGGGCTTTGGTGTCATACCACGGCAGACCACGGCGCGTTTGATGCCTGTGCCGACCCCACCAAATACCCGGCTGGTTTTATGAACATCTGCACGGGTTCTTACGATATCAAAACAGCGTATCTGGCCGTCGACGGAATCTATACCAACAAGGCACCCGGTGGAGTTGCCTACCGTTGTTCGTTCCGAGTCACTGAGGCTGCGTACTTTATTGAACGCATGATTGAGGTTCTGGCAGTTAAGCTCAATATGGATGCGGCCGAACTTCGTATGAAGAACTTTATAAAAGCCGATCAGTTTCCCTACCAGTCTGCATTAGGTTGGGAATATGATTCGGGCGATTATCAGACAGCCTGGAAAAAGGCACTGGATGCCGTTGACTACAAAGGCTTGCGCGACGAACAGGCGGCAAGGGTCGAGTCGTTCAAAGCGGGGGAGACGCGCAAGTTGATGGGTATTGGCTTATGTCATTTCACCGAAATTGTCGGTGCAGGTCCCGTCAAGAATTGCGACATCCTTGGGATGGGTATGTTTGATAGTTGTGAAATACGCATTCATCCCACAGGTTCTGCGCTGGCTCGCCTGGGCACGATTTCACAAGGGCAGGGACATGCAACTACCTTTGCGCAGATACTCGCAACAGAAATCGGTATCTCCGCTGACGACATCACCATTGAAGAAGGTGATACTGATACTGCACCTTACGGGCTTGGCACTTATGGCTCGCGCTCGACACCGGTAGCAGGCGCGGCGACCGCCATGGCTGGTCGAAAGATACGCGCCAAAGCTCAGATGATTGCCGCTTATCTTTTGGAAGTTCACGATAACGATATCGAATGGGATATCGATCGCTTTGTTGTCAAAGGAGCCCCGGAACGTTTCAAGACGATGAAAGAGGTTGCTTATGCTTCTTATAACCAGGCGATACCTGGCGTAGAACCAGGGCTTGAAGCGGTCAGCTATTACGATCCACCGAATATGACTTACCCGTTTGGTGCTTACGTTTGCGTCATGGACATTGATGTTGATACGGGTGTCACTGACATCCGCAAGTTCTATGCACTTGATGATTGCGGCACACGCATTAACCCGATGGTTATTGAAGGCCAGGTGCACGGTGGTTTGACCGAAGCACTTGCCATAGCCTTGGGTCAGGAGATTGCCTACGATGATCTTGGCAATATCAAAAACGGTTCATTGATGGATTTTTTCATTCCGACGGCGTATGAGACTCCTAATTACCTCACTGACTTTACTGAGACGCCTAGTCCTCATCATCCCATTGGTGCCAAAGGCGTAGGGGAGAGCCCAAATGTTGGTGGGGTTCCGGCTTTTTCCAATGCCGTTATTGATGCATTTCGAGCCTTTGGTCTGACGCATACCCATATGCCACATGATCATTGGCGCATCTGGAAGACTGCAAATGATCTTGGTTTACATGCTTGATTTTCGCATGACACCTCGACCAGTAAAAAGCGTCGGCTCACATGGATGGTGAGCTAAGCTGGCAGTCATTGCAGGAACAACTGAGCGGACTTGACTATATCGCCAGTGATGAACTGGCGATGGCATTGCACCTGTCGATCAAGCTGGGTCGTCCTTTGTTGCTGGAAGGTGCTGCGGGTGTGGGTAAAACCGAAGTGGCCAAAGCCTTGTCTCAATTGCGAGACTGCCGCTTGATTCGTCTCCAGTGTTATGAAGGTCTGGATGCCAACACGGCGATTTATGAGTGGAATTATCAACGCCAGTTGCTAAGCGTGCGGGCAGCTACAGATCGCGATTTGTCGATTGATCAACTGGAAGAGCAGATCTTCTCGGATAAGTATCTGTTAAAACGACCTTTGCTCGAGTCGATTACTCAGGCGGTGACACCTGTTTTGTTGATTGATGAAGTGGATCGGGCAGATGAAGAATTTGAAGCTTATCTGTTAGAGCTGTTATCCGATTTCCAAATCTCCATCCC
>CAYULV010000337.1:0-1195 GCA_964445655.1 uncultured Granulosicoccaceae bacterium | reverse complement strand
TTGTCAGGGATGGGGGTGACCGATATTACCGATGATCCAGTGACGCTTCATTCATCATTGGTGTGCTTGTTAAAAACGCAGGCTGACAAAGCGCAGATTCCAACTGAAGTCGCTCAGCGACTTGCAGGCAAGTTGGTGTGAAGCAAGCGACACGGTTCATTGGTTCTGCCGATGGCATTAGCGAACGTATGGGTGGCTTTATGGCTCATCTGCGTGACAATGGAATCGTCGTTGGAATTGATGAATTCAGGCATAGCATCAGAGCACTTGAGTCTGTTGATGCGCTCAGCAGTAGTGATGTGCGTTTAGCCTGCAAAGCGGTGTGCGCTCGTAAATTTGATAGCTTCTCTCAGTTCGATGAGGTATTTGATGCCTATTGGTTAAACGGTGGGCATGAAAAACTGTCGGTACGCAAACAAGCCGATATACCCGGTTCAACGCCCAGAAAGTCATTCAGCAAGGCCTTGGATGAATCAGAAGCAAGCGGGTCATCTGGAGAACTCGATGAGGCCGATGATGGAGATGGTGATGATGAGTCATCGCATCGAGGTGAAGGCAAGCTGACCGGCTCGCGGATGCGCAATATTGACAAGGTTGATTTGCGCGCGATGATGACACCCGAAGCCTTGGCTCGCGCTGAACAGGTTGCCAAAACTTTGGCCAACGCCATGCGTGATAGACGCTCACGACGACGGCGTGCTGCACAGCGAGGTGTTGCATTGAATATGCGGCGTATCATGCGCAGTAGCATTGCAACCGGTGGCGAACCGATTAAATTATTTAAACAACAGCGACCTGATCGACCTGTAAATATTGTTGCACTACTGGATGTATCTGGTTCGATGCTGGTTTACTCGCGGGTTTTTCTTGCATTTTTGAAAGGGCTTGTCAGTCGTGACCAGAAAACCGATGCGTATCTGTTTCACACCAGTTTGATGCGGGTGAGTGATGTCATGCGCGACTCAGATACGCTACGTGCTATCAATCGTTTGTCCCTGATGGCTCAAGGGTTTGGTGGGGGTACACGCATTGGTGCGAACCTTAATACGTTTAATGAGCAGTATGCTTCCAAAACGGTTACCGGTCGGAGTGTCGTCATTATTTTTTCGGATGGTTACGATACCGACCCGCCTGAAATTCTTGCCAAAGCCTTGTCACGACTGAAAAAGCGTGGCTGTCGCATCATATGGTTGAA
>CAYULV010000336.1:0-3801 GCA_964445655.1 uncultured Granulosicoccaceae bacterium | reverse complement strand
GCTATTTCGGCCATATTGTCATTTTGGAGAGCCTTGTATGACAGAGTGTTTCAGACGGATATTCAGCACCCACAAACCCGTTATCGGTATGGTGCACCTCGGTGCACTGCCCGGTACGCCACTGTTTGACCCGAAGCTGGATCTTGTGTCCGCGGCACGAGCAGAGCTTCTGGCACTGCAGGATGCGGGCTTTGATGCCGTGATGTTTGGTAATGAGAATGATCGGCCTTATGAATTCAATGTCGATACTGCATCAACCGCTACCATGGCTGCCATCATTGGCCAACTGAAATCAGATATAACCGTACCTTTTGGCGTCAACGTGCTGTGGGATCCCTTAGCGACAGTAGCACTCGGCGCTGCAACGGGTGCCCAATTCGTACGCGAGATTTTCACTGGGGTTTATGCCTCGGATATGGGGTCATGGACAACGGATGCGGCAAAGGCCATGCGTTACCGCGAAAGACTACAGCGTTCGGACATGGCCATGCTTTATAACGTATCAGCAGAGTTCGCGTATTCGTTAGACCAACGATCACTGCCCGACCGAGCACGCAGCGCGGTTTTTTCGTCAATTCCAGATGCAGTTCTGGTGTCTGGCCAGATTACCGGAGAGGCAGCGGCAATGTCAGAATTAGCTGCGGTCAAAGCGGCGTTACCCGATACGCCGGTTCTGGCAAACACCGGGGTCAAGCACGATACTGTCGCGGAGATCTTGAGCATCGCTGATGGTTGTATCGTCGGCTCTTCCCTGAAAGTCGATGGTGATACCTGGAATGCAATCGATCCCGATCGTGCACGGAGTTTCATGGCTTTGGTTGCCGAGGCGCGCGCATGAGAGAAACCATAAAGAACGACATGATGGATCTCATGTTGATACCCGGACTGTCGGGGCATGAAGATCGGGTCAGGCGTGCATTGAAAAAGCGTTTGTCTGAACTTGATATCGAATGCACCAGCGACCGACTTGGAAATTTGCATACTCATTTTCCAGGTGAAGGGCCACGGGTCATGTTGTTCACGCATATGGACCAACTCGGGTTTGTCATACGAAAAATCGAGGCAGACGGCCTGCTTCGATTGGAGCGCGTCGGTGGTGTACCTGAACGTGCCTTGGCTGCACAGAGTGTTTTGATCTGTGTCGCCGAAGGGCAAGACGTGCCAGGAATTATCGCCAACAAAAGCCACCATGCGACGTCCGCTGCAGAAAAATACGACGTCACACCCTACGCCGAACTTTATGTTGATACCGGGCACGGCTCAGCGGAAGCGGTAGAGGCTGCGGGCATTCGTATAGGTCAAGCGGTGGTATATGCACCTCATGCGATGGAACTGGCGGGTAACAAAATATGTGGCACGTCGATCGATGATCGAGCCGGCTGCGCAGTCTTGTTGGCCTTGGCCCATTCATTAAAAAATCGCACCAGTGGCCCGCCCGTTGACTTGGCATTTACCGTGTTGGAAGAATTCAATCTACGCGGTGCGCAACCTCTAGCCCAACAATTACAACCAGATATCGCCATTCAAATTGATCTCATGCTGGCAAGCGATACGCCCGACATGACATCTCGAGGCGATATGGTATTGGGTGGTGGCCCCGGCATGAGCCTGTACAGCTTTCACGGTCGCGGAACATTGAATGGCGTCATCCCCCACCCCGCCATGGTGGCGCTTTTCGAGACAGCGGCGAAAGAGCAAAAAATAACACTACAGCGCAGTGCTCAGTCGGGTGTTCTCACTGATTTGTCTTATGTGCAGCTAACGGGTCAAGGTGTGGCGTCTATCGATGTCGGCTTCCCCATGCGAGCCTCGCATTCAGCACGCGAAGTCTGTGATCTGAATGATCTGGTACAACTCGCTGAATTATTAACCGCTGCCATCGCGAAGATCGGTACCAACTTTTCTCTAGACCGTGATGACTACACCTGATGGCCTATACACTCGGAATTGATATCGGTACCTATGAGACCAAGGGTGTGCTTGTCGACGCCGACGGTCAAATAACAGCACAAGCTGCGCGCGCACACGAGATGCTTGTACCCGAACCCGGTTGGGCAGAACACCGACCCGAACAAGACTGGTGGGGGGACTTTGTCCATGTTTGTCAAACCCTGTTGCAAGAAAGTGGTATAGAACCCACCGCCATCAAAGCAGTAGCCTGTAGCGCCATTGGTCCGTGCATGCTTCCCGTTGATGAACGTGGTAATCCATTAATGAATGGTGTGCTTTATGGGGTCGATGGACGTGCGGAAGTTGAAGTACGCGCACTCACAGAACGCATCGGTGAGTCTGTCATTGTTGAGCGTTGTGGCAACGCTTTGACCTCGCAGTCAGTCGGGCCAAAAATTTTATGGTTGAAAAATCAACGACCCGAGATCTATGCGAAAACGTCACACATACTGACGTCAACCAGTTTTCTGGTGCAAAGGCTCACGGGTGAAGTGGTTATCGATCACTACACGGCTGCCAATTTTGCGCCACTCTATGATGTCGGCAAACAGGATTGGATCGATGATCTGGCTGACGACATTATTTCGCTCGACAAACTACCGCGTTTGATGTGGTCAAACGAGATTGCGGGTGAAATAACAGAAGCTGCGGCAAAGGCGACCGGGCTCGTCAAGGGAACACCGGTTACGACCGGCACCATTGACGCGGCAGCGGAAGCCTTGTCGGTCGGTATGCAGCAAGCGGGAGACATGATGATGATGTATGGATCAACCATATTCATTATTTTGCGAACCGATGATCGAGTCGCCGATCCACGTCTTTGGTATGCACCCTGGCTGTTCGAGGGTGAACATGCATCCATGGCCGGGCTCGCCACCTCGGGGACGTTGACTCATTGGTTTCGCGATCAGTTCGCGAAGGATCTGGATCCACAAGTGGCGTTTGCAACGCTGGCTGAAGAGGCGGCAACAGCGCCAGCGGGTGCCAACGGATTGCTGATGTTGCCTTACTTTTCGGGCGAGCGTACACCGATTCATGATGTTCATGCCAAAGGCGCTCTATTTGGTATGAATCTGACTCATACGCGCGGTGATATCTATCGGGCCCTGATCGAAGGCATTGCACATGGGACACGGCACGTCAGTGATACGTTTGCAGAAGTCGGTCAATCACCTACCCGCTTATTGGCAGTCGGAGGCGGAACGCGAAACGCATTGTGGTTACAAGCGACTTCAGACATTACCGGAATTGATCAAATTGTGTGCAAACATACCACTGGGGCTAGCTTTGGAGATGCCTTTCTGGCGGCACTAGCTGTGGGAATTGTCAATCGTTCTGACATCGACAATTGGAACCCACCGTCACACATTATAAAAGCGATGCCCAACCCGGTTTATGATCGAAGTCATGGCCTGTTTCGCAGACTCTATGAGCAAACCAAAGATATTGCCAAAGAGCTAAGCCTTTAACGATATGCGAACACAGCATACCGATCGAGCACGGCGCGCAAATAGAGCACGTGCATACCTATTGAGCGCGGCAAACAAATGTATTGCACATAATTATGGAGTGAGACAGGCTACTTTACGGCACCCGCGGCCATGCCCTTGATAATGTATTTTTCAAGAAATATAGCCACAATGATCAAAGGTAGAATTGCTGCCGAAGACAACGCTGCCATTGACCACCAGTTTATTCCTTGAGAGCCAGTCTGTGATGCCACCATGACAGGAAGCGTTGTTGCGTTTGTCGCGGTCAAGAGTGCTGCAAAAAAATACTCATTCCAACATAACACCAACGACAAAATAAAGGCGGCAACCATCCCGGGCAATGCGATGGGCAGCACGATTT
>CAYULV010000335.1:2495-3810 GCA_964445655.1 uncultured Granulosicoccaceae bacterium | reverse complement strand
ACATATTCTTATTGCTGCTGCACAAGGCAGCGATGCCACCACGCTTGAAGAAGCTCAGGCGCGTGCAAACGATGTGCTTGCTCAACTCAAAGCCGGAGCCGACTTCGCATCGGTTGCTGCCGCCGAGTCTGATGGCGCAAGAGCTCTGAAAGGCGGTGATCTCGGCTGGCGCACCTTACAGGAATTGCCTGAGTTTCTGGCAAGTCCAGTGGCGGCGCTTGAGGTCGGCGATATTACCGAACCTATACGCTCTGCCAATGGCCTGCACATTGTTCAGCTCAATGACAAACAAAGTGGTAAACAGAACGAACAAGCTGAAACACTCGTCCGACATATCTTCATTCCTGGCGAAGATAGATCGATACAGACTCAACTCAATCAGCTTCGACAGCGCATCATTGGCGGTGAATCTTTTGCCAGCATTGCCCGGGAAGTCAGTCAGGATCCTAACAGTGCACCGAACGGTGGTGAACTCCCGTGGTTCACACAGGGACAGATGCCGCCGGTTATGGAAGCCACAGCTGATACCTTGGACAAGGGCCAGATCAGCGAACCATTCCGCACGCAATTTGGCTGGCACCTGATGGAGCTACTTGATCGCAGAACACGTACGGTCGACGATACTGCACTGCGTCAGCAAGCAGAAACCGCGCTGCGCCAACGCAAGGTCGAGCAAGAAACCCAACGTTGGCAACAGCAGCTCCGAGACGATTCGTTTATCGAGCTACGCGGCTGACAATTTGCGTGGCTGACAGTACGGGGCTAACTAGATGCACCGCATAGCGCTGACAAGCGGGGAACCCGCAGGCATCGGCCCTGATCTTGTCATCATGCAGGCGCAGTCAGCTCGCGACGATGAAATTGTTGCTATTGGCGATCCTGATCTTTTACACGCTCGGGCCAAAGAACTTGACTTGCGTCTGAGCCTGCGCGTTTTTGATGCCACGTCTACCCCACAAGGTGATGTGGCGGGTAGTCTTTGTGTCTTGCCGGTGCCTGTGGCTGCGACGGTGTCGAGCGGACAATTGGATCCTCTCAATGCACCGTACGTCCTGCAGACGCTAGACACGGCAATTGACGGTTGCGTAAGTGGTGACTTTGCCGCGATGGTGACTGCGCCTTTGCACAAGGGTGTTATCAACGATGCTGGTATCGCATTTACTGGTCATACTGAATATCTGGCGGAACGAACTGATGCGTATCCGGTGATGATGCTGATAGCCGGCAGTCTGCGTGTGGCTTTGGCCACGACTCACCTGCCCTTGTCGGACGTCGCAGCGACGATCACAAAGCCCCTGTTACATAAAGTCATTAC
>CAYULV010000335.1:0-2395 GCA_964445655.1 uncultured Granulosicoccaceae bacterium | reverse complement strand
GAAGGGGTCAACGTAACGCTTGGTCTACCCATCATTCGGACCTCCGTTGATCATGGCACCGCTCTCGACAAGGCTGGAACCGGCGCAATAGATACCGGCAGTATGGCCTCGGCGATGACGCTTGCACAACAGCTCGCCTCTTGATGGCAGGCAACGGCGATACGCATCGTGCGCGCAGGCGCTTTGGCCAGAATTTCCTTAACGATACCAGCATTATTGACCGCATCATTCACGCAATGCGGATTAAGCGCGACGATGCAGTGATTGAAGTCGGCCCCGGGCTTGGTGCATTGACCTTGCCATTGCTTGACGCACTTGATGCATTGACCGTCGTTGAAATTGATCGCGATCTGATTGCCCGGCTTCGGGATCGTCGCCTGGACGGTCTGACTATTCACGAAGGCGATGCATTGGCCACTGACTTCACGACGCTACTTGTAGAGCCTCTCAATCGCAAGCCCCTGCGGCTTGTGGGCAATTTGCCTTACAACATTGGTACACCGCTGCTGCTCAGATGGCTGGATGCTCATGACGCCATTCAGGATATTCACGTCATGTTGCAAAAAGAGGTCGTCGATCGCTTGCATGCGAAACCGGGAAATCGTGCTTTCGGACGCTTGAGTGTACTGTTGCAATCGGTCTTTACGATTGAGCCACTGTTCAGCGTGCCACCCACAGCGTTTACCCCGGCGCCGAAGGTCAAATCCGCTGTTGTTCGGCTCAAACCGCTGGCAGACCCACCTTCTGCGGCGGAACTCGCGGCCTTGCAACGCGCCACACGGCTCGCTTTCGCCAACAAACGCAAAACCTTACGTAACAACCTCAAGGCCGTTCTGGAAGCAAGCGAGATAGAAGCGCTCGATATTGATCCCGGAGCTCGCGCAGAAACCCTGGATCTTGGCGATTTTCAACGACTTGCGACACGCCTTGAGCAGGGCTGAAATGCTAAAATGGTGAAAACCCGATAGGCGCCGCAGCCATGCAGACCGACGTCAGTGAGGGGATCCAGATCGACGTGGAGACCCTGTATGTTGAATCAGAATCCGACCCGCAAAAGAATCGCTTCGTGTTCGCCTACACGATCACCATTCGTAATGTCGGCGAAACCCCTGCCCGACTGATGACTCGCCACTGGGTCATTCGCGATGCCAACGGCAAAGTTCAAGAGGTCCAGGGCGACGGTGTTGTCGGTGAGCAACCGCATTTGAAGCCGGGCGAAGGCTTTCAATACACCAGCGGCACCATGCTGGAAACCTCCATGGGTACCATGGGTGGTAGTTATCAGATGGTCACTGACGACGGCTCGGTTTTCAAGGCCCCCATAGAAGACTTCCTGTTATCGGCGCCACGTACTTTGCACTGATAACGACGTATCACATTGGCGACTTAAGGCATTGGCAACCTATGTCATTGGTGATTTACAGGGTTGCCTGACACCACTCAAACGACTACTCGACAAGCTGCGCTTTGATGACAAGCGCGACACGCTTTGGTTTGTTGGGGATATTGTCAATCGAGGGCCCGAGTCACTGGAGGCATTGCGCTTTGTCAAAGAGTTGGATGATTCGGCGATCACTGTACTCGGTAATCACGACTTGCATTTGCTTGCGGTCATCTTTGGTACACGTAAAGTATCGCCTAAAGATACGCTGGATGACATTCTCGCTGCGACTGATCTTGATGAATTGACGGATTGGTTGCGACGGCAACCGCTGATTCATACTGATCATCAGCTTGGGTTTACCTTGACGCATGCTGGCGTTTATCCCTTGTGGTCACTTGAACAAGCCCACGCGCTTAGCGATGAAGTGCATGACATGTTGCCTACCGATGATTTTCTCGAGTTTCTACCACATATGTATGGCAATGAACCGGCTCACTGGAATGCAGTTGATACAACACATGATCGCTGGCGATTTGTTATCAATGCGTTTACTCGTATGCGTTATTGTTTACAGGACGGATCGCTCGACTATAGATTTAATGGGCCACCTGCAGTTGCGCCAAAGCATCTACTACCTTGGTATGCCGTGAAAAGTCGTGTAACGCTAACGACAAACCTCGTCTTTGGACACTGGTCCAGTCACCCGGGAATTGCACCGACCGGGATTGTGCCAACAGATCGAGGTTGCGTCTGGGGTGGGTCGCAGACGGCTTATCATGTTGAAGAGCAGATTACTTATACCTGTCGTTCAAGCACCAGATAGGATACTGCTATGCCGTTGGTATCGTCCGGGTCACGAGTTTCGCGACTGACCTCAGTCCATTCATGCCAATGGAAACAGTCTAGCCAGGTATCGCCTTCGAAAGCCTTGTCGATATAAGTTAGATACAAGCGCTCGGTTGCTGGCATGAGTTCGCGGCATAGGGCTGCGCCGCCGATTATCATGATTTC
>CAYULV010000334.1:0-3821 GCA_964445655.1 uncultured Granulosicoccaceae bacterium | reverse complement strand
ATGAAGCACATGTCCGCAACGTGGGCAGAGCTCGTCCAGATTTTTTGTCCATTAATCACGAACTCATCACCATCAACTTCCGCTTTCGTCTTAAGACTGGCGAGATCGCTACCGGCTCCGGGCTCCGAATAACCCTGGCACCAGATCATTTCTCCCAGGATAGTTGGCTTCACGAAACTCGCGCATTGCTCTTCTGTACCGATTTCAAGGAGCGTTGGAACCAGCATCGAGATACCTTGATTCGCCATGCCAGGCGGCAGGCGAGATCGGATGAACTCCTCTGCGATGATGCGACTTTTGATAATATCCGGCTTGGCGCCGTATCCACCATATTCTCTGGGGATGGTCCTCGCCGCGTAACCGTTCTCGATCAACTTGGCTTGCCAATCTTTACGCTGCTGAGTTGGACGCGACGTTACTCCTGGCATACCCTTGTCGGTATCCGAAAAACTGTTTTGATCACAGAAAGCTCGAACATCAGCACGAAAATCATCGTATTCCGATCCATAGGTTAGGTCCATTTCGACTTCTCCCTGTTAACTAGCAGCATCAGGCTGCCAATTTTGTAGTTGCGCCGCACGCTTTCGAGTCAGCATTGGACCCCCAAGCAACTGACGATTCGCCTCAATTCGCTTGAACCACAAGTGCAGTCCGAGCAATTCTGTGTAGCCCATGCCTCCGTGAATTTCGATTGCGGTCCGAGCGACAAATTTGGAAACATCGTCAACTAACGATTTCGCGTAGCAACTATGTAACTCGAATTCATCACGGGTTGCATCGAAACTATGGGCGGTATACCACAGCAATGAACGGCACGGCTCGAGATCAGTGAGCATTTTCGCCAGTTGATGCTTTAAACCCTGAAAGGAACCTATCGGACGATTAAACTGATACCTCTCCAAGGCATATGCCCGTGCCGTTTCAAACATATGTTGAGCTGCGCCAAAGCTGTCTGATGCAATAGCAACCCGCGCGATGGCAACTAGTTGATAGATGCCATTCTCCGAACTTAGAATTTCCGCTTCTACCGCATCCAGGATCAATACCGCATAAGAACGAGTCTTGTCCACATTCGTTAGCCATTCGACGGTTAGCCCAGCCGCATTGTGGGGCACGATTACAGCTGCATTCTCATCGACCGCCAACAGGAAATGGGTTGCATCAAGGGCATCCACGGTCATGGCACAACGTCCGGAGACCTTTGTGCCATCGAGAGACAGAGCAAATGAAGCGCGCGGCGCACTGACCGCACCCAGACTGACACCAAAACGAGACGAACCAAGCGCAATTTCGGGCAGATAACGTTGTTGCTGCTCCTCGCTGCCCAAAAATCTGAGAGCCATTGGCGCTACGATGACCGTACCCAAATAGGGTAACGGAACAATCGCACGGCCCATTTGCTCCGCTACGACCTGCGCGTGCAATAAACTGACCTGCGAACCACCAAACTCTTCAGAAATCAAAAGGCCGCAGACTCCCAAATCGATCAGGCCCTGCCATGCATCGTTGCTGCAGGCATGACCAAGCTGATCTCGCACGGCATCCAGCGGAAAAGTATCGACCAAATACCGGTTCAACATCTCCTCGAGCATTACCTGCTCTTCACTCAATCCAAAATGCATCGTCTCTTCCTTATATTTGCTGAGGGAGATAGCAACACGTCTACGCTCTGGTCACCTGATGGATCGGCGCCACTGTGCCAGCCGCTAAAGCACTGATCAGCTCAATCAGCTCTTCCTTACGTGCCTCAATCTGGCCTTTCGGTGCCGCAATCCCCACCGCTGCAGGACGACCCCGTAAATCGACCGGCAGCGGTACCGCCAGCAAGGTGCCATCAGGTACCACCAATCCACTGTAGAACGCATAGCCCTGACGTCGAATTTTTTTTATCTCTCGCATCACCTGCGTGAACGGAAATTTATCGCCCTCCGACTGGAGATTGCATTGTTCGATCAATGATGAGGCGCTAACGTCATCCATTTGTGCGAGCAGCGTTCGGCCTAACGTGCACTCATGCAGTAGCCGCCGAGTACCGGGTTTAACGTGATAGCGGATGGTCGAGGTGCCTTGCAACACTTTGATGTATTGAGCATAAATCCCGGACTGTATCGCGGTGACGACAGTACAACCCGTAGCCTCCATTAGATCAGTCATCAGGTGTTGCACCGTACGCACTGGCAAGCTTTCGCTCTCAATCCAATGGCCCAGCATTGAAATCCGAATGCTGGGAAAAAATGCTCGTGTCGACGGATCAAATTCCAGGTATCCCAACGCAGCCAGGCTCTTCAGCAACGCACCCGTACTCGAGTGCGGATAACCCAGATGTTCAGCAACATCCTGGATATTGGCAGGTCTGCGGATCTCATCGAACATTTCGAAAATCTCGAGCACCCGGGCAGCTGATTTAACAACATTGGGAGCAGGCTCTTTCATTCCGCGTTTTCCGTTGGGTTAAGCATGCCTGGTGCCGACGCGGCTTCCATTGACGTGGCTTCCATTCTTAACACATATGTGCCAATCTACAAGACATATATATTACACGGTACTTGGTTTCATGAAGGTAACCGTCGACTTCGACCTGTGTGAAGCCAACGCGCTTTGCATGGGCGCGTGCCCCGATGTATTCAAATTATCTGACGAAGATGAGCTAATCATTCTCGTCGACGAACCCGCAGAGTCATTGCGTTACCAGGTGGAGGAAGCGGCGCAACTTTGCCCACGGTTAGCCATCACTGTGATCGATTGAGCAAATTCAGTAGAGATTCCAATCAAGGCACCTCCCCTTAGGGATGGGCGCTCACTCAACAACTTTGCAGGAAGACCCCAATGACCGCACCCATTGAGATCATCGACCCGGATTACTATCAGCAGCATGGCTATCCGCACGAATACTGGGCAGAACTCCGTGAATCTCAGCCTATTGCCTATTGCGAACACCCCAAGCTCAAGCCTTTTTACGCCGTCACTCGATACGAAGATATCGTAGCAATCTCGAAAAAACCGAAAACATTTCTCAATGCGCCATTACTGGCGGTGCAACCAGAAACAGATGAAGATGTGCTGTCGCGCGTCAGAACGTTACTCAACATGGATCCCCCAGACCATCGTACGTACCGCAAGCTAATGAGCGCTTACTTCACCAAGCGTCGGCTTAATGAAGACCAGTCTCGACTTGATAAAGTCGCGGATCAGATTCTGGATGACATAGCTGGCAAGAACAAAATGGATTTCGTGACAAACGTTTCCGCCATTTTGCCTTTGGCAGTGATCGCCGAACTGATGGGCCTACCCCAAGCGGATCGTGATCAGTTTTTCCGCTGGACGAATGAAATTGTCGGCGCAAATGACCCTGAATTTGCTCGTCCAGATGGGATGAAAGGAAACGAACTAGTCCAAGCTGCCATTGCCGAGGTTTTTGCTTACTGCACCGACTTCGTAGAGGATCGGCGCAAGCACCCTCAAGATGATCTCACCACCATACTGGCTACGGCGAAAATTGATGGCGAATACCTCCCTACTTTGGAATTGCTTTCATACCTATTTCTATTGATAGCGGCGGGCAACGAAACCACGCGAAACGCAACTACCGGAGGGATGCTGGCACTCATACAGCACCCAGAGCAGTTCGAAAAAGCGAAGAAAAACTCAGAAGAACTACTGTTCCCCATGGTTGAGGAAATAGTTCGCTGGACAAGTCCCGTCATACATTTCTGTCGCACCCCAAATGAAGACGTCACATTACACGGCGTCGACATTCGAGCCGGCGAGCATTTGACCCTCTTTTATCCGTCGGCTAACCGCGACACAAGCGTGTTTCAAGA
>CAYULV010000333.1:0-3823 GCA_964445655.1 uncultured Granulosicoccaceae bacterium | reverse complement strand
ATCGCACGTCGCTGCTCCGCCCTCCCGGCACTGAAGATAGCGCGATCATGCAGCTCCCAACGTGCCGCAAGAACAGCAGCTTGGGCCATTTCCTGAGGGGTTCGTGCTGAGTCCAATAGCCAGTTGTTCCATTCACGTCGACTCTCACCTTGCAAATCAACTGCATGATATTCACGGGCTCGCTGTAGAGCCTCGGTATCGGCCAACATCGACAATGCATCATCTTCAATGGATATTGGCTCGTCCTTGATGGAATAAGCCTGACCGAGCCGGTCGGCGGACAAGAAGCCGTGATAAGACTGCAATGTAGCCAGTTCTCGATAAATTTCGGCAGCCTGCTCCTGATTTCCAGCGACTTCCAGCGCGCGCGCTTCCCAGTAAGCCCAGTGGTCTTCCTCTTGTTCTTCCGCAGGCAGGCGATCGATATTTTTCATCACCCTCGGCCAGTCACCAGCAAGCAACGCGGTCCGAATTCGCCATTCTTTCAGTTCCAGATCATCAGCCCTTGCGGATATTGCATCCAGCCAATCCGGTGCGCCCGGCAGCCGCCGGTAGGCACCTCGCATGGCTATCGCCCGATGTGTGTCGTAATAGCGATCGGCATAAAACGCATAGTTGTCGCGCACCTTCATCCAGTGCGCCATTGCAGCCGGCGTATCTTCCCGAGACCAGTGCACATGCAAATTGGCGATGGTGCGGCGATTCAGCATGGAGTCCTCTTTCAGCGCATCGCTTTGCAATAATTTCTGAGGATTCTCCAGGGCTTCTATCCAGGCCACTACGGGTTTTCGATCACGACTGCCCAGATATTTCAGCATTTCTTCGGCGTAGGCCGGCTTACCCTCTTCCATGGAGAGGTAGATACGCTCCCAGATAGCGGGGATCGGAGGTGTGTTGTTCTGTTCGAGCTCTACCAGCACATCAGCACATATTTCGTCGTGTTTCTTCGGCTGGACCCAGAGTTCGATTGCAGCCTCGTCAAAGCCTTCCAGCTGCCCGAGCTCGTCGCGCGCGCGCAAGGTAGTGCACGGCATCCTTGCGGCAAGCCTGGATTCTTTTAAGCCAAGAAACAAAGACCACTGATTCGTGCTCGCCAAACGACGCTGCAGCTGGCGCGTCAGCCTGCGCGTCAGTGAGGTGTTATTAGAGGACTGCTCAAAAGCATTGAGGTCAGAGATGGCCTGTTTGCCCGGCTCGCTGGTGCGCCAATCATGAAGTAGGCGCTCCATTTGCAGATGGTCATAAAGAACGTAGTCTTCGAGCTCTGCAATGGTTGCATCGAAAGTGTCGAGATCATTGGCAGCGAGTGCTGCTCGAGCCAGCGTAAAATCTGCCCGTGATGTGTCAAGGCGAGTGTTATCCGCCATGGTTAATGCCGGAATTCCACAGATCACAGCGACGAGGCTAGCCCGCCGTAAACCGCACTTTCCCATTTTCTCACCCAGATTGTGTGTGTATCCGTACCCATCAAGTGGGTGGATTTCTCGTTATGACAAGAATATAGACAAGGGTTCGGAAAATACCAGTGAGAAAATGATTTTCACGCAATCAAATTTTCGCGATACCTTAAAATGGCGTGATGCAATACATCAACGTCTCTGGCTATCAATTCATCGATCTGGATCATCTGCCTGTTCTACAGGCGGATCTGCAGGCTGCGCTGAGCGAGATCGGGGTAAAAGGCACCATTTTGCTCGCCGACGAGGGAATCAATATCGCTCTGACTGGCACGGCCGATCAAATTGCCGCAGTACGCAAGCTTTTTGCACAAGACAGTCGTTTTGACAAGCTATGGCTCAAGGAAAGCACATCAGACACCATCCCCTTTGCCAAGCTCAAGGTCCGCATCCGACATGAGATCATCGCCTTTGATGGCCCTCGCTCGAATGCCAGGCGCAAGGCCAGACCAGCGGCCCCGTCAATCGCCCCCGAAACGGTACGTGAGTGGATCCGGGAACATCGCGACTTTGTCCTGCTCGATACGCGCAACGATTACGAAATAGAATCAGGCGGGTTCCCACAAGCGCTGGATCTGAACCTGAAGCATTTTCGGGATTTCCAGCGTGCAATTGACGACGCCCTTGAGAGGGGCAAAATCAGCACCGACAAACCGGTCGTGACATTCTGCACGGGCGGTATTCGCTGCGAAAAGGCGGCTCCGTGGATGCGGGAACGAGGATTCGAAAAGGTCTACCAGATTGAAGGGGGCGTACTCAATTACTTCGAGCGCACAGGTGGGGAGTTCTGGGAAGGTGATTGCTTTGTATTTGATGATCGCGTCGAGATCGACAAGCAACTACGCCCCACTGGCGCAACCTTTTGTGAGGCATGTCAATTGACCATTCCACCCGAAACGCAGTGCAGCTGTCAGTCCTCGAGCACCGCCATCGACACGGTGTAGGTCTTGCCCTGCTTGAGTTTCTTGCAGTTACCAAAAACCTCCGTAAAACTACGTTTGATGAAACTCCGCAACCCGTTGATCGTGACCACGACAATCCTGGAACCGGGCCGCATTCGGCGTTTGGCGTCATCAAAAGTGATCTGAAAAAACTCATTGCCTACCTTGGCAGGCAAATTCGATACGACCAGTGACAAGGGAAGATCTTCGGGGACAGCGCTAAAGCCATTACTCAGGTAGATCTCGGCATTGTTGATTTGATTTCGTGACGCATTGTCACGACAGTAATCCACCGCGACAAAGTCCTTATCCACCAGATGTACCTGCCCTTGGCTCGCCTGTTTGGCAATAGACAAACCTAGAGGCCCATAACCACAGCCAAGATCCAGCACTATATCGTCATCGTGAACCTCGAGATGCTCAAGCAACAGGGTGCTCCCCTCATCGATGGCGCGCGGCGAAAACAAGCCCCAAGTCGTGTGCAGACACAGACTTGAGCCGAGCAAGTCGGCATTTATGACGAGATCTTTGCGAAGTTGTTCTACAGACATGAGTCAAGTATCGCATTCAGGGGGCATTTTCGTGCAAACAGGAGCAGATTTCGCTACTCTCTCGCCTCATATGAACTTTTCCCGAATGGGAGCCATACATGCGGTTGATCTTGTTGGGTAGTCCCGGTGCTGGCAAAGGTACGCAAGCCGCTCTCATCACTGAACGCTACTCCATTCCTCAAATATCCACCGGGGATATGCTGCGTGCGGTTGTCAAAACCGAAAGCCCGCTTGGCGAAAAGGTCAAACAGGTGATCGAGCGCGGTGATCTGGTGTCTGACGACATCATTACCTGTCTCGTCAAGGAACGCATTCAAGAACCCGATTGCGAGAATGGCTTTCTACTCGATGGCTTTCCCCGGACTCTTGCGCAAGCCGATGCGATCATGGAAGCCGACATACTCCTGGATGCCGTCGTCGAAATCGACGTAGACCCTGAAGAAATCATCAAGCGTGTTAGCGGCCGTCGTACACACGAGCCTTCTGGGCGAAGCTACCACGTGGTGTACAACCCGCCAAAGGTCGAAGGCAAGGACGATTTGACCGGCGAGGCACTGACACAGCGCGAAGACGATCAAGAAGAAACGGTTCGCCATAGGCTCAAGGTTTATGAGGAAATGACCGCACCGTTAAAAGACCACTACAAGTCTTGGCGTGCAAGTGGCGACAAAGATGCTCCGAAGTACATCAAGGTCGATGGAATCGGCGAGGTCGGCGAAATCAGTAAAGAAATTTTCGCCGCACTCGAATCCTCGGTTGAATTGACTCAATAAGGCCCTTTCGGTTTCCAGTCGCCGCTCTGCCAAGCCGGCGACTTACCAGGCAAGCAATTCGCGACGCACGATCTGGAGTGTCGACTCAGGCTGCTCGGATA
>CAYULV010000332.1:0-3864 GCA_964445655.1 uncultured Granulosicoccaceae bacterium | reverse complement strand
TTGACCTGATGGGTGGGTATCAAAAAGGAATTTGAGGTTGAGATTGCCACCGTCAACGCGAACACCGCAGGGTCTGCGCCAATCGCGATGGCGATGTTGACGGCCAAGGGTACGAGAAGCACGGTGGCGCCAATATTTGACATCACCAGTGTAAAGAACGTTGCCAGCAGGGCAATCACGACTTGCAAAACCCAGTTGGGCACGTCGCCGACCAGGGTCAGTATTTCCTGCGCTATCCAGGCGGCCGTACCCGTCTGATCAACGGCGATGCCCAGTGGTATCAGGCTCGCGAGTAAAAAAACGGTTTGCCAGCTGACCGATTCATAGGCTTCATCGATCGTCAAAACGCCTGACAGGATCATGCCAACGGCACCAGTCAGCAGTGACACTGACAAGCTGTCGGTCAACAGAAACAAGCCGAGAGCGAGGCCGAAGAAGATCAAGGCTTCCTTGATCTTGTTGCTTCGAACATCCTCGTATTTCACATCGGTTGCCAGCACGAAATCGCGGTTACGCGCAAGTGCGCTCAAATCTTTCCAGCTGGCGTGTACGACCAATGTGTCGCCTGCCTGCAATATCTGATCACGAAAACCGCGCTTGATTACTTCTTCGGTACGATAGATCTGCAGGATGTTGGTGCCATAGCTGCGACGGGGTTTTATTTCACCGATCGTCTTGCCGATCAGACTGGAACCGGGTGGTACAACGATCTCGGCAATACCGCCATGCTGCGCATTGAGTACATCGGCAAAGCGATCCGGCTCGCCTTTGACTTCCCAGTTGTTCTCCGCACAAAACTGTTCGATCTGTTGCTTGTCGCCCATCAAACCCAGTCGGGTGTTGACCCAGATCATCTCTTCGCGATCGGGTGGTACCTTGACGACATCACCGCTGTACAGCGCCAGCATCAATGGCGTGTTGGGATTGTTTTCCTCGACTTGATGAATGCTTTGTCCAACTTGTGGGCTGTCATCCGTGACACGTACTTCAAGCAGTTCACCACTGATGCCGTACACTTTTTCGAAGTACTCCGAGGCGCGCGAGGTGCGTGCCGTGTCGGATATATTGATGCGTGGCAACACAAAGCGTCCGGCGATAACAAAATACACGATACCGGTGGCGACCAATGCAATGCCGATAGGTGTAACCGAAAACAGGCTAAAAGTGTCCATCTGTTGATCAGGCGAGAGAGTCTTGTTTGAAGACAGCAGCAGATCATTCAAGAGAATCAATGGGCTGGACCCGATCATTGTTGCGGTGCCGCCGAGAATCGCGCAGAAGCCCATAGGCATCAGCAAACGAGACATGGGGATTTCCGTTCGCGCAGAGATTCTCGAGACGACTGGCAGAAACAAGGCGGCCGCGCCGATGTTCTGCATGAAGCTGGAGATAAAGGCCACGGTACCGGAAACCAGCGGGATGATTCGGGTCTCGGTCTTGCCACCTTTTTGCAAAATAAGCGCAGCAAGTTTTCCCATCAAGCCGGTTTTATCGAGTCCGGCGCCGATTATCATGACAGCAATGACCGAGATGACGGCATTACTGGAAAAGCCGGAGAAGAGATCTTCGCGGGAGATCAGTGGTTCTATCCAGGGAACCATGGTGCTGATGCCAAGGAGCACCATGACGCAGATGGCGGCAACATCAACGCGAACAATCTCGAAGGCGAACAAAACTATCGTAATGGCAAGCAGCGTCAGCACGACGATCATCTCAACACTCAAGATGAGCTGATCAGTCATTCTTTTGCTGCACTCATACGGTTCTCTCGCGTGTAGATCAGGTCGGCGACTTCATGCCCCAAGCGCGTGCCGCGACGTTCAAAGCGGGTAACCGGTCGCCACTCCGGACGGGGTGATGCTGCACCGGGGCCTGCCTGATTGACAAAACGTTCATCACTCTCGAGCCGTTCGAGCATCCACGTCGCATAGTCTGCCCAGTCGGTTGCGCAATGTAGAATGCCGCCGGAAATCAAGGTGCGAGCAACCGCGTCCTGAAATTCCTGTTGCACGATACGGCGCTTGTGATGACGTTTCTTGTGCCAGGGGTCAGGGAAAAAGAGCAACACTCTTGCCAGCATGGCATCGCCGAGCATGTTTTCCAGCACCTCGATGGCGTCATGTTGGATAAGACGCACATTGCTCAAGGACTTGGACTCGATACCGAGCAAGGCATGACCGATTCCCGGGCTATGCACCTCGACGCCGAGGAAATTCATGTCGGGTTCGCTTTGCGCCATTTCCAGCAGCGCATCTCCGTTGCCAAAACCGATTTCGAGGCAGACGGGTGACTGGTTGCCAAATGCTGCGGTCAGGTCGATCAGGGAAGTCTGGTAGGGCAGGACATAGGTGCTCGACAAGCGTTCGATAGCGTCTGACTGGGCTTGGGTCATGCGGCCATTGCGCACGACAAAACTCCGAATTGATCGGCCCGTGAGTCTGTTACTGATGTCTGTCGCTTGCAAGTTCTTCCTGCCGGATTACAAGGCAAGTATAGGCTTAACCAGAGGGCATGTCGCCGTCTTTGATAGGCTCAAATCCAGTCTGGAGATGAAGCCAATACCTTGAGTGATGACCTCGTCATAACCGATCAGGTATAGCGAGGGTAAATCGGTGTGCAGCAACTGCCTGCCGCGAGTTGTCGGGCAGGCATTCCTGTCATTCGAGAGCTAGCGGCGACGGCCGCCTTTCTTACCCCCTTTTCGAGGTTCTTCAAACTGAACCTTGAGCGATTTGTCGCCAACAATCTTGCCATTCAGCCCGGCGATGGCCGCGCGTGCTTCATGACCTTCCATCTCGACAAAACCAAAACCCTTGCACTTGCCAGTGAACACATCTGAGGCGAGCTTGATAGAGCGCACCTTGCCATATTCAGCAAACAAGTCAGTAACGGTTTCTTCGGTCGACTCCAGTGGCAGACCACCAATGAACATCTTTTTCACTTAATCAACCTCGACATTATTAATATGCGGCGTAAGCTCATCCTGACCAGACAGACCACTTCAAACAAGTGATTCGCTATCAGGACTAACCGTGGAAAACAGCGGATGCAGCAGGAACGAGTGAGCCATGGGTTCAACTCGACAGGGCCAATGCAGGCTTGCTGCTGGTGACTTTGGCTGAGCTGAACCACGCCTTAGCTGCCGTACAGTGTACTCCTTAGCGGAGGCGATGGCTAGGCGTCTGCAGTGATCTGATCAAGGCTTCCTTGCGCTCACGTGGCAATTGCTTGATTCGCCATTCTTCTCGGGATGCGCTACTACGGTCAGACATTTCACAGCTGTAAACAAGTGTCACCGGGCGCCTGCCACGGGTATAGCTGGCACCATTGGATCGTGTGTTGTGTTCGATCAGTCGGCGCTCGAGATTGGTCGTGATGCCGGTGTACAGACTGTCATCGCGACAACGTAGAATATAGACATGCCAAGCTTTACGATCATCATCGACGGTTACACCCCCGGCCTTCTGTGTCGAGGCTTTCGGCGGTGACTGTAACACCACCGCAACCGCGCCAGAACGCTGATTCTGACCCGATTGTCGACGATCAGCACCAGGCTTCTTTTGGCGCTTTGGCACGAGTTTTTGGCTCCGAAGGTTATTCGCTGTTACCGCAATTACGGTTCTGTGTCGTCGGCTTGGGCGGCGTCGGCAGCTGGGCGGCCGAGTCGCTGGTGCGGACCGGTATCGGTCATCTGACGATGATAGATCATGACGATATCGCGGTGAGCAATATCAACCGTCAACTACATGCACGGCATGGCACTATTTCCGGGTCGAAAGTGGAGGTCATGAAGGAGCGTCTAGTGGATATTCATCCCACTTGTGACATTCAGGCAGAAGACGATTTCCTGGTAGAGAATAATCT
>CAYULV010000331.1:0-3990 GCA_964445655.1 uncultured Granulosicoccaceae bacterium | reverse complement strand
GGATGAAGTAGCGGGAATTGAAACGCGGCATCAAGCAATCGCACGTTGTGATCAGCGCAGATATTCTCGATGGCAGCGACCCGATCCAGAATAGCCTGTGGGGCAGGGTCGTAATTATAAAATGCGCCGGGCTTCGCACCGGTTGCCAGAACACCCGAGTTGTAGGGCCCACCTGTGACGATACCGATGCCACGCTTTTCACACAGTGGCAAGAAGCTATCGAGTGCCGTTTGTTCAAGTAAGGTGTAGCGACCGGCCAACAAAAACAGATCAAAGTCCCCGCGCTCGGCAAGTGTCTGACAGACCTCCCACTCATTGACGCCACCACCAATGGCCCGGATGACGCCTTGATCTCTGAGGGAAATCAGTGCGTCATAGCCTCGGCCACCGAAGAACTCCTCGATTCGCATATCAGACACCGTTTTCGAACCATGCGAAAAAATACACAGATCGTGAACGAAGAGAATGTCGATGCGATCAACACCCAGACGAGAAAAGGAATGGTCCAATGAGCGCATGACACCGTCATAGCTATAGTCAAACTGTTCGCGGCGGCAGGGAACATCAAACCACTTTCCGTCGCCCGATCTGTGCTCCTCAGCACAAGGTTGAATGAGTCGACCGACCTTGGTTGAGAGTACATACTCGTCTCGAGGCTTGTCGCGTAAAAAGGAATTAAGTCGTGTTTCAGACAAGCCGAGGCCGTAAAGCGGTGAGGTATCAAAGTAACGTACGCCACCTTCCCAGGCCATATCCAATGTGGCACGGGCTTCGTCATCTGAAATTGCTTTATACAGATTGCCGAGCGGGGCGGTACCGAAGCCAATCTCGGTAAACGCGAGCCCGCCATTACCCAGTCTGTCCCAATTGCGTGTTTTAAGCATTTTCCCGCTACCTCTTGGATTTAACTGTTGGTCTAACAATTTACCTGATAATAAAAAGATATTCGAATTGGATTAATGGTACCGCTCAATTGCCATACATGGCACGATTGACAATGGCCTGGCTCGACGGTGCATCTTGCCTGGCAATAGCCGCGCGAAGCTCATCATTGTCGGCCAAGGTATCGGCAATTGCTGACAGCTTATTTGCCATTTCAACGTTCACTGTTGCTTCTGCCACCGGGTCGAGGCCAGACAAATCCGGGAACGTGTCAAAATAAATGGTGCTGTTGTAAGCAAGGCGTTTCATCTCGACAAACAACTCAACCGTTTGTACCGGGTGCACACTGCCGATCATCAGGCCATCGTCACGCTTTCCGTAACCATCATTCAAATGTACACCGAGCAAGCGAGAAAACCGACCGACCATGGCCGCTGCGTGTGCCGGCATTTCTTCAGCGTACAAGACGTGAGCAAAGTCGAGCGTTATACCTGTATTGGGTCGGTTCAATTCTGACAAGGCAAGTAAATTACTACCCACATCTGGCATCAAGGAATAAGAGCGTGGTTCGTTGGGTTTGTACTCAAGGGATATATCGACGTTCTTGTTGTGATCACAAACGACCGCCAAGGCTTCAAGTGTGTAATCCCACAGTTGCTGATAGTCGGCCTGAAAGGAGTAATCGAAACCGTCCTGACCCAACCATAAAGTCATTAGTGATCCGCCGAGCTCAGACAATTTATCTATCCCTTGTCGCGTCAGATCAATTGCAGATTGGCGTACCCGTGGATCAGGATTGGTAAAACCACCAAGCTTGTATCCAGGATCCGTGTAGTAGCGCATGGCCATGCCGTTGAGATGGATATCCAGATCATTGATACATTGCTTGAGTTCAGCCGTGGTGCAATCATCAAAATGATCGGGATAGTTAAAATCGACAGCATTCAAGCCATCTACGGTCGCCGCTCTGGACAACATATCGATTGTTGTGATCCGATTCTTACCTGGCCAGTAATTTTCTGCGCCGATTTTGAAAGCGTTCAGACGGGCAGCGTAGCGCGGTGTTTTTGAATCCATTTTGTAAAAGCAGTCTTAATTATTAATTAGGTGTAAGAATAGCGGCTGACAGGCATGTCGGAGAACCATGCTGCCATGGTGACGCCGAAACACTGGTTCTCATTCCAACGTTGCAGAGGCTCGTCACGGGTGACCAAATGCCATTCAGTTTATCAGCTCAGCGGCAGGCGCCGTGGACATAGTGGCCAGAGATTCACTATTTTCCCGTTGCCTCCCCGATTCATCAGAAACCGTCATCACACTAGCAGCTAGTCCAATCTAATCAGTAGTCCAGTCTCAGCTAATCAATAGTCCCCGCGATTCCCTGTCGATTGTGATGGCTCCACTTTCAGATTGCTCAGGGCATCTTGCAGCAGGCCTGATGCGCCGAATCGGAAGTGCGCCGAGTCTATCCAGTGTTGACCGAAACGCTCTTCGGCAAGCTTCAAATAAACATCGGCATCAACCAGTGTTCTTATCCCACCTGCCGCTTTGAAGCCGACGTTGTTGCGTTGTGCATTCAAGATCGCGTCGAGCATGACTCTTGCCGACTCTTCTGTCGCATTGATCGGTACTTTCCCGGTCGATGTTTTTATGAAATCAGCGCCTTGATCAATCGCAATAGTTGCAGCGGTTCGAATCAGCTCGTCACTGCCAAGCTCTCCGGTTTCCAATATGGTTTTCAATTTTTTATTGTCAGGTACTTGATTGCGTACCGTTTTCAGAGCGCTTGCGACCGGTATAACGTTTCCGTTGATCAACTCCCTGTAAGGCATGACATAGTCGATCTCATCAGCACCATCATCCAGCGCCTTGTCTATCGCTGTACAGACAGAACCGAGAGAATGATCTCCAGCGGGAAAGTTGACGACAGTCGCAACCTTTACCGAAGATGATGGGCCGAGATTATTTTTTGCCTGAGCGATGAAAGTCGGCCAAATGCAAACCGCGGCAACGTCAGCGACGGGAGTCCTGGCTTGATGACAGAGCATGTCGATCGCGGCCGGGTCGCAGTTATCGCTCAGATCAGTCAGGTCGATCAAGCTAACCATGGTACGGATGCGGGAATCACTGATCAGCTTTTGTTTACTCATTGGTTTGGCTCGTTGGTATGCTGCATCAAAGAAAACTGACAATACCTGATCATGATACTGCCCGTGTAATGACGTTGACGCATGTGGCAATATCTGGTGATATAGGCAAGTCACCAGACGTTTCCCTTGTCAATATTGCGCCGCCCACGTTGAAAAAGGACATCTTATGCTCAAGAATCTTGACCCTTTACTTAACGCTGATGTACTGCAGGCGTTACGCGCCATGGGACATGGGGATTATCTCGTCATTTGCGATACTAATTTTCCGTCCGATTCGGTTGCTCGACACACGAGCTTGGGCAAATTGCTCCGAATTGACAACGTATCGGCCGCCCGAGCCACTGAGGCCGTTTTGTCCGTGATGCCACTCGATACCTTTATCGATGATGCGGCCCAACGGATGGAAATAGTGGATTCACCCGATGAAATACCGCCAGTACAGGTAGAGGTACAAGAAGCGATCGACTCGGCCGAGGGCAAACCGTGGCCAATGGTATCCGTCGAACGCTTTGCGTTTTATGATCGCGCCAAACAAGCCTATGCGGTAATCGCGACCGGTGAACGGCGCTTTTACGGTTGCTTCATATTGACCAAAGGAGTGATACCTCCCAATGCCTGATACCGCACAACAGCGTCATGGATCCGTTGCGATACTCGGCGTCTTCGTCGCCGATGCAGCTTATCGCGCATCACGGCAGCCGACTATGGGTGAAACCATCTTGGGGTCCAGCTTTGCCCTAGGCCCAGGCGGCAAGGGTTCTAATCAAGCTGTTGCTGCCGCACGGTGCAACGCTGAGGTATCGTTTATTTCACGACTCGGTCAAGACGCCTTTGCGCAAATGGCATTGGACATGTACGCGGCCGAGGAAATTGACGCCCGCATAGAACAAACGTCTGATAGCTATACCGGCTCGGCTTACATCTTTATTGATGACAAAACCGGAGACAATGCCATCAT
>CAYULV010000330.1:0-3996 GCA_964445655.1 uncultured Granulosicoccaceae bacterium | reverse complement strand
CTCAAGAAGGCACTGATCGAGTCATCGGATCTGATCAGTTCCAACAATGCGATTGGTCTGGTTACCTACAGTGAATCTGTGAACGTGGATCTGGATGTCAGAAATTTTGACGTCCAGCAAAAATCCCTGTTCATCGGTGCTGTTGAACGATTGGGTACGGGGGGCAGAACCGCCACGAACAATGCGGTGATGGTTGCGGCAGCCCGCTTGTACAACTTTCTTGAAACGAACCCTGATCACAAGCCGATCATTTTTGTGTTGTCCGATGGCGAGCGCAATCGTGGCAAGTCATTCGAAGAAGTTCAGGTAGCACTTGAGTGGTCGGGCATACCAATCCACTCCATTGCCTATGAGGTCCAGTCCGATGAACTCAAGCAGCTATCAAGCCTTGCCGAAGGTGCGTATATAGCGGCGAGTGCCGAGTCGGCGTCCTACCGTATTGGTAACCTTTTGAATTCGGAAATGTAGACCGATGAAATGGATTCGCGTGTTTGCGCTATTCATCGTATTGCATGCGGTCGCATGGATAGGTGTTCATTTCTATTTCTCAGCCAGTCCAGTGACCGTGTTGGTGGTTGTTGATACGTCATTTTCGATGAAAGATTCATTTCCACGCATGCAGCAATGGATCAATGAATTCGAACAGCAATCACGCTATCGTAAAGTCGTTATCGCGACCGACAAGGCAATGATTGGTGAGCTAACCGATATTCGGGATCGGCAGACAATATTTCGAACAGCGTTTGGTCGTAGTAGCGCCGATAGCTTGTTGCGATACAAGCGCTTTGATGCTGACAGCCGTTATCTATTGTCTGATGGTAGTTTCGAAGCTGACGGGTTTACGCTAGTTCGCTTTGATTCCTAGGCAGGATCAGAGTGACAGTTGTGCCGCTGGGTATGGTCGTTTCGTTTGTCAGTTCGTCTGCAACTTTACTGCTGATCGTCAGTTTGCCGCCATGTGCTTCGGCTATCAGTGACGCCAGGGTCAATCCCATACCAAAGCCGCCGGTATCCCTGGTGCGTGAAGAGTCGGGTCGGTAGAAAGCCTCGGTTAGTCTGTCGATATGTTCTGCGGGAATACCAGGCCCATGATCCCTCACCATGAGCTCGATGGATTCATGGTTTTCCGACAGTGATAGCTCAATCAAGAGGTGTCCGTCGCGGCCGCGTCCATGTTGCACCGCGTTGTTGATCAGATTGCGACACAGTATTCGAAGCCGGGTTCCATCGCCATCAATAACGGCGTTATCAAGCTGAGAGTTGTCGAATTGTATCTGATCGTTTTCGTTTAACTGTTTTTCATAGTAGTCGAGTTCCGATTCGATCAGAGAGTGCATATCAACGTATTTGATATCGAGTACACCGTGATTACTCTGGAGCCTCTCTGACTCCATGATGTCGGAGATCAGGGTTTGCATATCATTCAGATCTTCCTCGAGTCGTTGTCGATTCGCTGAATCGGGGAAGAGTTCGGTTGCGATGCGTGCGCGTGTCAATGGGGTACGCAGTTCATGGCTGATGGCTAGTAACAGTTGTCGTTTGGCATCAAGCATTGCCTGAATTCGATCTGCCATGCTATCTATGCTGTTGCCCAGTACCGCTAGGTCGTGGCGGCCGTTAAGCTGGATCCGATGATTAAGTTCCCCGTCACTGATACGGCTAACGCTTTTCTGGATTTTTTGAATCGGTTTCAGTTGATGCCTGATGGCAAAAAAGCTTGCGAGCAATACCAGAGCCAGGGCCAGCAATGCCTCAAATATTTCGTCAATCTGGAATCGTTGGTTCTCATCCGAACGTGAATCGCCACGTTTACGGGTATGCCGCATCGATGAGCGGTGCTGCCAGGAACGGTCCAGACGGTAATACACTGAGTAGCCGTTTTCCTGAATTCTGAGAACGTTATCGCCTGATCGATTCCGCTTGGTCAGGCTGGCGGTAAATGGCACACCCGACAAGTCTTCACTTTCGGATTTTATTTCTCGACTGTGTCTGAAGCTAAGGTTTTCCAGTGGGAAGGGTTTGCCATCAGTGGCGTAGAGAAAGGCCTCTCCTTGATAGATGGCGATCGTGATCGGTAAGCGGTCGGCGATTGCTTGCGCGCGTGCCATGTCTGGCGGACTACCAATTTCGTCCTGCAGGTAGCGAACGTATTGAACGAGATGCGGTTGTATGGTGCGTTTCCATTGTGTGCCCAGCCCGCGACTGAAAAAAGACACCAGTATGATCATGATCAACAAGGCGGTGATGACAAAGATGCCAAGCAGCCTGAGTGACAATGAGCGGGTCAGGGCGGCAATCACGCAGGTGGACTCTTTACACTTGCGGCAAAGCTGTAGCCGGCACCGTGAATGGTCCGTATCGGCGTGGCGGGTTTGAGCTTGGCTCTCAGGCGACTGATCAGGATGTCTACCGAGCGGGAGAAAAGTTCGTTGTCGGTTCCCTTGAGTTCGCCGAGTATCTCATCACGACTGAAGGCTGTACCTGCGGAAGATGCCAGTAACAAAAGCAGATCAAATTCCTTGGTGGTCAGCTCGACGGACTGTTCTCGTACGTGCACTTCCCGCCTGTCCGGATAGAGCGTGATGTCTTCGAAATACAGTGTTTGGTTACAGGATTTCTCGGATGTTGATTTGGGCGGAGCAGTGTGTCGTTTAATATTTGAATTCAGTCGTGCGATCAATTCCCGAGGTTCGAAGGGTTTTGGCAGATAGTCATCTGCGCCTAATTCGAGTCCGACAATTCTATCGGTGACATCCCCGCGTGCCGTGAGCATGATGATGGGAATATCGCTGGATCGTCTGATTCGTTTACAGACTTCGAAGCCATCCATCTCGGGCATCATGACGTCAAGTATCACGGCATCGAAATCGAATGAGTCCAGTTTCTCGAGGCCGATGCTTGGACGAAGCGCGGGTTCGATACGGATATCGAATTGAGCACAGTAGTCGGTCAGCACTTCGGCGAGCTTGCCGTCATCGTCTATCAGCAGTACGGAATGCATGTTGTGCAGCCTAACTCAATGGGCCACCGTTGGGTGGCCCATTGTGTGTGATCCAAAGGTTCTGGTCTAGTAGTTGAGACCGCGGCCAAATCGACCACGCTTCCCGGCTTTGTTGCTGAAATTCTGAATCTTCGCTTTCTGCTCGGCGTCAAGTCCATCGAAGAACAGAGCTGCCGCTGCAACCAGCTCTGGTGCGTTGGCTTGCAAGGCTGCCGCTCGATCAGTGATCATCGTCAGGGCAGCACCTTGATCAAATGTGTCGGCGCTGATCAAGTTGGTCAGTTTGAGACGCATGTTGCCGTCTTCGCCGCCGCGCATCAGATCTCGCGTTTCACGCAGCTCAGCACCGAAAGCGGTGAGTGCTGCAGTTTGTTCGTCAGTCAATTCAAGTTTACTGGATACGCGTTCGATCATCCTGGCGCCACGTTCACCGTCACGATTCTGATTTCTATCGGCAAAGGCGGAAGCGCCTAGAACCACTGCAATTGCAGTAACGCCACCGATAACGAGAGTTTTAGTGTATTTCATTGATAATGTCCTTGGAAAAGTTGAAGTTCAGTATTGGCGTCTGGTGTTTCTGCAGAGCCTGAACAGAGTATCGGCGTGTCTGCTCAGCAAGACTTTTCGCGTTGACAACAAGATGTAACAGGCTGTAACAAGAGAGGATGGTGGTATGAGTCAGGATCGAATAAAACGCATCGGCACGCGGGTGCTGTCATCGGAATGGGCGCGTCTTGAAGCGGTCGAATTCGACTACTTGCGGCGCGACGGACAGTGGCAACGGCAAAAACGCGAGATTTACCACCGTGGCCATGGTGCCGCACTTTTGCTCTACAACCTGGAGCAGGCGACAGTCATCCTGACGCGACAATTTCGTTACCCCGCATTTGAGGTTGATGGTGACGGATTTCTTCTCGAGGTGCCGGCGGGCGTCATCGAGGGTGATGATCCGCTTGCTACCGTGCTGCAGGAAGCCGAGGAGGAAACCGGTTTCC
>CAYULV010000329.1:0-4069 GCA_964445655.1 uncultured Granulosicoccaceae bacterium | reverse complement strand
TGGCCATCAGGTGGCGCGTTGTTCCAGGTAATTGTATTCTCACTCCATCCGCTCTCAGTAGCATAAAGCGTGATATCAGCGTTTGCAGTACGCGTTGCGTAGAGCCTCAGTACAGCTGCATCGACATTTCTTGGGTTATCTATTCTGAAGTTAAGGTAGGATCTGCGGAAAAAATTACTGCTGTTTCCTTGTTTGACGTTCAAACTTTCCTCACGTCCAAAATTGTCATCGGCAGATCTTCCTCCTCGGGTATACGCATCTCCAACAGGTCTAAGTATGTCGATATCCTGGCGTGGGCTGGACAATGCGGCAATACCCAAACCATCTTCACCTCTACCGGCATAGATCAAATAAAGCGACCCGTCGCTGTCTTCAAAGACATAAGGATCTCTTAACTGATTTACATTATCAGGAGCTGTTGAAGCTTCCGATGGTTCAGGCTCGAACTGACCGCCTTCCCATCCTGAAGTTGCGCTTAATATCTCAGCCGGCGGGAAGCTGAACTGCCAGTTCTCAAAATCGCCCACGTTCAAATTCACTGTGGACAGCATGACTCGTTCGGGGCTGTCCCCACGTCTGGTATAAAAAACTTGTAGTTGATTGCCGACCACTCTAACAGCAGTATGTCTGACACGCAGTTCTGATCGACTAAGGCCCAGATTTTCCTCAATGGGTTCTTGAGTGAAATTACCTGACCGTGCATCCCACAAGTTAGGTATTGTCGCGCCAGAGTAATAGTTGGGCGGTGGTTCCCAGGGGTTGTCAGCATCCAATGCTCTTTTCGGTGATGCGCTATTGTCGAATGCATATAACTCATTGCCGTGTTCGAAGGTACGAACATATGACGTGGAAAGTCTGACCGGTTCGATACGATTGTTGAAATCAAGCCCATACGGGGAAGTAGCCACCCACGTAAACTGCCCATTCATTTCGTTACCGTTAAAGAATGTTGATGAGCCCGAATGAAAATACATTATTATTCGTTGGTTCTCGTTATCTACGTGGACATCCGGTGAAGCTAAATGATTTTCTTCAATGACAATACCATTGCCGACGTTGATATCTCTGCCACCGTTGTCCAGTACACCTCTGTTTCCGCGTGCCACGTTTGAGCCAACCTGATACAAGTGCCAGGGTCCAGTGATATTTTCTGCCCAGGCCATACGAATATAATCGCCGGCATGGTCGCCAAAGTATAGGTAGTAGACAGCTGACCGGTTGGCGCGGTTGGCCGGTGAGATCCAGTCAGGGATGCGTATCAGTGAAGGTCCATTGATGTTGCCACCTTCATCGCCAACCCCGAGATCATCAAACATGTCTTGATCTATTATCGGTTGACTGTTGTTAATTCGGATGACGTCGTAAGGTGAGTTAGTTTGCGCCTGCAGCTTGCTTGATAGAGCGAAAAGCGTGAGCAAAGAAATCAAGCAGAACAATACGTTGTGAAGTACATTCGTGTGTGAATGTAAGCGGTTGCGCATTTCATTACGTCCTTTAATTTGATTTCGGAAATAACAGTTTGATTTGAATGCTATTTGCAAGATCGCGCTGTTGCAAAAATCGTATATTGTCAAATTAGAATGTGGGTAGCATGGTTCGTCTTATTGATTTGCGAATCCGTTCACACATTTGCAGGGCTGTATGTATGCTTCATCATAGTGTTGAAAAGCGCTGTAAGAAGGTCAGGTTCCTTTGCTTTTGTATGTGAGTATAAATTGCAGCGGCCGCAATATTCTCGCTTCTTGGGCATCACTTGAAAGTAGCGACTGTTGCGCTATTCGCGGGTGCAGCGTCAAGTCAGTGCGTTTCAGATAACCTTATGCAAGGTGAATAAATTCTTTAAATTGCGATAGAGCAATGACCGTGTAAATAGTTATCCATTGCTTGGTTCTACATCGGCTCAGTACTGGTTGCCAGTAAAACATTGCAACGGGAAAGAATTACGCATGTTGTGGTTTGTGTGTGCAATATTGACGTGGGTATCTGCTGTGATTCGACGAGGATCGTTGTAAATATTGAAATACGATTTACTATCGACAAAAAATTGTCGTTCCTGAAAGCCCTTACCCGTATAGAGTGGGTGCAGAGTTATCGAGCCAAAGGCCGTGTGTCGGTACCGAACGTCAGGCAGCGGGCCGCGGAGAAAGGCTGGATAGTGGTATCTGCGCCAGGAGGTGCTTGTGCGATGGCTGTATGGCGAAGATTGCTTCCGTGTAAGGTGACTCGTGATGTGTTCTGGTACTTAATAGACATAACAGAGGGCGTAGAGGGAAGTATTTGGCAGCGGTATTGCTGAAGAATTGCAACCGATGTCGTTGTATCGGTCGTGAAGATTTGGTAGCGGTTTGCGTTTGATGCTTCCCTAACTTTGTGTTTTATCACTACTCAACTCTAATGCAGGCGCAGATTCTCTAATCATTAAAACAACTATTTTTCAGACATGAGATTTAATCAAAGCCGGTTATCAACGAGTAGTATTGTAGTTGCACTATGCTGTTGGCTATATGCGTGTTCATCAGGGTCGGGTGATGAACAATCAAGCATTGACGAATCGCCAGATGTGTCGCTATTGCTCGCTGCTGCTGTCGGTGTCTGCGATCCCTACGATCAGTCGAATCTTTACAGGCCTCGCCAGAATACGCAAATAGTCAATCCACAATCGGACTGGATTAACATTATAGAAAGAGCCACCCCGGACACAGAGATACTGCTTGAAGACGGTAACTACCGGCTTGATCAGTATGTTGTTCAAGTCAGAAGTGGAGTAACTGTACGTAGTTTGAGTGGTGACCCGTCAAGTGTTCGTATTCAAGGCATGGGTTATGGAGTGCCCTCAGAAGGAATAATGATTGTTGGCAATGATGTCACTATTGCAGACATATCAATTAGTGATTTCAGCGATCATGGTGTCGTCATGAATCCAACTATAGGTGGGCAGCGGGGGTTGCAGTTGTATAACCTGGATATAAAAGATATAGGCACCCAACATGTCAAGGTAAACCCTCCTGGTGCGCGTGACGGTTTGATCGCCTGCTCATCAATCGGGTACAGCGAAGGCGCCGCTTTAGGTGATTACAACGGCGCAATCGATATGCATGCGACTATAGACTGGACCATACGCGATAACTATATTTACAATATTAACGGAGATGGCAGCGGTTGCCTTCTGGACCGAGACTGCGGTGACTACATCAGCGCACCGGCTATTCTTGTCTGGAACGGTGCAGAGGGTACAGAGGTTATCGGCAATACAATTTTTGACAGTTTCCGAAACATAGCGTTCGGTCTGGGTACCTCTCACGTTGGCGGTAGTATCTCGCACAACACAATTTATCAAGCTATGCCAGGGGATGCAGGAATTGAACTGTATGGTGCCAGCGACACAATTGTCGAGTTCAATACTGTCAAGTTGGCAGGAAATTATCCGGGTACGATCGAATTCAGGCACTCTGACAATATCACCATTGCCAATAACTGGCTCTCCTTACCTCCCTGGGACCGCGGAGGTAATCAGAATATTAATTTGTTAGATAATAATACAAGGATTTCCGAATCGCCTGCGCTCGAGTTATTTTAAGGCTAGCAGGGGCGCAGCGGCGAAAGCGGGGTAGTTACACAAGAAAGCGCCACGCTAGTCCACTCGTACGCTTCCGCGCCACGCTCGGGAGGATTTTATTTGCAAAGGCTTGAATCTTGTTTTCCTTTCGCCTGTCTCAGCGCTTGTCTTGTTGTCGCAAGTTTCTTTGGTTAACAGCATCCCCTCTGGCCAATCCGCGGGTAAGAAGTCTATTGGCTTCGATGGCCATGCATTGGACGTAATTTTCATTGTGTCAACGCGTTATTGCTTGCCTACCGGGTTCTCACGATGTTGAGCTGTGCCTCGCTCAGGGGCCTGTAACTCGCGCTTGATAGATCCAGCACAAGCCCAGCGCCGCCGCGCGGGGCTTCCAAATTGAGAAGTCCATATTCCTATTGTCTATGATTTCCTTCCTGGGGCATCTCAATCACCTCCCGGATCTGTCAAACTTGGCATTCCGGTTTTTGGCTGGGTTCTCCGTACTCGCCAGCA
>CAYULV010000328.1:1277-4071 GCA_964445655.1 uncultured Granulosicoccaceae bacterium | reverse complement strand
GCAACTCTGGCAACTCTGGCAACTCTGGCAACTCTGGCAACTCTGGCAACTCTGGCAAAATTCGATATGCTGTCTTGATGGATAACAAGACGCTATGTATTCGTCTCGCGACTAAGAACGATTTTCACAAAGTCAAAACCTGCGCGAGACAGGCTTATACAAAGTACCTGGATAGAATGGACCGCCGACCAGCGCCGATGGTTGCGGACTTCGCCCGTCAGATAGCACTTGAACAGATATACGTCGCGACTTCAGGATCGCTACTTTCAGGGTTTGTAGTTTTTTATAAGAAATCGGATCATATACATCTGGAAAATATTGCGGTCATTCCGGAATCATCTGGAAAAGGCATTGGCAAAGCGCTTATTGAATTTGTCGAGCAATACGCTCATGACGCAGGAATCAATGCTATCGAGCTTTACACCAATGAAGTCATGACCGAGAACATAGCCATTTACACCAGACTTGGCTATGAAGAAACCGAACGAAAACGCGAGGATGGCTTCAACCGAGTGTATTTCCGCAAATTGCTTTGAATGACTTAAACTTTCGTTGAACGACTTATCTGACGTTGAACGCTTTATCTTTGAAAGCTTCTTTAAGCCATACGTTAACCATGCGGCGCTAGAACTGGAGCTCCGGCGGCAAGCTTGGGAAGTCCAGCTTACGTGGACTACCATCAAGTGGCATATCTGGCCATCGTGACGGACTCACTTCGCGGCGCCAGTCAATATTGATGCGTCCACGAATCCCGTCGGCGAAACCAGATTGCGAGTAAGCTGCCCCGCGTTGATATTCGCTGGCAACAAACAAAACACCGGCAAGAGCAATCAATCCTGCAACTGCTGCCAAGCCAATTTTGACAATACTGTACGGCCGTTCACCGCGCACCTTACCTGTACGCCCATTGACAACAAATCGGTAGGTCTTGTCACGAAACTGAAAACCCGCCGTCCAGAGCGGTAACAAAACGTGCTTGAACGTCGTATCGCTATGTTGGGTCCTCAATGATGTGATTCGTTGTTTGTCACCCCCGATCGCATGACGAACATCATTTTTGATAATCGTGTCCATGGTGCTCTGAGCGACGTTAAACCCTTCGTCCAGATCGACCTGATACACCTCACTTGAAAAGCCTGCGAGAAACTCTTCAGTATAAGGCTCAAGATTCTGCAGATCCCATGGGGCAAGCCAGTCGGTAATTTTACGTGGCAAGGTCCGAGTAGCTCCAACCAGCACATCATCAAAGTGTCGAGTCGTGCGACCATTCACCCGTCGCCAGCGAATCTTTGGCACCTGTCGAGTTCGCGTCACCCGCTTGCCATTGATCGTGGTGGTATAGCGCTGCGAAACATAATAAATATCACCACGCTCCCCACGATAGGCTGTCGCGGTATCGCTATCGTAAGTCCAGAAGGGAATATAAACGCCATTGAGCGTCGTATCGCCACGGGCGTATTTCTTTAGTGCACTGGGTGCAAACCAACGCTTGTTCAACCAGTTCTGATAAGACTCCCTCGCTTCATCGGATGTGATTGAAAAGGGCAGCAATCCTTTTGGCTTGATCGGCTTGGCTACACTGGTGCCAGTAACAACATGGGTACTGCAAAATGGACACTCACCAGAATGAATATGTGCGTCAAGTGCAAATTGCGCGGCACAGTTCGGACAATGGATAATCTGACTCTCTGGTGACACGGCACTCGAGGTTTGTAATTGCCTCAATGCTGCGTGCAGATCCAGCTCTTCAATACGCTCCTTGCTATGTGCTATCTGATTGGCGTGCCCACAGTATTCACATTCCAGCGAGCGTGTGCCAATCGCATAGTTCAGTATCGCTCCACACTGCGCGCACGGAAAACGTTTCTCTGTTAATGCACGGGTGGTTGCTTCACCAATTTCACGAGATGAAGATTCACCCGACCATTGATAGTCCTCCGTTGCCGGGGATTCAAACTCTGCCTTTTCGATTCCTTGCCGCAATCGATCTTGCAATCGCCTCTGTATACCGGACGCCAACGCATCCGCAGAAGCCTCGGCATTCAAAGAATCCCAACGTTTGCTCACGTGAATTCGTCGTCTCGCCCAAATTGCGGCGCACATTCGCCGCTAATACTCACTTTACTGATCACGGTTTTCAGCCTGCAGGGATCGGTGGCGGTGCTTTAGCCGACGACGACAATACCGTCTGCAATGCATCGACGTCCTTTGCTGGAGTCCAACTACTCATGTCGGCTGACCAAACCAGTGTATCGCTCGTCAATGCACCAGTTTCGACTTGTTGACGCAAAGCCTCAATGGTGAATGGCCCTTTCGGCTCCCCATTTACTGCGATATGGAATGTGGTCGCCCCCGAAGGTAGCGGTGGCGGAGCGCTATTGCCATAGCCAACGCTTTCGTTCATTCGGTTCGCCATGGCTAACCCAACGCCCATACCAATACCGTCGGAAGCGCCACCGCCAGGGTTCGCAGCCGCGGCTTCCATAGCGCTACCCGTTTGGTACTGAAGATAACGATCAAGATTACCGGTCATACCCATGCTTGTTCGTTTATCAAGTGCTTCCGATACAGCCGGTGGTAAAGAAATGTTCTCTACTAAAATGCGTGTCAGCTCAAGGCCATATTCACCGAACTCCGGCGCGATTCGCCGCGTCAGAAACTCACCGAGTTGGTCATAGTTAGCGGCCATGTCCAGCACCGGTATGTTCGAGCCACCGATTATCGTCGCAAACCGTGAGGTGATCAGGTTGCGCAACTGGCCACTGATCTCTTCAGTGGTAAAGACCCCTTCAGT
>CAYULV010000328.1:0-1177 GCA_964445655.1 uncultured Granulosicoccaceae bacterium | reverse complement strand
CGAACGATAAGCTTGGCACCGTACTTGATCTCGTTGCCATAACGCTCGAAGCGATACACCATGGTGTTACTGCTGTCATCAGTCCATTCGATGACATCGATAAATTCATGAAACAGACGACTGAAAAGACCCATTGACTTAAACTCCTGCCGTTGACGACTGACCAGCGCGTGCAGAGGCCGCTTTAAGAGTTTCTTTCAATTCCGCTTCCATCGTTTCAAGTTGCTGCTCAGCCTCGACACGGCGTCGCTTGCCTTCATCGGCAATCTGCAGACTCTCTTCAACTGTTGCGATCAGATTCTCATTAGCTCGGCGCACAGCATTGACGTCAAAGACGCCGCGCTCGAGTTCTTCGCGTACGGTTCGATTGGCGGTGCGCAGGTTTTCAGCGTTTTTCTCGAGCAATTCATTGGTCAGATCGCTTGCCGCCTTGACACTTTTAGCCGCTTCCGCAGAACGAAAGATCGTGACAGCTTGCGCCAACTGCTGACGCCACAAGGGCACGGTGTTGACGAGTGTGGAATTGATCTTGTTGACAAGCCCTTTGTCGTTTTCCTGAATAAGACGAATACTTGGCAAACCCTGCATGGCTACCTGACGTGTGAGCTTGAGATCATGCACACGTCTTTCGAGATCATCTCGACCAGCCCGCATGTCGCGAAGCTCTTGAGCGTGCAAAACTTCATCGGTAGTCGTTGCTTCCTTTTCCGCTGCCGGAATCATTTCGTCATCGATGTACTTGAGCTTCTGCTCTCCAGCGAGAATGTAAGCCTCAAGATTATGAAAGTAATCGAGGTTCGCGCTGTAGAGTTTGTCCAGGCTGGTAATGTCGCGCAGCAATTGCGTCTTGTGCCCTTCAAGGTCGTCGGTAATGGTATCGACCTGTCGACGCACGCCTTCATACTGCTGAATGAACTTGGCTACTGGCGTGATGCCACCGAACAATTTTCTGAATATTCGAGCTAAGAAACCAGGACGCTTGTTCGGGTCAAAATCTTCGACTTCAAAACCTCGCAAGGCTGTGACCATATTATTCAAGGAGCTGCCTGCCGCGCCGAGATCCTTGTTACGTACGCCCTCGAGCATATTGTCCGAGATCGTCGTTAATTCTTGCTGCGCCTTGCTACCAAAGAAGATGATCGAGTTACTGTCGCTTAGATTGATCTCCCCCATCAGC
>CAYULV010000327.1:0-4076 GCA_964445655.1 uncultured Granulosicoccaceae bacterium | reverse complement strand
CCTGCTTTATTCATGAAGCTTTAACAAGTTGTCCGTATTCTACCCGTAGTCGCCTAATCGATATCTATGTGCCGATTTGATGCTCCCTCTAACGAGTGGATAGGGAAATAGCGACAAAATTGCATCAGATTTCTGTCTATATAGACTAGATGTTGATCAAGCGCCCACGGGTTAGCAACACAGTGATTCCTGCAGCAATCAAATTTTGATTTTCTCAAGTGCTAACAGGTTTAAGTCGGCGCAATACAAAGCGTACGTGCAATTTGGCACCATTCAGTCGCATAGGGGGCTGAGTCTGGCAAATGAAACACGACACGCCGCGTAGAGCGTTTCAACCAAACGGCCATCTTGAGTAACCGTTCACGCAAAGTGCTTACCTGGGCGCTGGCCAGAGGAGTTTTTGCTGCTGCCAATCTCAGCTCTTGAAACAACACGTAGGCAGTTGCGCTTAACAGGCAACGTAACTGATTAGCAAGAAAACCGGTGCAGCTGCTGCGATCAATGTGCAGCCCGTTCAGCAGCTCCTTAATCCTATTCTCGATATTGGCTCGCTGGCAATACACCTTCCTGTAGACAAACTCAGGTTTGCTCTTCAGGTTCGTCACAACAAATCGTGGGTTCTCCTTTGGGTTCCGACCTGGATGACAGACCACTTCGGCTTTAAAGATCACCCGGCGATCTACCTCCCAGCTTTTCGCCATATACTCACACTCGCCAAACAGACGCTCCGTACGGTGCGTCTTTTTTGACCGCTGGCGTACTTTCTTCATCAAAGGTTCTGAAAATGCTTTTAATACAGCGTTTTTTGCAATGGACGCCACGTACTTGACCCGCAGCTCATCGAGAAAATCCAAAAGCTCTGGTGTTAGAAAATCACTGTCCAGACGTACACAGATATTTACCGAATCAAATTGACTTCGCAACTTCTCAATCGTTCGACGTAATAGGCTTATAGCACCGTAGTGAGCACCTACATCACCCGGACGCAATACATAGCCTGAGAGGTACTGATCTGGCTCATCATCAAATTGTAAAAAGCAAGCAACTGGCAAATAACACCAACTGTCGTAGTGATAGTGAAAAAAGCTCAGTTGCTGGCCACCGTAGGTTGCATGGTCGGTCGGGTCCATATCGATGGTGACTCTTCTGACTCGTTTACCTAGGTGCTTGCGGTGACGTTTGATCACACGATCCGCCAGGGCATGTCCCATGCGCACCAGCGAGCGTCCTTCAATCGCGTTTTCAAATCGCGACAAGGTCGGTTGAGAGGCGAGAGCTTTTCCTTTGAGTGGGTCACGCCCCATCATTAGGCGATGCACAGGATCATGCGATAGGCGAGCTGCATCGTTGCAGTCCTCATAGCCACAGGCGATACCGAATACGCGCTGTTGAATCAGATCTTGTAGGCTGTGTTTGATCTTTCCGAGCTGTCGATCTTCTCGGATGCAGTTACCCAGTGCCTGAATCAGCCCAAGAGACTGATCCGCAGCCTTGAGCCATAACGCACCACCATCAGAGCTACTATCTTGTTGATCAAATTGCGCGTGAACAGGCTTGGCGAACACGTCATCGAAAACGACACTGTGCTGTGTGGTATGATTCATTATGAAGGCTTTGATTGTGTGCAGAAATTCGTGTGGTAACGCTTTTCTAACACATTAAAGGCCTTTACTTATTCTGCTTCATGAATAATCTAGGCTAGGGTAACCTAGCAACTAGTTGGAAGGTTTATCCGCTACTAATTCATGGATTGTATCTAGAAATTCCAATTGCGTATCACTTAATTGTGACTCGGAAATTGAATACCTATCTGACTTATTGGCACCGGAAACCACCTCGATATTGTAAGTAATGGAATCGGGCGTTACCTCGCCAGGCCCGTCAAATGACTCAAGAATATCCCGTGAAAGAAAATTACCCTCCTGATTTTCTAGTGTCTCTAATAAGGGCTGATCCACGGAGATCATCTTAGACAAGCTAAGGCCAGCAAACCCACCTTCTTGCTGAATGTTGAACACTAGTTCTTCTTTGTTTTCTTTTTCACTACATCCGATCGCTGAAACCATGACCACCAATACCAAAGCCAATAATCTATTCATTCAAACATCAATACCAACCAGTTTCCAAGCGCGTTTTAACATACCAGTCTCCCATGTACCTATACCATGTATTTCCATCGCCGCTTCCATGGTTTTTTCTGCCCATTGTTGAAAGGTTGCATTAGGATTATTCAACGACTGGAGTGCGTGATACCAAATCTGTCCGGGCTTGTCCCACGCGTTTCCGCCCATGTATTGTGAATACAGATAGAACGCCTGGTTGGGTATACCTGAATTGATATGCACCCCACCATTATCCGATGTCGTGTCAACATAGTAATCCATGTGGTAGGGCTGCGGATCTTGACCGAGCACCGTGTCGTTATAGGCCGTTCCTGGCGCTTTCATACTTCGCAGTGCTAGCCCATTGATAATCGGGCCCAAGATACCTTCGCCAACCAACCAGTTCGCCTGACACGCTGATTGACTCAGCTTTTTTTGAATGGTTAACGACCCGAAAACATCAGCTATACTTTCGTTAAGGGCACCAGATTGACCCTGGTATATCAACCCACCTGAGAACTGTACTATCCCATGCGTCATCTCATGCCCAATGACAGACAACTCAGTGAATTTTTTGAAAATCGCCCCATCACCATCGCCATAAACCATTTGCTCGCCTTGCCAAAACGCGTTGTTGTAGTTCCTACGGTGATGAACAGTACTTTTTAACGGCATACCCTCCCCATCAAGGGAATTGCGGTTGTATTCATTCTTGAACAGTTCATACACATCCCCTGCACCATCGTTTGCCTCATTGACGATCGGATCTTTCGACGGTTTGGCCCCCTCCTTACGTGCGACATTACCCGGTAGCGCTACCTTCTTTTGTCCGTCGTATACCGTTCTGTTAATCTTCTTTTGCGCAGCTGCCTTTGTCGGCGGATAACGTCAACAATCTTTCGCACTTTTTTCAGCGGCAGTCTCAGGCACTCAATTGCTCAGTAACATCTTGCTTGTACAACTCGTCCATACTTAGGTAGCGCTTGGCTCCCCACTTGGTGCCTGATATATGTCTTAATCGAGCAGCAACTAGCATCAATGCGGAGTTGCCGTCAGGGAAGGCACCAACCACTCGTGTACGACGTCTGATTTCCCGCATGATTCTCTCCAGCGCATTGTTGGTTCGGATGCGCACCCAGTGATTATCTGGATAGCTGTAGTAGGTTAACGTCTCTTCGATTTTTTCTTCGATCAATTCTGCCGCCTTGGGTAATTTCATCTCTCGCAGCTTTTCACAGATGTCGCTCACTTTGACCATCGCGGCCTCTCGACTTTCTTGCGCGTAAATCGCCTTGAGCATACGGGCCACTTCTTTTACTTTCGTGCTCGGTACCCGGTTCGCCACATTGCGATGGAAGTGAACCATACAGCGCTGCCAATCCGATTCTGGGTAATAGTCACCGACCGATTCGTACAAACCCATACACGCATCAGAGATGATTAGTTTAACGCCTTTAAGCCCTCGATCTTTCAAGTAGCGCAAGAACTCCGACCAACCGGCCTTGTCCTCTTTATGGCCTTCCTGAACGCCGAGGATTTTACGATACCCCTCGCTATCAACGCCGATGGCGACCAAGACTGAGACGTTTTTAACTTCACCTGCCCAGGTGCGTTTGAGAACGATGCCATCCAGATAGACGTAAGGGTAATCGCCTTCAATCGGTTGTTGTCGCCAGGCTTCAAGCTTCTTGTAGATTTTCTTGTTCAGCTTACTGACTGTGCTCGGTGAAACCCGGGTTCCCCACAGAGCTTCGGTAATATCTTCTACACGACGAACAGACACACCAGCCAGATACATTTCGATCAGCGATTCCTCAATCGACGCTTCTCGACGTTTGTAGCGTTCGATAATCGCTGTTTCAAAGGTTTGTGTGCGTAGTTTAGGCACTTTTAGTGTCACCTCGCCAGCTTTGGTATGGAGCTGACGTTCATAGCTGCCAGCACGCGTATCAACTCGATCTGCACTTCGCTCAT
>CAYULV010000326.1:0-4091 GCA_964445655.1 uncultured Granulosicoccaceae bacterium | reverse complement strand
TTGTATTTCCTCCCGACCGAATAAGCCCTGAGGACGAATGATCAATACCACAATGATCAACAACATGGTAAACACACCGCGCAGCTCAGGTGCGATCAGAGCCACTGAAATAATTTCCATAAATCCGACAATGTGGGCCACAATCAAGGTACCGATAATGGAACCAATACCTCCCACAATCACCACAGCTACAGCAATGATCAGCGGGCCAACCCACATAGACGGCGACAACTGCGTATAGCTGGCAAAGAAGACTCCGGCCGTCGCACCCAGCGCTCCGGAAAGCCCCCAGGTAAACAGGTTGACTTTATCCGGATCAATGCCTGATATCGCCGCGCCTTTGGCATCCATTGATACCGCCTGCATCGCGCGGCCAATATGACTTTTACGCACAAATAACTCAAGTTTCGGAGTTCATATGGGTCTATCGCAGGGTGAATTATCATACTCCAGCGACATTGTAAGTACGTCAAGTTGAAGGCTGCGAACGAAGAATTCTTCCACGCGCTCGTCGATCTCGCGCATAATTTCTTTAATCGAACAACCCAACTGACGGCTCAATGATTTTAGTGTGCCGCTTATAATAGCTCGGAAGACTTGCCATAGTTGAGTGGCGAAGCTCAATGAATTCAGCTGATCCTGAATTTCTCCTCGTGGTTGGGCCACCGAACTATCTTGGCGAGTAAGTTTGGCGTGTACCAACATCAGATAACGAATAGCGCATAGATGAATGGAGGCGGTGTGGGATTGGAAACTGATGGTTTGCTCACAAAGAAATCCCAGATGCTGCTTGGCTTCTTTAAAGTACACCTCAATGCTCCATCGTAGTGCATAAACCTCCAGCATCTTACAGGTGGAGAGCTGAGGGTCGGTGCTCAGGAACAAGGCCCAGTCCTTTTTACTGCCGTCGACATCCGGATCTTCGTTTACCCCACGAACAAACAACAGCTTCAACGGTTGATAAGCTGGCTTTGCACCCTTCCTTGTTTCCGTCGATAAATCAACTTCGACCTGCATCTCAACAGCCTTCCACGGCATACCTTGTACTTTGCGCCAATGCTTCCGTATTGCCTGCTGGTAGAGTTCCTTAGCGTCTAGGTTTTGCCACTTTCCGCTGAGTTTTACCCGATACTTCAAGCTTCCTTTCTTCATCCGAAGAATCGCGGTCATCTTCAGTGACAGGGCAGCACGCATCATCTCCTTATTACCAAACCAAGCGTCAGCGGCTACATAATCAGCAGTGATTCCTTTGCGCACGGCGCGGGCCAGCAGATCCCTCGACATTTCTACCTTGCTTTTGTTCACTGCGTCATCATAACGCTTAGCACCGATGCTACGCCCATCCTTGTAGGGCTTGACCTGCTTGTGTGCCTGGGAGTCACTGATGAATATCTGTGAGTCCAGCGCAAGGAAGCACTCGTCTGTTGCTAAACCCAATGTGAGCACCTGGTGCCCCATGACATAAGTATTGCTGACATGATCAAAATGTTTCGATACGGCCTCCATTTTCTTGCCGCGTCGATTGCGGATTGAGTCATCCAGAACAAACACTCTGGATGTGCTTTTGATTAACGTATGGTGATCGTATATTTTCTTTCCAATATCAAGATTCAATCGACGCCAATTAATATCCTCTCGATGGAGCGAGTCATAGAGAACATCTTTATGAGCGTCAGTGAATAGTCCCATCGATTTACGAGAAAACATCGATATCGAAGATACATTGATCCACTTCCATAGAAGCAGCAAGTACACAACAGTTCCGATATCGGTTCCACTGCGTTTACTAAAACCTGCATTGACCAATAGTGATTTCAATCCCAGCTGCTTCCAGGTATCAGCAAACAGGTTGTCAATGTACGTCTTGGAGTCGTGCAATATGTGGGCTACCAGCGGCGGTAGTTCATACTTTTTTGTGTTATTCTTTGCCATGAGCCTTGTGCGTGTTTTGATGTGGACGTTTGCGCGACTACATTTTAACACTCGCAGGGCTTTTTGTTTTATAGAATCATCAACTTCGATTCTATTGCGACACAGCTTTCAACTCCGAAACTTGAGTTCTAAAAATGTCCACTTTAGTATCCTGCATTTTCTGTGGCTGCCATCTGCAGACATGGCGCTTTCAAGGGTGGGCAATCGCGTCGCACAGAGCGAGGATTAAAGTAGACACCCATCCAGAATCCCAATTGTGACACACCTCCCGGAATTCTCCTTTACCATCGAACAAGATTTAGCTCAGTAGTCAGCAGTAGAAGTAAGAAGTACTCATGCCATTACCTCGAAAATCCCAAATTGCCATCGATGCAACCCCCTACTACCATTGCGTGAGCCGCTGTGTTCGCAGAGCTTTTTTGTGTGGCGAGGATCGCTTTACCGGTCGTTCGTTTGAGCACAGGCGGGCATTGATAGAAACCGAGCTTTTGCGATTAGGCCAGGTGTTCTTCCTTGACGTGGTGGCGTTTTCTGTAATGTCTAATCATTTTCACGTGATACTTTTCGTCGATCAATTGGCGCAGAAAGAGGCCACCGCGCTGGACATAGTTACTCGCTGGCATCAAGTTCATCTGGGTAATGCGGTATCGACGAAGTTCTTGAATCGCGAGCCGCTCGAGCCATATGAGAAAGAACAACTGGATCTGCTTGTCGATTTATGGCGAGGCCGATTATCCAGCATTAGCTGGTATATGAGAGTTATAAACGAAAAAGTAGCGCGAGTAGCCAATGCGGAGGATGAGGTCACCGGCAGATTTTGGGAAGGTCGTTTCAAATGTCAGGCGTTACTCGATGAGCAAGCTTTACTCAGCTGCATGGCATACGTGGATCTGAACCCGGTACGGGCTGCCATGGCTGATACCCCCGAACAATCAGATTACACCAGTATCCAGCATAGAATTCGTCACTGGAAAAACACCGACGACAACAATCAAACTAAACCATTTGCAGCTGATCATCCGACACAGGCTTTCCAGCCTGACAACCTCCATCCGTTTGTTGGCAACCTGCGACAAGATATGCCAGCAGGGGTCATATACAATTTGGTGGACTATCTGGAATTGGTAGACTGGACTGGCAGGCAGATACGTGAAGACAAAGTCAGCTCGATCCCCACAGAGGCCAAACCAATCCTGCAACGGTTGTCTATCTCCCCTGAACACTGGGTATATTTATGTACCCACTTCGAGAGTCGGTTTAAAGGCCTGGTAGGGTCAATTCATTCGTTGGAAAATGCATGTCGCCAGTTCAAACGAAAACGCAGACCTAATCTGTCTGCCAGTGTCGAACTATTTAACTGACGGCTGTCCTTTAAATCCACTATTTGCTGGTTGCGTTAGTTCGTAGGGCTTGGCGTGCCGGTTTTGAATGCCAGTAGCTATTATTTCGTACCAATGGTGTGAAAAACATCGGAAGACAACCAATCTTTGATGTTTCGGCGATAGTTCTTCCAAAATTATTATTTAACCACGATTAAATCAGTTGTGAATTCATATTGTACATTGGGTGTCTATGTTTTTTGTTCGTGAAATCATATTGTACGTTGGGTGTCTATGTATTTTGATAAAATTGAATCGCTGGAAGTTTTTATCAAGCACATTCAGGACGGTTTTGATCTGCAGATGGAAGCAATACACGCCGGCAGATAACAGGTGGGTATTATTCTGTGTTTGACAGGGTTTTCACCTGCTGCAACAACACCCATCGTCTGGATGATCCGAATGTCTAGAACTTTCCACCGGGAGCGAAACACAACGCAATATATAACCTGGTTGTGTCGCGGTCTCTCTAAACAAAGCCATTAACTGTGCATCGTCCAGATTTTCATGTATACCCGTTCGTACCAGCACAGAGTTACACCCGGCATGATTAGCGCCCAGCACATCGTGTTCAACACTGTCACCTATACAGATTGTTTGATTGGCAGTAACACCAAAGTCATTGAGTATGTGATCATAAATTTCCGGGTGTGGTTTGCCAAAAAAGTTACACTGGCCACCAAGTTCCTGATAGATATTGGCGATTCTGCCCGGCCCCATCTTTACAGAACCGTCTTTGTAAAAACTCAACAGGTCCGGGTTTGTGCAGTAGGCAGGTAC
>CAYULV010000325.1:0-4097 GCA_964445655.1 uncultured Granulosicoccaceae bacterium | reverse complement strand
GCGGCCGGTGCGCGGCTTGAAATGCCGGGTTGTTCGTTGTGCATGGGTAACCAAGCGCGTGTGAAACCAGGTGCGACGGTGGTCTCGACCTCGACCCGTAACTTTCCGAACCGACTGGGCAAGGGCGCCTTTGTGTACCTGAGTTCAGCTGAGCTTGCCGCGGTGGCAGCCTTGTTGGGTAAATTGCCAACCCCTGCCGAGTATATGGAGTACGTCAAGGATCTCGACGCGATGAGTGATGAGGTTTATCGCTACTTGAACTTCAATGAGATTGCCGAGTTCCAGGAGTCGGCTGATGAAGCGAAGATCAAGTTCAAGGATATTCCGGTCACCATTCAGTTGTCGTCCTAGTACCAGGTGATCTGTCAGCATTGGCTAATTTTTGTTCGCAACCTTAGCTGACTCAGTGATACTGTGCCTCCTCGACTGAGGAGGCACAGATGATCGATATAGACGCGGTTCGCCGTGATACCCCTGCTTGCGAGTCGGTTCTGCATTTCAATAATGCAGGCGCCTCTCTGATGCCGCGTCCAGTCTTTGATGCAGTCAAAACCCATCTTGATCTTGAACTCTCCGGCGGTGGTTATGAGGCTGAAGATTCCGCCGCGAGTGAGCTCAAGGCGTTCTACACAGAGCTCGCAACACTGCTGAACGCGTCCCCCGATGAGGTGGCCTATGTGGAAAATGCTACCCGTGCCTGGGATATGGCTTTTTACGGCCTGCCGCTCAAGGACGGTGATCGAATACTCACGCACGAGTCGGAATATGCATCCAACTATCTTGCCTTGCTGCATCAGGCCAAGCGGCGAAACCTGCATATCGATCTGATACCGTCAGATGAGCATGGGCAAATTGATGTGACTGCGATTTCCGCCTTGGTCACGCCGCGTACTCGATTGATCGCCATTACGCATGTGCCGACACAGGGTGGTTTGGTCAATCCTGCGGAGGCTGTCGGACGCGTCGCGAAGGAACACGGTTTGATTTATCTTCTTGATGCCTGTCAGTCCGTCGGGCAGATACCCCTGGACGTACAAGCGCTTCAATGTGACATCCTGTCAGGCACCGGGCGAAAATTTCTGCGCGGTCCACGGGGTACCGGTTTTCTGTATGTTCGGCGCGAGTTCATGGAGACCATAGACCCACCGTTTGTTGATCTTTTTTCCGCGACGTGGACAAGTGATAACGAATTCGAATTGAGAGCGGATGCCAAACGGTTCGAGAATTGGGAAAGTTATGTTGCAGGTCGGGTTGGACTGACTGCAGCATTCCGTTATGCGAATACTCTGGGTGCCGATAACATTAATGCGCGTGTTGTCTCGCTGGCTGATGAATTACGCCAGAAGCTTTTGAACATTCCGGCCATTTCCGTCCAGGATCAGGGTGTGCAGAAATGTGGGATAGTCACGTTCACCAAAGAGGGAAGATCGGCTGAAGAGATCACGCCAGCCCTGCGTGCTCAAGGCATCAATACGTCGGTGGCGCTAAAGACTTCAGCGCGTCTGGATCTTGGGTCGCGCGATATCGAATCGCTGACGCGCGCCTCGGTGCACTACTTCAACACAAGCGCTGAAGTCGAGCGATTTGTCGAGGCGATACAGGCTCTATAGTGTTTGTACCTTTGTGGTTTATAGATACTCGTCAGCGTGCCTGACATAGGCGGCTCGATTGAACACCAGTTTTGGTCGCGTCCCACCACATTGACGCCACAAGACGACCGAACGAAGCCCGCCGAGTAGCGCGGCGCGAATATTCGAGGCTGTACCATTGTCATTCAAATGTGTTGGATCACCACTGACCATGATGCGTGGACTCAAGTGGCTGATGCTGCTGCGGTAGAGATTGGCCAGACTACTGACCATTTCTTCGTCGAGAATGTTGTTGCTCTGCGACTGTGCATGGCTGATACCAATGCGTAGTTGCTCGATGGTTTTTTCGTCCTTGAGGATGTTGCTGCCTAGCTGGATCAGAGACAGGGCATAGCGTGCGATATCGAGATCGCGGGCTTCGTTGTTGCCACCAAACTGATTTTTCAGAATGCGTAAACCGGATTCAATGCTGCGGGCTGTGCCGCCGTAGGCGTCTATGACCCGATCAGTGTTCAAGGTCAGAATCGAGCGCAAGGTGCCTTCGAGCTCCTGCTCATTACAGATGCCGGTGGTTGCGAGCGATTTGCACAGATTGACCGACTGAAAGATGCCGGCCAGTGCGAGAGTCTGATTTTCGAGCGAAGCGATGGAGTTCATTCGATCAAGTATAGAGAATCAATGGAACGACGAAGGCCTGGTTGTTGGTTTGCTTGCGTGTTTCTGTCGAGTGCATCAAGTCAGTTGACTAACTCACTGATGACACCGCCGCCCAGACACACCTCGTTATCATATAAAACGATCGACTGCCCGGGTGTTATCGCTCGGACAGGTGAGTCAAAGCGCGCATGTAGCTGGCCATCTGCCAGTACTGTCACGGTTGCCTGCTGGTCGGGCTGGCGATAACGGGTCTTGGCGGTGCAGCGGAAGGTGGTTTCGGCCGGCACTCCGCGGATCCAGTTGACATCATGTGCGGTCAGCGCGTCTTTGAACAAAAGCGGGTTATCGTGTCCTTGCCCAACCAGCAAGCGGTTTTCCGCCAGGAGCTTGTCAAGCACGTACCAGGGCGAAGCGTCTGAATCCTGTCTGCCACCGATACCGAGTCCCTGACGTTGTCCGAGCGTATAGAACATCAAACCATTGTGCCTGCCGATCACGTCGCCATCCTCGGTGACTATTTCTCCAGGTTGAGCAGGAAGGTATTCGGCGAGGAATTCGCTGAATTTTCGTTCGCCGATAAAACAGATACCCGTACTGTCTTTTTTAGCGTGCAAGTGAAAGCCTGCGTTAGCTGCAAGTTTCCTTACATCGGGTTTTTCCAGCTCGCCTATTGGAAACAGACTTGGGGCAATCTGTTCCTCTGAGAGTGTATGCAGGAAGTAACTCTGATCCTTGTTGCTATCGAGTCCCCGGAGCAAGTCGACACCGCCTTCGCGTATGCCTTTGCGCACGTAGTGACCGGTGGCAATTGCGTCAGCACCTTGCGCTTGTGCATGATCCAGAAAGGCGCGAAATTTGATTTCCTTGTTACACAGGATATCCGGGTTGGGAGTACGTCCCTGGCTGTATTCATCGAGAAAATGGGCGAATACACGTTCCCAGTATTCGTCCGCAAAATTGACAGTACTCAATGGAATATCGAGTGCGCTGGCGACGGCGGACGCATCGCGATAATCCTGGCGCGCCGTGCAATGTTCGTCATCATCTTCCCAGTTTTGCATGAAGATGCCAGACACGTCATAGCCTTGCTTTGACAGCAACAGGGCGGTGACAGAGGAATCAACCCCGCCAGACATTCCGACAATGACATGCGTCATGGGAGGCGTCGATCTACAAGTTGGTTATCAGGGCTTCTTGCCGGCCGATAGCTTTGAGTTTTTTCGGTGGTTCGGTTTGCCGGGCGAAAAAATCGTCGTCCATCAATTCGAGGAATTTTTTTGCTTGCGGCGACAGGAATTTTCCACGTCGAATAACAACGCCATAACTGCGGGTCGGAAAATACTCTTCCATCGGTTTGACAACAAGATTGTCCGTGTCACGTAAACAGATACTGGTCACGATACTGATGCCTGTATCAATTTCTACATAACGCTTGATCACTTCCCAGCCACCGGCTTCAAGCACAACGCTGTAAGGAACATTATGTTGTTGAAAAACCAGATCGACCATGTTCCAGGTGCTCAAGTGACGTGGCGGGAGAATCAGTCCAAATGGGCTTATATCCTCGAGTGTTATTTTTTTCTTTTTGGCCAAGGGATGGCCCTTGCACATGATCAGTGCAGGTTTGAAATCGTAGATCGGGTGATAAACCATGTCGTCAGGTACTTCGATCATGGAGCCGACGGCAAAGTCGACCTCGTCAGCACGGAGTAATGTCATACCATCATGACCGGTGACATTGTGCAACTTGACATCAATCTGTGGAAAATCCGATCTGAACCCCTTGATGATGTCCGGCAGAATGTACAAGAGGGTGGCTTCTCCAGACGCGATATCCAGCGATCCAGCGTG
>CAYULV010000324.1:0-4132 GCA_964445655.1 uncultured Granulosicoccaceae bacterium | reverse complement strand
TGAGTTTTGTGTCCGGTCTGAACGACTTCACTCTTTCCGGTGTTGCTGGGTGCGCTAGATAGTACGGGCTTGCCTCTCCGGTGATGCATTCGCTAGGCCCCGGTGTCATCAAGCGTTTTAATGGCTTTGCCCCAGGGAAGTGGCTGAGATACCAACCAGCTCCTTGTTCATAATCTGCAGTGTCGAAGTAATGGACTTCTTTAAGTGTGCTGGACAGGATTCTTGGATGTTGGACAAGATAGCTGTACAAAGACGTGGTGCCGGCCTTCTGCGCGCCAATGATTAGGAAACTGGGTTTTAACCTGAACTTGCTCAGAACGGGGCTTTTAGGTGCCTTCCGTTTGCTGACGCCCGCCGCTGCCCAGGCCGCATCGTTGGCAGATCGACATGATCTGTTCGAGATGGATTCCGCAAGCGCTGCGTTCGTGCGGCGATCGAAATCATGGCTCCTGTCTTCAACAGTGCTGGCGGTCTCGTTTCTCATTGGCGTTTGGGTCTTGAACTCTTGTTCGGAAATCACAAGGCATGATAGTGCTGCGTGCGGGGTTTTGTCCGTGAATTGCCGCAGAAAACCTTGGTGGTCATCTATTGTGGTTATCGTTTTCAACCGACATGAAGTGAAAAAATACGCAGCTATTTTGCTTATCATCTGGCGGTTGATCATTTAGATCGCCTTCGAAGGCAAAAACCTTGATAAATCAGTCCTCTGCCGGTGTAGAGCGCGCTGCTGTGCGGTAGCGCAACGAGAACGTAATTTGAACGTGACATTCTGCTTACACTGCTGCCGGCCTTTGTTCAGGTTGTGCGAGCTATACTTCGGCCTACATCTGTCCGTTGCCAAATAGTGTGTGTCAGGCCTTAGACCAGAGCCTTGACCAGGTTTAGAGACGACATCGCCAAGAGACGACATTCAGATACATCACAACACAGTTACGGATATGGCATGAACAAGAAACTTTTTCGGGTGATCTTTGGTTTGGTGGTGCTGTGGCATGCAGCGTTGCCATGGTCGGCGGTTGCTGCGGATTCTGCAGATCAGCCATCCCTTGGCGGAGCGTCTTACACGCTGTCCCCGTCCGATGAAATTGAGGTCTTTGTATGGAAGGAAGAAGACCTTTCCAGAAATGTGACCATCCGGCCTGATGGCGGCATTTCCTATCCGCTAGTGGGCGAGGTTAAGGCTGCGGGACAATCGGTTGCCGAACTTCAGGCCTTGATGCAAGAGCGGATAAGGGCCTATGTTCCCTCCGCCGTCGTATCTGTCTCACTGACCAAGGTTTCCGGCTATCGGATCTATGTCATGGGCGAGGTTAATAACCCAGGTGAGTACGTTTTGAATCACTATGTGACGGTGGCTCAGGCTCTAACGTTGGCTGATGGCTTAACAGCTTTTGCGAAACAATCGGACATTCTCATTATGCGCAACTCGGGTGGGGAAAGCCGTGCGATTAAGTTCAACCACAAGCGCTTCCAGCAAGGCAAAGACCTTGATCGCAACATTCGTCTTGAAGCTGGCGATGTTGTATCGGTACCTTAGTCTGATGATTAGATTGTTCGAGCAAGGGTTGACGGCCAGATGGACATGGATGCGGGCTGGTATTTCTGTGATTTTGGCCAGTTTTATAGCGCTGCCCGTTTATGCCGTTGACTGGAATGTGTACGGAGCTGCCACCCTCGATACAGAGTACAGCGATAACAAGCGTCTCACTATTGAAGATCCCGATGAGGGCTTTCAAACGACGGCTGACATTGATTTAAACGCTGCAAGAGTTGGGCGAAAGGACGAAGTGCTATTGCATGCTGACTTCCAGGCGATTCGTTACAACGGTATTGAGTTTCTAAACGACGAAAACAACCTGGCAATTAGAGCGTCTGGCAGCCATAAACCGAACCGTACCGTCGTGCTCGGTTGGTATGGCGAGTTTGCTCGCGATACCACCTCTAATCGACAACCTCGAGTGGGTGCCCAGATCGATGAAAACAGCGAGTTTGATGTTGATACCGGGTTAACCAGAGAACAGTTTCGTACAAAAGACTATGCATTTGGCCCCAATGTTCGTTGGCAAGTCTCTAAGAACCTGAACATTGTTGCGAGCTACAATTTTCGGGAAGTCGATTTTCCTCAGCGGGCGACCGATGATTTTAGTTTTTTTGATTTTCGACAGCATTCAGGTTCGATTCGAGCCGACTATAACCTTGATGAGCGCCAGTCTTTGTCTCTTACTGGAAGTGTGGGGAATTTTGAGTCGACGCAGCGTTTTTTGGATGATGGGTTGAATCTTGTGGAGGGGGACGTCGATACCGACAGTTTGGGAGCATCGCTGGGTTATCGCCTCGACCTAAGTAAGACAGTCTATTTCGGATTGAATGCGGGCTTCGAGAACATTGAAACCTCTACCGATTTTCCAGCCTTAAATACTGATGAGACAGAATTTGTCTATCGCATTTTTGCGGTAAGCCGAGGAGAGACTAACAGACTGTTGGTTAGCTATGGTCGATCGGTAGCGCCTAGTGGTGTCGGGCGTTTACTGCAGAGCGACCTGGCTCGAGTTGTGTATAGCTACCGCATCGACCCACGGCAGTCATTTAGGCTCCGTGCCAGTTACCTGTCGAACAAGCCAATTGGAGTAGTGGCAACACGCCTGGACCGAGAGTTCTGGGCCATTGAGCCAAGCTACAGTTATGCCCTTAACAGGCGGGTGAGGCTGGGTATCGCCTATGAGTTTCGCTCTCGAGAGCTCCGAGTCGAAGGGAGCGAAGCGGATAATCACTCGATCTCCGCGAATATCAGGTACCAGTTTGGTCGTGAATAGCGCAGAGATATGAGATGAGCCCTCACTGATTGGAATTACTTACGGTTTCTACAAATGATCTGAAATTTGTATTTACGAATAGTTGATAAAAATGTCTGAACAAAATCAAAATAATGAAATTGGATTGAACCTTACAGACTACTTTGCCGTAGTGCGTAGACGCTGGTTTGCAGCTCTGGTGTTAGCGATGCTAGTCGCCTTGGGGGCCGCATGGCTCGCCTGGAGTTTGCCGGCGATCTATGAATCTGAAGGTACTGTTCTTGTTGAGCGCGAAGAGATTCCTGAAGGACTTGTTGTTAGCACAGTTACGGGCTATGCGCAGGAGCGTATTGAGAATATAAAACGACGAGCTCTAACTGGAGAGCGACTGGTGGAAATGGCAACTCGTTACGAACTATTCAGTGATATTCTGGAGAAAGGTGACGAAACATCCGCAGTTTTGATGATGCGTGAGGCGCTTTCGATAGAGCTTCTGAACGTTGAGCAAAACCAAGGTCGTCGTGGTCAGTCCAAGGTAGTCATAGCCTTTACCGTGTCTTTTCAAGCTGATGATCCGCAGCTCGCACGCAGCGTTACCAATGAGGTGATGGAAATTTTCCTCAAGGAAAACCAGGCTCTGAGAATAGAGCAGTCAGGCGAAGTGGTGAATTTCTTTGATCGAACGGCCTCTACTCTCGAAGATGAAATCGATGCCATAGAGCAGAGAATTTCTGATTACAAACAGTCTCGGGCGAATGCCTTGCCTGATCAAATGGTATCTAATCGACGAAAATTGAATGACTTGGAACAGGACTTGCAGAACTCTGCCAATCGAGAACGCGATCTGCGTAACCAAACTAATGAATTAAGAGATCAGCTTGAGACTTTGGATCCCTTTTATAGTGGCGGAGGAAGCACTCGTGTTGTGAGTCCCGCAGCTCAGCTTGTGCAAGCTAAAGCCGAGTTGGCTACCGCAAAAGAGCGCTATTCCTCAATTCACCCGGAAATTGGACGGCTGGAACTTTTAATCTCTGGCCTGGAAAAGGAAGTTCAACAATCAAGTCGTTCTGGGCAAGATGGAAGCGCTGGTGCGCCAACAAATCCCGACTATGTTCGAGCGGCAGCTAAATTGAATTCTCTGGCTGTGGATCTGACTGCCTTAACGGATCAACGCGAAGTTCTTCGCAACGAGATATCTGAACTGGAAATCAGCATTGCTCAGGGGCCCGAGGTTGAGCGTGAGTTGCGCTCTTTGTCGCTTGAGTTGGACAGCTCCAGAAAGCAATACCGCGAGCTGAGAGACAAGGAATTGGATGCTCGCCTCGCTGCTGATGTCGAAT
>CAYULV010000323.1:0-4152 GCA_964445655.1 uncultured Granulosicoccaceae bacterium | reverse complement strand
GAAACGCTAGATTGTCCGCCACCGACATGGTGTCGTAGATAACCGGGAACTGAAAAACCTGGGCAATGTTGCGCTCTTCGGGAGACAGATCTGTCACATCCTTGCCATCGAACTTAACCCTGCCACGCGAAGGCAGCAGCAAGCCGGAAATGATGTTCAATAAAGTCGTCTTACCGCAACCGGAAGGGCCCAACAAGGCATAGGCCCCGCCGTCCTGCCACTCATAATCGATTTTCTTGAGCGCGTAGTCGGCATCGACCTTGGGCTTCTTCAAATAGGAATGTGCCAGTGCTTCGAGGGTGATTGCAGCCATGTTATCAAGCAGCCTCTGCAACATTTGCTGGCGCTTGCGCAAGTTTCCCATTCATATCAAATAAATAGAAACGGCTGGGATCAAGATGCACGGTAATGGTTGTACCACTGGCCAGTCTATGCACACCATGAGTCAGTATCACCCATTTCTCACCAGCGACCTCAACATGAATGAACGTTTCAGAACCCGTGATTTCACTCGTACCGATCACACACTCAATTGACACGGTGTGCTTACGCGACGCCGAGAGTGACATGTGATGCGGACGAATACCGAGCGTATATTGCCCATCGTCAATGGGATCGACACGCGACAGTGGCTTCCCGGCAAAGCTCATCGCATGATTCTTGATTGAAACATTGGCAACATTCAAGGGCGGATCGGCGAAGGTTTGCGCAGTCTGGATATCAGCGGGACGATTGTAAACATCTATCGTACTACCGAACTGAGTTACCGCACCTTCATGCAAGGTTGCAGTACGTCCGCCCAACAATAGGGCTTCGTGCGGTTCGGTGGTCGCGTATACAAAAATGGCCCCGGTTTCAGCAAACAGACGCGGCAATTCGACGCGTAGTTCTTCGCGAAGTTTGTAGTCGAGGTTTGCCAGTGGTTCATCAAGCAAAACCAGCTCTGCACCCTTAACCAGTGCACGAGCAAGCGCGGTACGCTGCTGTTGACCACCCGAGAGGTTCAACGGGGTGCGATCAAGAAATTCGGTCAGCTTCAACAGTTCTGCAGCTTCTGCCACCTTCTTTTTTATCGTGGCCTTGTCAACACCTTCGATTCGCAATGGCGAGGCGATATTCTCAAATACCGTTAAGGTCGGGTAGTTGATGAATTGCTGATAGACCATCGCCACATTGCGGCTTCTGACAGACACGCCAAGCACTGACTCGCCATCCATACGAATATCGCCCGCGGTCGGGCGGTCAAGCCCGGCCATCAGACGCATCAATGTAGTCTTGCCGGACAAGGTAGGACCGAGGAGTACGTTCAAAGAACCACGCTCGAGACTCAGATTCACGTCATGGATGTGATCACTGGTACCCACCGTCTTGCTGACACCGCTGAGCTCTAGCATGGATTCATGAAGCAGTCGAAAGTTACCTTCACGACCCTAATGCTCTGAAAATCGAAAGTCAATCGAAACCAGAGCGGAAATGACCTGGGAGACAGATCCGGTTCGATCGACGCCTTATCGCTCGGTTTCGATTGTACGAATATCGAAACTCGACAAGAGATTCCTGAACTTCGTGCCTGGGCAAACATCAGTAACAAAAGAGTGGGTTTGCGATATATGCCCGATACGCACAGGCGCTGCGCGTTCGTATTTACTACTGTCTGCCACTAATATGACATGCCGCGCATTGGACATGATCGCTTGCGTAACCTTGACTTCCCGATAGTCAAAATCAAGCAAGGCACCGCTCGCATCAATGGCCGACGCTCCAATCACGGCGAAGTCCACCTTGAACTGATTGATAAAGTCAACGGCAGCTTCACCGACAATACCACCATCGGAAGATCGTACTTCGCCAGACGCAATTATCACTTTGTTTTCAGGGTATGGGCGTATCAAAGAGGCCACATTGATATTGTTTGTGATCACCAGCAGTCGCTGATGCTGTAGCAAAGCCTGGGCAACCGCTTCAGTGGTGGTACCAATGTTCAGAAACAGTGATGCGTCGTTCGGAATGATGGCCGCTACCGCTCGTCCAATAGCCTCTTTGCGCTCGCCGGCCAACATGCGGCGTGCCTCGTAGCTCATGTTCTCGACGCTCGAGGCCAGTCGCGCACCACCGTGCGTGCGCAATAGCAAGCGCGAATCACACAGACGGTTGAGATCTTTCCTGATGGTCTGAGGAGTGACGTCAAACCGCGTCAGAAGCTCCTCAACACTGACCTGGCCACTTTCTCTGGCAATATCCAATATAGCCTGCCGGCGCTCCTCGGACATATTACTTGTTTCGTTTTGCCTGAATTTGACTATAAACGAAAGCTCAAACGAAGTGATGTTCCGGAATTCGAAGACGGCAGTACAATAGTCGCAAAAAAGGGCCCCGGATCCATGAGCACACCTCTACTCCTCAGCATTGACCAAGGCACTACCAGCTCGCGCGCGATGCTGTTTGAAAAGAACGGCAGCACTTTTGCGGTGGCACAAAAGGAATTCAAGCAATACTACCCGCAATCTGGCTGGGTCGAGCATGACCCCGAAGAGATCTGGGAGACAACGCTCGGCGTCTGTCGCGAGGCCCTGGCGATCGCAGACAAGGCAGGTCGAACCATTGCCGCGATTGGCATCACCAATCAGCGTGAGACTACACTTGTCTGGGATCGAAAAACCGGCAAGGCCATTCACAAGGCCATCGTCTGGCAGGACCGACGCACTGCAGAGACTTGTCGCGCCCTAAGCGATGCGGGCAAGGCGGAGCGAGTCACCGAAAAAACCGGCCTGTTGCTTGACCCTTACTTCTCCGGCACCAAGATCGCGTGGATTCTCGACAATGTTGACGGAGCAAGGGCTCGAGCCGAACGAGGTGAACTGGTATTCGGCACCGTTGACACGTTTCTGATCTGGCGATTGACCGGCGGCAAGATGCACGTCACCGATACCACCAACGCCTGCCGCACCTTGTTGTTCGACATTCACAAGAATGCCTGGGACAAGGAACTCTGCGACATCATCAATGTACCTATGGAACTGTTGCCTGAGGTGCGTGATTGCGCAGCCGACTTTGGCACCAGCGAGTCATCCGTGCTGGGAACGAGCTTACCAATAGCAGGTGTTGCCGGTGACCAGCATGCAGCATCCATTGGTCAAGTCTGCTTTGACGAAGGTATGGTCAAGAGCACCTACGGAACTGGCTGTTTCATGATGCTCAATACCGGTGACAAACCCATTCCTTCAAAGAACCGTTTACTGACAACCGTCGCCTATCGACTCGATGGTAAAACCAACTACGCCATCGAAGGCTCCATATTTGTTGCAGGCGCAGCGGTTCAATGGTTACGCGATGGCCTTGGCCTGATCAAATCGGCCAGTGAAACTGAAGACCTGGTACAAAGTATCGAAGACAATCAAGGCGTCTATCTCGTCCCGGCATTTACCGGTCTTGGCGCGCCGCACTGGGATGCCGAAGCACGTGGCGCCCTGTATGGACTGACCCGCGACACAGGTCCAGCCGCAGTTGCGCGTGCAACGCTCGAATCCGTGTGCTTTCAGACCATGGACTTGCTGGATGCAATGCGTTCGGACGGCGCGAGTATTGCCGGTGTTCGGGTCGATGGCGGCATGGTCAATAACAACTGGTTAACACAAACTCTTGCGGACATTCTCGATGTTGAAGTCTCACGGCCAGAGCAAACAGAAACAACTGCATTGGGTGCAGCTTATCTCGCGGGTCTGCAGTGTGGTGTGTATTCGTCTTTGGATGATCTGACGCAAAACTGGCAGCTCGACCGATCTTTCTCCCCCAAGCTCAACAAGGACAGACGTAACAGCATGATCGCTGGTTGGGAAAGTGCTATTTCTCGTACACGCTCCGACTATAAAAGCTAGGAATGACATTGCGCGTAGTCGTTCTAACTACAAAAAATACGAATGCTATTGTGCTTACAATTTCTAACTACATAAATTATGAATGCCACTGCGCTTACACGATCTATCTACAGAAATAAAGGTTGAATTCACAGTAGAGTCAAGGCGGACTCCACAACCAGAGCGACCATATTTAAATCAGTTCGATGACTTCCAACAACTGGATCATCCTGCATTGATCCACCTGCATTGATCAACCTGGATTGACCCACCTGAATTGACTACCCTGATTTGACCC
>CAYULV010000322.1:0-4175 GCA_964445655.1 uncultured Granulosicoccaceae bacterium | reverse complement strand
GCCTTTGTCAAAGCCTGTCGACTCTTGCTCGACTGCCGTGGACGCATTGTCGTCTGCGGTATTGGCAAATCAGGCCACATCGGGGCGAAGCTTGCCGCCACCTTGGCCAGTACCGGCAGTCCTGCATTTTTCCTGCACGCAGCTGAAGCCAGTCATGGTGATCTTGGCATGTTGCAACCAGGCGACGTCATCATTGGTATTTCCTATTCAGGTTCATCGGCAGAACTGGTCGCCCTGCTTCCGGGAATCAAACGTTTGGGGATTCCGTTGATCAGCCTGTGCGGTGAGATGAATTCCACCCTGTCGAAATCGGCTGATGTAGCGCTGGATACCAGTGTCGAACGTGAAGCCTGTCCACTCGGCCTCGCTCCAACTGCCAGCACTACCGCTACATTAGCGATGGGCGACGCACTGGCGATTGCAATACTCAGCGCTCGCGGATTTGACGAAAACGATTTTGCCCGTTCTCACCCGGGCGGCAGGCTGGGCAGACGCCTGTTGATGCGTGTCGAAGATTTGATGGTCACCGGAGACGAAATGCCTGTTGTGCCTGACTCTGCCGGACTCAAGGAAGCGCTGGTAAATATCACGGCCAAGGGACTCGGCATGGTCGTGGTGGCAAACAGTAACAAGCACCTGATTGGTATTTTTACTGATGGTGATCTGCGAAGAGCGTTTGATCATGACATCGATATTCGGTCAACCAGTATCAAAAGTCTCATGACGCCCGCACCAATAACAATCGAACCCGGGGCCCTGGCGGTCGCTGCGGTTAACCTGATGCAAGAAAAACGCATCACGGCACTGCCAGTCGTGGCCGACAGCAAGCTCATCGGTGTCATAACAATGCATGCCATGCTCAATGCAGGTGTCGTCTAGTGCTGGCAAGTGCCTGGTCCAGCTTGATGCGAGTTCTTTCGCGTTACTGGTTATTGGTACCGCTGATTATCATTGCCATTGTCGTTCGCGACTGGGTTGAGGACCCCGCAACCATTGCGGATGAAGCAACTATTGAGATGAAGGACACACGCTCCGACTACTACCTGGAAGATTTTGTCACCCGAAGATTCACCAGCAGCGGATATCTTGAGTATGAATTGCATGGACAGTCACTCGCCCACTATCCGGAAGATGACCACTCACAGATAATCAAGCCTGTCATGACCATGCACCGACCCGCCGCCAGCTGGCATCTGGTATCCGGCGAAGGTCGTTTCGACACGAATCCCAATGTGCTGACACTGCAGGGTGACGTCACCGTGCAACGGCTGAGCGAGACAGACGAATCGATCACGATCACCACCAGCGATATTCAGGTTGAAACAGACAATAACCTCGTCAGGACCGACAAGCCAATCACGATCAAGGGGCAAAACTGGCGCCTCGATGCGGTTGGCTTGCAGTCAGCGATCGATGACGGCAAGCTTGTTCTGATCTCACAGGTAACCGGCCGCTATGATCCACCGACAGAACCTTGATCGAATGAGCCTTGAGCCGCAGCTATTTCGATTGCAATTGCTTGGAACATTCCTGTCCCTTGTTGTGATGGCCGGTCTCGTGCTGTCAACGAGTTCGGCAATGGCGCGCGAAAGTGATCTCCAACAACCGATTGATGTCAGTGCCGACCGCTCTGAATATGACGACAAGGCAGGTACCCAGAAGTTGATCGGCAACGTCGAGATTCGTCAGGGAACCATGAGAATAACCGCTGACATTATTGAGATCACCTTGAAGGACAACGCACTGTCACGTATCGACGGCAAGGGCTCGCCGATTCGATATGAGCAGGAAAACGAATCGGGTGAGCTGCTGCAAGGTGAAGCGAAAGAGGTCAATTACGATGCAATTGATGGCTCTCTGGTTCTTTCAGGCGGTGCGAAATTAAGCCAGCCACAGAGAAATATCAAAAGCGAACGTATTGAATTCAATGTACGAACTCAGACGGTCAGCGCCGAAGGCAGCAAGGACACCGGCCGAGTGACCATTCGCATAGAACCACCAAAACGCTGATGTCACGAACACTAAAAGCCGAGTCTCTGCACAAGGCATACAAAAAACGTCGCATTCTCGAGGGTGTGTCGTTGAGTGTATCCAGCGGTGACGTTGTCGGACTGCTTGGCCCCAACGGGGCAGGTAAAACCACCTGCTTTTATATGGTGGTTGGATTGGTCAAACCGGATCAAGGTCGAATACTGCTCGACGATACTGATATCACGAGTCATCCGATGCATTCGCGTGCTCGACTCGGCGTTGGTTATCTACCGCAGGAAGCATCTGTGTTCCGGCAACTCACCGTATCGCAGAACATCATGGCCATACTTGAAACGCGTAAGGGGCTCGACAAGGCAGCACGACGTGACCGACTCGAATCGCTGCTCGAAGAATTACAGATCGGGCATATCCGAGACAGCCTCGGTGTCAGCCTGTCCGGTGGTGAGCGACGTCGAGTCGAGATAGCCCGCGCATTGTCTGCGGACCCGGGTTTCATTCTCCTGGATGAGCCGTTTGCGGGTGTTGATCCCATTTCCATCCTCGACATTCAGCGCATCATCACCCACCTGAAAGAGCGCAATATTGGCGTTTTGATCACAGATCACAATGTTCGCGAGACATTGGGGATCTGCGACCGCGCATATATTTTGAGCGGCGGCAAACTGATCGCAGAAGGCACAGCCGATATGGTGCTAAACAATGAGGAGGTAAAAAATGTGTACCTCGGCGACAATTTCTCGATTTAAGCCTGAATACGCGACTTACCCACGCCGCTATACAAATCACCTCTACCAGTTTGTAATCTACTCCGGATCAGCCATACTCGAAAAGGGCCAGTTTCTTGCGTTTCGCAATTTACTATGGCTTGAACTTCCTTTGTTCCCACCGGTTATCGGGCTTCCTGGACACACTGAATGAAACAGTCTCTGCAGATAAAGATGGGCCAGTCTCTGGCCATGACGCCTCAACTGCAACAAGCGATCAAGCTCTTGCAGCTCTCCACCCTTGAGTTGCAAACCGAGATCCAGAGTGCTCTCGAAAACAACCCAATGCTGGAAATGGAAGAAGAATCCGGCGAACCGCGCGAGGCAGATCTCGCCAATGAATCCAAGGAGACGCGTGAAGCCAAGCGCGAAGAGGAAAAGCAGGTTGCGGAAGCTGCCAGCGCCGAATTTGATGCCGGTGGCGATGTTACCAGCGACGACACACAGGCGATAGACGTCTCTGGCGCCAGCGATGATGTCATGCCTGAGGACCTACCAGTCGACAGTGCCTGGGAAGACATCTACGAGTCGGCCTCACCGGTAAGTTCCAGTAGTACCGGCAGCGGTGATGGTGAATCACGTGACTTCACTGAGTTTCACAACTCCGGCATTTCAAGCATTCAGGATCATTTGAACGAGCAAATCCGCTTTGCGCCGCTCTCAGATCGGGACCAGGTGATTGCCGAGACGATCATTGATGCCGTAGACAATAACGGTTACTTGCTTGACGATGTGGACACTTTGCTGGAAGGTTTGAATCGCGATTTCAATCTCCCAGAGGAGATGTACACCGAAGATGAATTCGAATCCGTACTGCACCTCGTTCAACATCTTGACCCGGCGGGTTGTGGTGCTCGTGACGCCAGTGAATGTATGACTATCCAATTGTCACAGATGACTGATTCGGACACCGTCATGCATGCACGAGGCATTGTCAAAGACCATCTGGATCTGTTGGCCTCGCACGACTTTGCGCGTCTGCGCCGTTTGTTCAAGATCAACGAGGAACAGTTGCAGGACGCCATTGCACTGATTCGCAGCCTGAATCCTCGCCCCGGCCGGCAACTGGTCAATGATCACGACCAATACATCGTGCCAGATGTCTTTGTCAAAAAGGTCAAAGGTGTCTGGCGGGTTGAGTTGAACCCGGATATTGCACCAAAACTTGGCATCAACGCCCTCTATGCGGGCATGGTCAAGCGTGCCGACAAAAGCGCAGACAATAACTTCATGCGCAATCATCTGCAGGAAGCTCGTTGGTTCATCAAGAGCCTGCAAAGTCGCAACGAGACACTGCTTCGAGTTGCGACTGCCATCGTCGAACGTCAGCGCAGCTTCCTCGAATACGGTGACGAAGCCATGAAACCATTGGTCCTGCGGGACATTGCCGAGCAGCTGAGCCTGCACGAATCCACGATT
>CAYULV010000321.1:0-4178 GCA_964445655.1 uncultured Granulosicoccaceae bacterium | reverse complement strand
CTATTTATGGTTGTGGCTGCAGCGTTCAGCAAGAGAGTTTGGACTCGATGTCAAAACCGCTTGACGGTATTCTGGTTGTTGCGATCGAGCAAGCGGTCGCAGCACCCCTTTGCACATCGCGAATGATTGACGCTGGTGCACGTGTCATCAAGGTCGAACGGGCAGGTGGTGATTTTGCGCGGTTTTATGATGCAGCTGCGAAAGGAGATAGCAGTTACTTTGCCTGGAACAATCCGGGCAAGGAATCGATTGTTCTGGATATCACTGAGCAAAATGACGCCGCCTTGTTGCATCGTATGATCAATGCGGCTGATGTATTGGTACAGAACTTAAGTCCAGGCGCACTGGATCGTCGCGGTTTTGACAGAGCATCGTTGGTGGCGAAGAATCCGCGATTGATCACGTGTAATATTTCAGGTTACGGCAACCGGGAAGCGGTCAGTGGTATGAAAGCCTATGACTTGCTGGTACAAGCAGAGTCAGGTTTGATAGCAATCTCGGGTGGTCCGGGGGAGCTTGGTCGTATCGGTATTTCGCTGTGTGATATTGGCGCTGGTGTCACGGCCTATGCTGCCATTCTCGAGGCCATACTGCTTAGAAACCGTACGCAAGTCGGTAGTGAGCTCAATGTATCCTTGTTCGATGTGGCCGCTGAATGGATGAGCGTGCCTTTTATACATGCGAGTAGTGGTGAGGGCGCACCAGTACGGACGGGTTTGCGGCATCCGTCCATTGCTCCTTATGGTGCGTTCGAGGACAAGGATGGGATGCTGACACTGTTATCCATCCAGAACGAACGTGAATGGTATCGCCTGTGTCATGAGGTACTGAAACTCGAACAGTTGAGTTCCGATGAACGATATACCAGCAATGTATTGCGAGTGAAAAATCGAGACACGCTCGAAGCGGCGATAAACAAGGCGACGCGAACGCTCGGTACGGCCGAATTCCGACGTGCCTTGAATGATGCGTCCATAGCCTATGGCGCTGTGAATACTGTTGATGAGTTGCTTGACCATCCAGCACTACGCACCAGAACCACGATCAATTCGCACGAACAGATTGTGACCATGCCTGCGCATCCCTGCCTATCAGGTGATTTGGTGCCGAGCAGAGAAATTCCCAGACTCGATCAACACGGTGCGGCCTTGCGCCGGGAATTCGCTTGAGGTCATAATTGCTCAGTAATCTCCGAAGTCATCAGGAGCTATATCATGCCTGCGATGTCCGCCTCTGCCTCGATCGACATACAATCGCCCTTGTCCCGTGTTCATGAGGTACTGACGGATTTCAAGTCTTGGCCGTCATGGTCTCCCTGGCTATACACGGAACCCGATGCAAAGCTCGACTTTGTGGGCGTCACCCATGAACCTGGTCATGGCTACCGTTGGCAAGGTCGAAAAGTCGGTGAGGGTTCCATGTCGCTTCTCAGTAGTGACAACAAACAGATTCATTGCCTCCTGAATTTTATCAAGCCGTTTAAATCCAACGCCAAGGTCGACTTCGAACTGGAAGAGCAGGCTGATGCATCGACTCGGGTCACGTGGAAGATGGATAGTCAGTTGCCTTTTTTTCTGTTCTTTATGAAAGGCACGATGAGCGCGTTCATTCGCTCGGATTTCACACGCGGACTCCGCCTGTTAAAAGATTACCTTGAGAATGGTGCTGTGTATTCCGCGACGAGCAATGCAGGCATTGTCGATGTTGATGCGCGACAATTTGTGGGTGTGGCGGCGGAGACGGTCATGGCAGATATGGAATCATCTATGCGGGCAAGCTTTGGCCTGTTGATGCCGGCAATGCAGGCAGCGGGGATCCCAGCGGCAGGTCCTGCCATGGCGCAGTACGATCATTTTGATATCAAGGCAAGTCGCTGTCGGTATGTCGCGGGTGTTACCAGTAGCGGCGTTACGGATATAGAACCACCTGCCTTGATTCGCGAAATTCCAGCCTGCCGCGCACTTAAACTCACGCACACTGGCCGCTATGAGCATTTGGGCAATGCCTGGAGCACCGGCATGATCAGCCTGCGGGCAGACGGGAATAAGGCGTCGAGGTCCGTCAAGCCGTTCGAGCTATATCTTAACGATCCGGATACCACCGATGCTGAGCACCTGATAACTGAGCTGTACTTCCCAATTCGCTGATGTCTTCGAGCTTGGGTGAATCGCCATGCTTGCGGTATGATTGGCATACCAAAACAGCATTTTCGGGAGAAAATTGAATGTCTAGCAGAACAACTCGTGCACTGGTTCGCACATTATCAGCTGTCGGGGTCGCGTCGGCACTTAGCGCCGGGATGGCGACAGCCTATGCGGCTGATACGGTCAAAGTCGGCATCATGATGGGTTTTACGGGCCCTATCGAATCACTGACCCCGCCGATGGCTGCTGGTGCCGAAGCGGCTTTTGCCGAAGCCAACGAGAGCGGAAGTTTACTCGACGGTACTCAGATCGAGTCAGTTCGAGCTGACAGTACCTGTGTCGATGCGGGTGCTGCCACGGCGGCGGCCGAACGGCTGGTAACTTCAGACAATATCGTAGCGATGGTCGGTGCTGATTGTTCCGGTGTCACGATAGCGACGGTTAACAATGTTGCGGTTGCCAATGGTCTTGCAATGGTTTCACCATCTGCAACATCACCGGCGTTGACCAGCATCGAAGACGGTGGCCTGTTCTTCCGAACTGCACCCTCTGATGCGCGTCAAGGTCAGGTCTTGTCTGACATCCTGAACGACCGTGATGTCAAATCGGTTGCCGTCACTTACACCAACAATGACTACGGCAAAGGTTTAGCTGATGCATTTGAAAGCGCATATGTTGCATCCGGTGGCAAAGTCGAGATTGTTGCAGCACATGAAGATGGCAAAGCCGATTACACAGCTGAAGTAGCGGCACTATCTGCATCTGGCGCGTCTGATCTTGTTGTATTGGGTTATGTTGATCAGGGCGGCAGGGGAATCATTCAGGCATCACTTGATACCGATGCATTCGAAAACTACTACGGTGGTGACGGCATGGTCGGAAACTCTATTATCGAAGCCCTCGGTGACGGTGTAGAAGGCATGGTGACTTCATTGCCAGGTATCGACTCTCCTGGTTCACAAGCTTTCCCGGCAATCATGGAAGCCGCCGGTATTGAAGTGGGTCCGTTCGTCCCGGAATCTTATGATGCTGCGGCGCTGATCATTCTGGCGATGCAAAAGGCAGGTTCTACAGAGCGTGGAGCCATTGCAGGTGCCATTCTTGATGTGGCAAATGGACCTGGTGAGCCAATTCTGCCCGGTGAAATTGCCAAGGGTTTGAAGATCCTTGCCGAGGGTGGCGAAGTTGATTACGTCGGTGCCAGCGCCGTAGAATTGTCTGATGTGGGTGACACCGCAGGTTCTTATAAAGAGCAAGTCATCAGTGGCGGCGAGTACGAAGTAGTCGGATATCGTTAAAGCGCGGTTGTTCAACCCGATGCGTTGAACAACGAGCAATTTAAAAAACGCCGGGATTAAACCCGGCGTTTTTTATATCTTCAGCTGGCTTTTCGCAGGTTTGAATGTCCAGAGGCCAGTGTCTGGCGAATGACATTTTCGAGTGTTTCAGGATCAATCGGCTTGGTGACATAGTCGTCCATACCCGCGTTGATACATTTTTCCCGGTCCCCTTTGACAGCGTTAGCCGTCAAAGCAATGATAGGCATACGCCCGGTATAGTCACCGTTGTCATTGCGTTCTTCTCTTGCACGCCATTCGCGTGTTGCTTCAAAGCCATCCATGACTGGCATCTGGTTGTCCATCAGGACAAGATCTATCCCACCTTTGTCCAACTCTTCAAGACCTTCTTTGCCATCATTTGCAGTTCGAACTTCAAAGCCCATGCCGGCGAGTAGTTCTTCGGCAACCAGTTGGTTGATCGGATTATCTTCAACCAGCAGAACAGTTATGTTTCGACCATTGGTGTCTAGAGCAACTTCCGGGCTCTTGTTGGCCGTTGTGATGCCAGCCACTGCAGACTGTTCTTTCTCTTGTGCGTCGACAAGCACCTCTGACAGAGTGTCGAACAAACGTGAAGCCCGCAAAGGTTTGGTGATATAGCCATCGAGGCCGATGTCATCACGCCGATTGGTCATCACGGCCTGATCAATGGATGTCAACATGACAAGACGCGTATGGTCGAAGTCGGTATTGG
>CAYULV010000320.1:0-4202 GCA_964445655.1 uncultured Granulosicoccaceae bacterium | reverse complement strand
CATGTTGGCTGATGCAATGCCGTTTGCACCTATTTATCAGTACACCGGCAACCTGATGATAAAGCCCCATGTACGTGGCTGGCCAATCGATAATCTTATGCAAAACTGGTATGGCCGTGAACTTTACATCGTCGAATAATGCTCGACAATCAATGCCTGTAATGTTTATCTGACAAGGCAAAATCAGCTCTTGCTGAACTACATCATCAAACGCATTGCGATTGCCGTGCCGACATTGTTTGTACTGGTTATTGCCTCATTTCTGTTAATGCATGCAGCACCCGGCGGCCCGTTCACGTCAGAGCGGGCCGTGCCTCCGGAAATTCTTGCAAACCTCGAAGCCAAGTACGGGCTCGACAAATCACTGCCCGAGCAAATTTTCACCTACGTCAAAAACGTTGTCTTTCACTTCGATTTCGGCCCCTCGTTTGTTTACAAGGACCGCACTGTCAACGAGGTTATCGCCCAGGGCTTTCCAGTGACCTTGACCTATGGATCGATCGCGTTCGTGTTGGCCGTAGTGGTCGGTGTTTCACTGGGAGTACTTGCTGCAACGCACCACAACAGCTGGCTCGACTATCTGGCGGTTGGTATATCGATCGGTGCACAGGTGTTGCCCAATTTCGTCATGGCGCCATTACTTGTTCTGGTATTTACACTGCTGCTCGGTTGGCTTCCAGGCGGCGGTTGGGAATTTGGCGAGATACGTTACATGGTGCTACCTGTTGTCGCTCTTGGCACCAGTTTCATGGCCTCAATCGCCCGTATAACGCGCGCATCAATGCTGGAAACGCTTGGCGCTAATCACATACGAACGGCAAGATCCAAAGGACTGCCACGCCGTCGCATTATTCTTGGCCACGCACTCCGACCCGCAATGCTGCCAGTAATCTCCTATCTCGGGCCTGCATTTGTCGCTATGATTACAGGCTCCGTAGTAATTGATATGTTCTTTTCGACCGGAGGCATCGGCTTGTCTTTTGTCAACGCCGCACTTAATAGAGACTATGCCGTGATGATGGGTATAACCATCCTGACCGGTGTGCTGACTATCGCGTTCAGTCTGATTGTTGACATCCTTTATGCCTGGGTAGATCCAAAGATCCGCTACTGACACCATGCAGCCCCACTCAAGAAATATCGAAAGCGATCAGTCAGTCAACAGCCGCGTTGATATGAAAGGCAGATCACCGTGGGCTGAGGCAAGAAGCCGCTTCTATAAAAACAAAGCAGCAATGGCCGCACTCCTCGTATTGATCTTGGTCGCTGCATTCGCACTGTTCGGTCAATTCTTTGCCAAATTTCCGAACGACGAAATCGACTTCATGGTCATCGGGCAAGTGGCTGAACTCGGCGGGCCATCGATTGAATCAGGACACTATTTCGGTACCGATGACCTTGGCCGAGATCTGTTTGCACGTCTTGTTCAGGGAACGCAGGTGTCACTCGCTGTCGGTGTCATTGGAGCAGCCATAGCAGTCACACTTGGCACTTTGTACGGTGCTATTGCCGGTTACGCTGGCGGACGTGCTGACAACCTGATGATGCGCTTGGTCGATATTTTCATGGCTATTCCGTACATGTTCGTATTGATTCTGTTGCTGGTTATGTTCGGTCGTTCTATCTCCTTGTTGTTTATCGGCATAGGGCTGTTGTCCTGGCTCGAAATGTCTCGCATCGTACGTGGTCAGACCTTGAGCCTGAAGAAGCGCGAATTCGTTGAAGCCGCGCAAGCTATGGGAGTCCCAGGTTTTACCATTGTCTTGCGTCACATCGTGCCTAACCTACTGGGCGTGGTCATGGTCTACGCAACACTGCTGGTTCCATTGATGATACTTACCGAAAGTTTTATTTCGTTTCTGGGCCTGGGAGTCCAGGAGCCGCTGACATCATGGGGAGCCTTGATTTCAGAGGGTGCGAGCACAATGCAGTACGGAACACTTTGGCAACTTGGTTTCCCCTTGTTTTTCTTCGTCATCACCTTGTTTGCATTTTATTTTGTTGGCGATGGCTTGCGAGACGCTCTTGACCCGAAGGAACACGGATGAATCTACTTGACGTGTCCGACCTGTCAGTCGAATTCTCGACAAGCGACGGCGTCATCAAAGCGGTCAACCATCTCAATCTCAGCATCGGTCATGGCGATACCCTCGCAATTGTCGGTGAGAGCGGTTCGGGCAAAAGTCAAAGTGCTTTTGCCATGCTCGGCTTACTGGACGAAAACGGCCATGCTAGCGGCAGCGTCAAGTTCAAGGGCGAAGAGATCCTCAACGCACCAGATACAACACTTAATAAGATACGTGCTGAAGGTATCAGCATGGTTTTTCAAGACCCCATGTCCAGTCTTAATCCGTATATGAAAATCGCTGATCAGATGAGCGAAATATTGACATACCACCAAGGTATGAGCAAAGGGGACGCATTACGCGAATGCGTACGTATGCTGGAGGCTGTAAAAATTCCGGATGCGAGCAACCGAATCGGTTATTACCCACACGAGTTCTCGGGAGGTATGCGTCAACGAGTGATGATTGCAATGTCACTGCTATGCAAACCAGACCTGCTGATCGCCGACGAACCAACCACCGCGCTTGACGTCACGGTGCAAGCCCAGATCATGAGCCTGTTTGGCGAACTGCGGCGCGAATTCAACATGGCGTTGCTATTGATCACTCATGATCTCGGCATCGTTGCGGGTAGCTGTGAACAAATGATGGTGATGTATGCTGGCGGTGTCATGGAACAAGGCCCCGTGACCGAGCTGTACGAAAAACCAAGACACCCGTACACCATCGGCTTACTGAATTCCATCGTACGTATCGACCAAGCGAATGAGACTCTGCATACGATCCCAGGCTCACCACCTAACATGCTGTCACCACCACAAGGCTGCCCGTTTCATGAACGATGCGCGTATGCAATCGACCCTTGCCGACAACAACTCCCCCCGCTAATGGCCGAATCCACCACGCGATCCCGAGCTTGCCACGTCAATCCAGCAGAGCTGACATGACGACATGACGTTACCACTGATTAAAGCCCGCGGATTGAATGTTGAATACACCATACGTTCAGATGGTGATATGCCATGGACGCCCCGAAAAACACTGCAGGCACTGAGCAACGTTGACTTCCATATCAACAAGGGTGAAACCCTGGGTATCGTGGGTGAGTCCGGGTGCGGCAAGTCAACGCTGGCGCGTGCACTTATTGGACTGGCACCAGCCAGCGGACAGCTGACCTGGAAAGGTCAGACCGAAATGCTTGAGCTGGACAAAAAATCCATGAGAGCCTTTCGCGCGAATCTTCAGATGATCTTCCAGGACCCATTGGCAGCGCTCAACCCACGTTTGAAAGTTGGACAGATCATCGCAGAACCCCTCAAGACACATCGCAAGGATCTGTCTCGGCATGACATCAGGCAGCGCGTAAAAGCGGCCATGGAAACCGTCGGACTACTATCCAATCAGATCAATCGTTATCCACACGAATTTTCAGGAGGACAATGTCAGCGTATCGGCATTGCCCGCGCATTGATTCTGGAACCGGAGCTGATAATCTGCGACGAACCGGTTTCGGCGCTGGATGTATCCATTCAGGCACAGGTCATCAATCTCTTGATGGACCTGCAACAACGCCTTGGCTTGACGTTAATTTTTATCGCCCACGATCTTAGCGTCGTCCGCCATATTTCTACACGCGTCATGGTGCTTTATCTTGGGCGAGTCATGGAAATTGCAAATCGCAATGATATCTACAAAAATCCAAAGCACCCTTATACACAAGCGTTAATCAACGCCGTCCCGGTGCCTGATCCAAGTGTACAATCCAACACCTTGCCGATGCTGCTTGAAGGTGAATTACCCAGCCCGCTGTCACCCCCATCGGGCTGCGTCTTTCGCAGCCGTTGCCCCAAAGCGAAGGCATTCTGCGCAGATGAAACACCCGCACTCCAGAGCCAGACTGAAGAAGAGTCGCATGCAGTTGCCTGTCACTTTCCAGACTGAAAAAATCTATAGCTGACGACAAACTCTACAAGCTTGCCGGCACCACATTTCGCGCGTGGCTTATGGCTCATTGAGTATCGAGCATCGCTTACGCTTGAATTTCAGAGCCCAACTTCAAGCCTTAGAATCTAGGCCCCGACGAAACTCACAAACTCAGATACCTGTAAACCTGTAAACCTGTAAATACAAGTAAGT
>CAYULV010000319.1:0-4204 GCA_964445655.1 uncultured Granulosicoccaceae bacterium | reverse complement strand
CGGCAATGAACGAATGGGGACGAATTGACGCCTTGGTCAACTCGGCGGGTCATGGACCAAGAGCACCGGTTTTGGAACTCAGCGATGAAGATTGGCACGAAGGTATGGAAGTTTATTTTCTTAATGCCGTTCGATCAACCAGACTCGTTACGCCAATCATGCAAAAACAGGGCGGTGGTGCCATTATCAATATTTCTACATTTGCTGCGTTTGAACCCAATCCGGTTTTTCCAACATCAGGTGTCATGCGAGCTGGGCTGGCGAGTTTCACCAAATTGTTTGCTGACGAGTACGCGGCATCGAACATTCGGATGAACAATGTGCTTCCGGGTTTTATTGATAGCTTGCCCGAAAAAGAGGAGTTCCGCGCGATGGTGCCGATGGGGCGCTATGGCAGTTCGCTTGGCGAAATTGCTAGCGTCGTGGCTTTTTTGGCGTCAGATGGTGGTGCGTATATTACTGGTCAAAATATTCGTGTGGACGGGGGGATAACTCGCTCTGTTTGAGATAGGTATATTCAGGCTAATGATGCCTTGTTTTGTCGGCTTATCAAACGGTGTAAAATTGAAAGTCGCGACACCATTATTGCTTGAATACCAACTCTATTAAAACCAACTTCTCGGGGTTGGTCAGATCTACCAGCCATGCAATTGGAAATCACATTAAAAGCAGCCGCATCCGACCCTTTTGTGCCCAGTGATCTGGGGTATTTACTGCACAAGAATCCGGCGCGTGTTTTTTCACGCGCTGTGTCTTCGGGTGTTGCTACCGTTTTCTACTCGGAAAACTCGGCCGTCAATTGCACCGCAGTTCTTTATGTGGACGTCGATCCTATCGCATTAGTGCGTGGCAAACACAAGCAGACGACAGGTTTGTTGGATCAGTATGTAAATACCCGTCCATTCGTAGCCAACTCGATTCTGTCAGTCGCGATCAACAAGTGTTTCTCTCAAACCATGGCGGGGAAATCCAAGAGTCGGCAGACCCTGGCTGATCAGAAATTACCTTTTGAAGTCACATTGGGTCCAGTCGCTTGTCAGGGCGACAAGGATTTTGTTTTATCACTCTTTGAGCCACTCGGCTTCACATGTACTGTCACATCGCTTGGCGATGATGCCGTCACCAAGTTGTATTCCATACAATTGTCAGCCTCCGTTCGCCTATCTGACTTATTGAATCAACTCTATGTTTTGATACCGGTTCTTGATAACTCGAAACACTGGTGGGTTGATCAGGATGAAGTCGATAATTTATTTAAAAAAGGGGCTTGTTGGCTTGCGCAGCATCCCATGCGCGAAGAGATCACGCGGCGGGCATTGAAAAATCGACGAGAGCTTGCCGATGTGCTGTTGGATAGATTGTCTGAGTTGGATGGTGAGCAATGTTCCGATTGGACACAAATTGCCAATGCAACTGGTGGTGTGAAACCAGCTCGTATCGAAGTTTCAGCGTCTAACGACGCGCCTGTGCGTTTGCATGAGCAACGTCTGGACCGGGTAACTCAACTCCTGCAAGAACACTCCGTGTCGCGTGTGTTGGATCTGGGATGTGGCGAAGGGAAGTTAGTCAGTCGCTTACAGAAAAAACTGCAGTTCACGAATATAGTGGGCGTTGATCCTTCATTGCGATCCCTTCGTCGGGCACGCGAGTTATTCTATTTGGAAGATGGGGGGCAGGCGTTGAATGAACGTTTGCAATTTCAGTTAGGTAGTCTCACCTATGCTGACAGGCGTCTACGCGGGTTCGATGCTGCAACCCTGATCGAAGTTATCGAACATATAGACACGAACAGACTCGGTTCGCTCGAGCGATCACTGTTTGGCGATGCGCGTCCTCGCGTGATTATTGTCACGACTCCCAATGCTGACTACAACGCCAAGTTTCAGAATTTATCTGCGGGTGAATTCAGACATGAGGACCATCGTTTCGAGTGGAGCCGAAATGAATTTGCAGCTTGGTGTCAAAAGATATCTAAAAAATATGCCTATCAAGTAACAATCGAAGCTTTGGGGCCAGTAGATGAGCAGCATGGATCACCATCTCAGTTGGCAAGCTTCACGATTGACACCATGAAAGCGAAAACAGCGTGAATATCAATTTACCTGATTTTTCTCTGGTGTGTTTGATCGGTGCATCAGGATCTGGAAAATCGAGTTTTGCATCCAGGCATTTCTTACCCACTGAGGTTGTATCCTCAGATGAATGCCGTGCGCGTATCACCGATGATGCCACGACATTGGACGCCAATGAAGATACTTTTGACTTACTCCAATATATTGCATCGGTAAGACTCAGGCGTCGAATGTTGACTGTCATTGATGCGACCTCGGTTCGTCGTGATGATCGAGCACAGCTTGTAAAGTTGGCCCGTCGTTATCATGCTTTGCCAGTTGCGATCGTTCTGGATCTGGATCCGTCAATTTGCGAAGACAGAAACGCCTCACGAACTGATCGCAACGTTGAGTCAAACGTTGCGCGCCGTCATTCTCAAACTTTACGCAAGAATATTAAAGGGCTGCAAAAAGAAGGTTTCCGGCAGGTGCATATCCTGCGTTCGCTCGAGGAGGTCGAGTCGGCTTCTTTCTCTCGCGAACCTTTATGGACTGATCAGCGACATGAGCACGGTCCTTTTGACATCATCGGTGATATACATGGATGTTATGACGAACTATCGGAGCTTTTACGTCATCTGGGTTATGCATTCGATACTGATTACGAGGATTCAGAAAGTCTGATCAATGCACGTCATCCAGCTGGCAGACAAGCGTTTTTCGTTGGTGATCTAACCGACCGCGGGCTGCGCAATCGAGATTGTCTGCGCCTTGTGATGGGGATGTGCGCAAGTGGTTCGGCTCGAGCGGTCGTCGGTAATCACGACTACAGGCTTTTGCAATTTTTGCGCGGCAAAAAAGTCAATATGAATCATGGGCTGGAAGGCACAGCGGATGAGCTGCAAGCCTGTAGTGACGATTTCCGGCGATTGGTCAGTGACTTTATCTACGATACGCGTTCGCATCAATGGCTCGATGATGGAAAACTGGTGGTGGCTCACGCGGGATTGAAAGAATCGATGCACGGCCGCGGTTCTGGTGAGGTTCGAAATTTTGCCATGTATGGTGAGACCACCGGTGCGGTAGACGAATTTGGATTACCGGTCAGACTGGAGTGGGCACGAGATTACCGCGGAAAAGCGGCCGTGGTATTTGGGCATACACCAGTACTCGATGCGCAATGGTTGAATAACACACTATGTCTGGACACAGGCTGCGTATTCGGTGGCAAGTTGACGGCACTTCGCTGGCCTGAGAAAGAGCTTGTCGAGGTACAGGCTTACAAGGAGTATGTTCCACCGTCAAAACCCATGTCATCCGTACAAGGAGTCAGTGCGCAACAGGATCATGATTCGCTTCTGTATTTCGACGACTTCATTCACAAACAGCGAATCGAGTGCCGATCAGGGCGCGCGGTGACAATACCTGAACAAAATGCGTTGGCGGCTTTGGAGTCGATGAGTCGCTTTGGGATAGATCCCCGCTGGCTGATTTACCTGCCTCCTACCATGGCGGCTTGCCCGACTGCACCATCAGGTGGTTTTCTGGAGCATCCCGATCAAGCGCTTGAGCACTATCGAAGTCGTGGTATCAAGCGGCTTGTCGCTCAAGAGAAGCATATGGGCTCTCGGGCCTTGTTGATTGTCGCTCGTAGCGCTGAGGTTGCCAAACGTCGATTTGGAACTGATGATGAAAAAGTAGGCGTTGTGTACACACGGACAGGAAAAGCGTATTTCAACGATGATGCGCTTGAAGCACAGATTTTAAACAGAGTATCTGCGGCGATTGATGCATCGGGGTTGTGGGGGGAACTGAAAACTGATTGGGTTTTACTCGATGCGGAGTTGATGCCTTGGTCGGCTAAAGCATTCGCGATGATCAATGAGCAATACCTTACAACGGCAATTGCAGCTGCGAATTCTGCAGATATGCTGCTGAACGCCTTGAGTAAAAATTCAACGCCTGATGAACTGTTACCACTAAAGGAGAAAGCCCGACGTCAGAAGTCGAATGCCGAAGGCCTGGAGAAAGTCGTTAGTGGTTATTGTTGGCCAGTCAATAGTATAGAGGACTACCGTGTCGCGCCTTTTCACATCCTGGCCGCCGAAGGGCAGGTATTTGTGGATAAGCCACACTCGTGGCATATGCAACAC
>CAYULV010000318.1:0-4240 GCA_964445655.1 uncultured Granulosicoccaceae bacterium | reverse complement strand
GCATTTATCTGCTTTTATGGCCGACATTGCTGGCGCTGTGGTTTGCCGCCGATGGCTTTCCACCTGTCACGACACTGCTGATATTTATTCTCGGCACTGTACTTACCCGCTCCGCCGGTTGTGCAATCAATGATTATGCCGATCGTGACATTGACGGTCATGTCGCTCGAACCCGGAATCGTCCTCTGGCGACCGGAGCCTTGCGCCCGGCTGACGCACTATGGGCCGCTGGCCTATTGATGGGGCTGGCTTTTTTACTGGTTCTGATGACAAATCGCCTGACAATCATGATGTCGTTTGTCGCCGTCTTGCTGGCGAGCATTTACCCCTATTGCAAGCGAGTAACACATTTTCCGCAAATCATTTTAGGTGCAGCGTTTGCGATTGCGACGCCAATGGCTTATGCGGCGATTCAAAACGCCCTGCCGCTGGAAGCCTGGGTGCTGTTCACGGCAGCCGTTCTATGGGCCGTCGCCTACGACACCCTATATGCAATGGCCGATCGAGAGGATGATCTGAAAATCGGCGTCAAGTCAACGGCGATTTTCTTTGGACGCTACGATCTCCTGATCGTGGCTGTTTTACAACTGCTGGTACTTGTCTTGCACATCTGGCTCGGGGTTCTAGCCGGGCGAGCTTGGATCTACTTTCTGGGCTTGGGCCTGTCACTGGGTTTCGTCGCCTGGCAGTTGTGGATATCGCGAACACGAGAACCAGAATTTTGTATCAAAGCCTTCTTGAACAACCACTACCTCGGCATGCTTGTGTTTATCGCACTCGTCATTGACTACCAGTTTTTTCCATGAGAACTTTTGGTAAGCACTTCCCATGAATTTGAGCAAGAATGAATGGGTTGCACCACTTCTGGCACGTTACCGAGCAATCCTTGAACATGACAAGGATGCCTCGACGTCGCTGACTGACAACTTCAATGGTTTGCGACTCGCCGATGCGGTCATGGATAAGCTTGAGCTTAATCAACGCTTACCAGAACATAGCCCGCAGGTCACCATTATCGGCCCTACTCAGGCTGGAAAAAGCACGCTGGTCAATGTTCTGCTTGATGCAGAGCTTGCGGGGATCAGCCCGTTGGCGGCATTCACTGTACATGCTCAGGGTTTTGCGGCTGATGCACCGACAACTGAATACGCGGCAATAGAAACCGTACTGAATCCACTGACTCGAGAGCCGCAGCAATCTTTGACGAGCGAGTCTTTGAATAAATACTCGCTAGATGCTGTCAAGACCGGTCGCAAGCGCATGATCGCTCATGGCATCGTCTGGGACTCTCCCGACTTTGATTCAATTGATGCGCGAGGTTATCAAAGCGCAGTACTCGCAACCATCGCTTTGTCAGACATCCTTGTCTTGATGCTCAGCAAGGACAAGTATGGCGACAAGAGCGTCTGGAACATGCTCGAACTGATAAAAGATCTTGGCCGCCCGGTGATCGTTGTTATCAACAAGCTCGATGAACGCGACAAGGCTACGGTGATCAATGCATTCTCGGAACGATATGAAGCGACTTTCAACGAAAGCTGCCCGACAATTGTCGACTTTCCATTTGTTGATGGTGGGTGGCGCGCATTGCCAAAGGCGAACCTCGCCTTACTCAACACCGCGATCAAGAAGGCCACCAAGGCTGTCGACCGGGACCTGCAGATCAGCGCTTGCCAGGCTTTCATCGATGCAAATCGCACGGCTTGGTTGACGCCACTTAAACACGAACTTGATGCACGTCAGACATGGCTCATACACATTGATGATGCCTTGGATGCAGCCGAACAAACCTATGTCACTGCTTATCTGGAAAATCCGGACAAGTATGAAACCTTCAACCGGGCATTGGGCGAACTTTTATCTCTGTTGGAAATCCCGGGCATTGCCGCCACACTGGCGCGCACCCGCAGTATTGTCACCTGGCCTGCACGTACCCTGTTCGGATTTGGTAAAACGGCTGTCACGTCTCGACTGGATAGCAAGGGCAATTCAGGCCTGGACCAGGAAGCCGAGATACTCGGCGTCATGTACAAAGAGGTCGTCACGAACTTGCACGCCTACTTACTGGAACAACAGCAGGAGCCTGGCGCTCAACAGCACTGGTGGCTAAAGCTGTCAAAACGCTTTAGCAGTGACTCAAAACAGCTTAACCAAAACTATCAGCAGACAGCCGCCGTGGCGCGTGAGGAGTTTGAACCACGCATTGAAGAAACAGCTCAGCGATTGTACGAGCAATTACAGGATCAACCACGATTGTTGAATGCTTTGCGGGCTGCCCGAGTGAGTGCGGATGCAGCAGGAGTTGCGCTTGCCGTTAAATCTGGCGGCCTTGCACCAAGTGATCTTATCCTCGCCCCCGCGATGCTGTCGGTGACCAGCCTGTTGACCGAGAGTGCGCTGGGTCGTTATCTCGAGATGAGTAAAAAAGCGCTCAAACAGGAACAGCAGCAACATATCCGCAAGCGTGTGCTCGATGGCGTACTGAAAACGGAACTCCAAGCAATGACGGAGTTCCGTGATAACAGTACCTTGCTGGTCAGTGACTTACCCGATGCTATTCTGCAAGCCCTCGAGTCGATGGACGACTGAACTCAAACAGCAGCCAGAGCAGCTTCTGCAATGCTGGCTTCTGCCGAGCGAGGATCTTCATCAACCGCAAGCCAGCTGACCACACCGTCGTCTACCACCATGGCATAGCGTAATGAGCGTTCGCCAAGTCCGGCAACGCTAAGATCGAGAGTCATACCGGCTGCGCGAGTAAATTCGTGATTACCATCAGCAAGCATATCGACCTTGTCACCCGTGCCCAGTGTTTTACCCCAGGCATCCATGACGAATTGATCGCCCGTGGAAATGCAGGCAATCGCATCAACACCGGCTTTCTTTAACGCATCATGGTTACTGATATAACTCGGCACATGCTTTTCCGAGCACGTTGGTGTGAACGCACCAGGTAGCGCAAAGATCACAACCTTACGCCCACGACAATATTCGCTAACTGATACCTCAACAGGACCATTGGACGTCATTTGACGCAAAGTGGCGTCTGGCAATTTGTCGCCTTGTTTCAACATAGGGGTTCCTCGGGGGTTTGATTATGAGAAAACTATAGTATCGGACTTCTACCTTACGTGGCTAAACAAGGATTCGAGCCGCGTCAGCATGGCCGAGCCGAGCTGCCTGGCATCGAAGACACTCATCGATTCGCGATAGAAGCGGCTGACATCGTGGCCAATACCAATTGCGATCAGCTCGACCTGCCGCGCCGACTCTATATCAGCGATGACAGAATCAAGATGTTGCGCCAGAAAATCACCATCGTTCGCCGCCAAGGTACTGGTATCCACGGGTGCGCCGTCAGAGATGACCATAAGGATTCTGCGTTGCTCGGGCCGACGCAGCAATCGTTTGTATGCCCACAGTAAAGACTCGCCATCAATATTCTGTTTCAGCACATCCTTGTCGAGCATCAAGCCCAGATTACGTCGTGCATTGCGATAAGGCATATCGGCGCTTTTGTAGATGATGTGTCGCAAGTCATTGAGCCGCCCGGGGGCCACGGGTCGCCCGGCAGCTTCCCAGACAGCTGTTGATTGACCGCCATGCAATGCAACCGTCGTGAAGCCCAGGATCTCGACACTGACACCACACCGCTCGAGTGTTTGAGCAAGAACATCCGCACAGGCGGCGGCGATCATGATCGGGCGTCCGAGCATCGAGCGCGAGTTATCGAGCAACAAGGTGACCGTCGTATCCTTGAATGGAGACGCTTTGTCAGTCTTGAAGGTCAATGGCATCAAGGGGTCAGTGACCAGACGAGACAGGCGCGCAGTATCCAGAATACCCTCTGGCATATCGAACTGCCATTGCCTTCGTTGTTGCGCCAACAACACGCGTTGCAGCCGCGCGGCCAAGCGTCTGACCAGACGACCCTGACGTGACAGATATTCATCAAGATCCGCTCGCCATTGATCTAGCGCTGCTTCACTGGCCAAACTGTCAGCGTTAACCACCTCATCAAAACGCGTTGTGTAAGCTTCATATACAGACCCCACCCCTGATTGCAACAGCACGGGATCCGCACCCGAACCGGGTGCTTCATCCTGAGCTGCATCTGGCAATTCATCAGTCTCGACCGAATCACTCATCGCAGCATCGGGCAAGAGCTCATCCTCTCGGGTCCGCGTGCTCGATGCTTCTTCGTCGTCGACCTGAGAGGCTTCTTCAACCGGTTGATCTG
>CAYULV010000317.1:0-4268 GCA_964445655.1 uncultured Granulosicoccaceae bacterium | reverse complement strand
CCGTTGAAGCCACACTACGTGAGTTGGCTGATTTCGCTCCAACTGAATTCACGCCGATGCTTGAACAGTGGCGGTCAACTACCAGTCAGCCGGAAAAATTCAGTGCACTGGCCGATGCCATGTACTCGTTACGTAACTACTTGAAGCTCAATAGTCAGCATCGCTTTGAAGGGTTTCAACTAGTAGCGCGCTTGGAGCAAGCGGCGTTTTCCAGCGGCAGTCTGTTAAGACAGTACTACCAACAGAACGCTTCGGATAACGGTTCGCTTGTCTCGCGTCAGCATATAATTTCCTCTTTGCTTGATGGTCACAAAATGTTGTATGGCGTGGGCTTGCTTACGGACGCTGAGTACAGTCAAGCAAACAAATGGGTACAAGATGCGACAGGTGACTCTGCCAGCTCTCTAACCTTGCAGAATTATCAATCACTGATACGCAATCTGGAACGTATTCCAGTGTGGTCTGAGCGACGTGTACAGTTCTTTTTCAGTGAGCAGGTGAGCCGGTTTTCCGGCATAGAACCCCTTGCCATCAACTATGTACCCGATCGTCTACGAGGCTCGCCACTGCTAAGCTACACCGAGCTTCTCAAGACACTCGCTGCTGATGCGGCAACACTATCGGGCGTACAGCACAATTTCTTTGACAAGCCCGTTAGCTTCGGTTTCAGAGTCCTGAATTCAGGTGTCGCTCGTGGCGAGCTACACACCCCGGAGACCTTGGAAGCACTGTCACTCAAACCGGATGAAGTCGTACTGGTGGTGCCAGAGACCCTGGCAGACCTGCCAGCCGTTACAGGCATTCTCACCGCATTCGAAGGCAACCAATTATCACACGTTCAACTGTTGGCCCGAAATCTTGGTGTGCCCAATGTGGTAGTCACACAAGAGCTGATCAATGAATTACCTCAGTACTATGGAAAAAGAATAGAAATACTGGCCAGCAAGAACGGTGTTTTTTCCATCACTGAGTTGGATCCGAATGACCCATCAGAAAAAGTCGAAACAGCTGATGCTGACGCCGAAGCGGCTGACTTTCTCATCCAGGTTGACGAAACAAAACTTGATCTGAGTCAAGTTAATTCGATCTCGACCAAAGATCTCGACGCAAGCGCATCGGGTGTTACGGTTGGCCCAAAAGCGGCAAAAGTCGCACAATTAAGCAAACAATTTCCAGGCACGGTGCCGCCAGGCGTGGCAATTCCTTTCGGTAGCTTCAGGAAGTTGCTCGATGACAATGAGCACCCCAGCGGGGGCTCCATGTTCGAATGGATCAAGGCTCAGTATTCTCAGATGAGCCAACTCAGTGACGCTGAGTTGGCTAATTTCCAAACAGCCTTCCTTGATGAACTGTCCTCCTGGTTTTTAACCGTCGAACTTGACACTGATTTCGTTAATGATTTACGCCAAAAAATGCGTGCAGAATTCGGTGAGGAAGGCAGCTACGGCGTCTTTGTACGCAGTGATACCAATGTTGAAGATTTACCGGGGTTTACCGGTGCAGGACTGAATCTGACCGTTCCACATGTGGTTGGCTTCGAGGAGCTTCTGGAATCTGTTCGCAAGGTATGGGCTTCGCCTTTCAGCAAACGCGCTTTCGGTTGGCGTCAGGCGAGAATGGATAAACCTGAGCATGTGTACACAGCCATCTTGTTGCACAAGAGCGTTGCCTCAGACAAGTCTGGTGTTTTGGTGACAACTGACGTATTTGACGGCACGGATAACAAACTATCCGTGGTCTTGAACGAAGGTGTGGCCGGTGGGGTCGATGGCCTGTCGGCAGAAAGCGTCAGAATTGATCGCAGCACGGCCGAAACCGATCTGCTTGCAAGTGCTACCGCTGACCGCAAACGCGTTCTCCTGGACCAGGGTGGTTCTCAACTGGTACCAGCCAGCGGTATCAGCCGTCAATTGAATGAGAAAAACATTCGTGATCTGATTGCATTTAGTGATCAAGTTGGCGGCTGGTTCAGTAATGACGAAAATGCCATCGCAGATGTTGAATTTGGCTTCAAGGATGATGAGTTTGTACTTTTCCAAATCAGACCACTGGTTGATTCCGCTATTGGTAGCTTGGATCCACGACTCATCGAAATGGATCGAGCGCTCAACCAATACGCCTCAACCCAGGTTGAACTTGATAAAGCACCTCAATAGCAATTACGCCCTGCTGCTCATGCTAAAGGCTTAGGTAAACACATGACTATAAAATTTTTTAAGACAATGACGCTATCGAGCCTGCTATTTGGCTCGTTGATGATGACAAGTACATCGATAAATGCCTATCCAATTGACGGCTATTTGGAAACCGGTATCAGTCGCCTCGAATATTATCGATTGAGTGAAACCGGCGAAATAAAAGGTAAAACCCTTCATGAAGGTGCCAAGCGGACAACCGATGAGATTCGACCCAGACTCATCAATGTCGATGGTCATTCCGAATTGCCAAAAGCAGACAAATCGATAAGTGCACGACTCGCGCCGTTGATTCCGGATCAACCGGGGCGTTACAGCATTGCCTTGCTGGATTTAACCGATCCCGATGCACCTGTTTACGCTGAACACAACAGTAACTATCAAAGCAATGTTGGAAGCGTCGGGAAAATTCTGGTGGCGGTGGCCTTGTTTGCGAAATTGCAAGAGATTTATCCTGATGATGTCGAGAAGCGACGCGAGATATTGCGAGATACCATCGTTACTGCTGACGAATTTGTTATCAAGGATCATCACAAAGTAAGGTTTTGGGATGTCGAAAGCCAAAAACTGGAACATCGCGCTCTGAAGGTTGGGGACCAAGGCAATTTATATGAGTATCTGGATTGGGCGCTTTCCCCCAGCTCTAATGCTGCCGCGGCAATGTTGCAAAGAGAACTGGTTTTGATGGACCATTTCGGCAAGGACTATCCCGTCAGTGATCAACAGGCGCAGGCCTACCTCAAGGATACGCCCAAAGCCGAGCTCGGCAAAGCATTCCTGGATGCGATGATATCGCCATTGAAAACAGCCGGGATAGATACCGACAAATTACGTCAGGGCAGCTTTTTTACACGTACCGGAAAAAATAAAATTCCTGGCACGAACAGCATCGGTAACCCGCGAGAACTGATAAAACTACTTTATCGGATGGAAACCGGCAAACTGATTGACGCCTTCTCAAGTACCGAGCTCAAACGACTTATTTATCTTACAGAAAGACGTATCCGCTATGCCTCTCACCCTAACCTCAACCCACATTCGATGTACTTCAAATCGGGTTCACTCTATGGCTGCCAAGCTGAGGAAGGTTTTAGCTGTGGGAAGTACCAAGGCAACCGGATAAACATCCTGGCCTCTGTCGCGATTGTCGAATCTGAAGAAGACGGTAAAAACTACCATTACCTGGCAGTAGTTCAGTCGAATGTATTGAAAGTTAACTCAGCCGTTGCGCATCAGACTTTAGCATCAAGGATTCATAAACTAGTTAAATCAATGCACTGAGCGTCAATCCATCAAGCCGGTTCTGTTTTTTACAGGCCGGCAGAATGGAAATCACCGATAATTCTATCCATGGATTTAATAACCTGTTCCATGACAGCGCCACCATTTGGTGTATTTGACAAGGCCACCGCAATATACGTGTGCCCGTTTTCCGACTCGACGATGGCGCTATCGGAATGATAGTTACGCCACGTGCCTGATTTTCGGAAGATTTCTGCAGTTGGATTTTCGCTTTTCAGTCCCTTGACAAACTTGTGATCTATTGCCGAGTCAGACAATATATCTTTTATCAATGGACAATAACTTGGATCGGTCAGCTCGTTGCGCTGCAACATATAATAAAAACGTGCTACTTGCAGTCCGTTTGCAGCATGGCTGAAGTTGGTTAGAGGATCTCGCTTCCAAGCCCCCTGCTTTCCATAGGGTTTTCCAACCCAAAGACCTCCCCCAGCCTGTTCGTCGTAAAACTTGTAACGATCCGATTGCAAAATCTCCGCAATGCGTTCGGCGCCTACCAAATTATAGAGATAGGTTGCCTGACTATTTGACGAGTGGCGAATCATACTAACCATCGCCTCATTGATTTCAGGCGTCAGCTCTAAATTGCCTAGATGTGCTTCTTCATAAACTGCCAGCAAGATCGCGAGCTTAGGCAGGCTTGCCGCATAAAATGAAGTACGACCATTGGCATGCGCGAGCTTTGGATTATTGACATCCGTTATATCAACCAAGGGGACTGACAATTCATTTTTCTCAATGTACTTGTCAAGATTGTTAGCCTTGATCTATTTG
>CAYULV010000316.1:0-4288 GCA_964445655.1 uncultured Granulosicoccaceae bacterium | reverse complement strand
CCGGCATGTCTTCAACGACGAATTCGTGTATCGCTTCCATGCCGAGTTCTTCGAACGCGACAATTCGCGATTGCTTGATCGCTTTTGATACAAGATAGGCGGCGCCACCGACTGCCATCAAGTAAACCGCGCCATGCTTTTTGATAGCATCGACGCCAGTGTCGCCACGTTCCGCCTTGCCGATCATGCCAAGCAAGCCGAATTCGCTCAGCATCATTTCGGTGAATTTGTCCATACGGGTTGCTGTTGTCGGACCCGCGGGACCGACCACTTCATCACGAACCGCATCGACCGGGCCCACGTAGTAAATGAACTTGCCGTTGAAGTCGATTCCATCCGGTAGACCTTCGCCGGATTCGAGTAAGGTTTGAATGCGTTTGTGCGCAGCATCACGCCCGGTCAGCATGGTGCCAGACAACAATAAAGTCTCGCCTGGCTTCCAGGTCTTTACATCGTCTGCTGTCACAGTGTCCAGATTTACACGACGTGAACTATCGCCCGCATCCCATGTGATATCGGGCCAATCATCTATTGAAGGAGGCGTCTGGAATTGCGGTCCACTGCCATCAAGCGTGAAGTGCGCATGACGTGTTGCTGCACAATTCGGAATCATTGCCACTGGCAATGACGCTGCGTGGGTTGGGTAGTCGAGGATTTTTACATCAACGACAGTCGTCAAACCCCCGAGTCCTTGTGCACCGATTCCCAAAGCATTGACTGCCTCAAAAATTTCCAGTCGCAACTCTTCGGCACGATTAGCGGGCCCTCGTTCTTTGAGCTCCTGAATATTGACCGGTTCCATCAGCGATTCCTTGGCCAGTACCGCGGCTTTCTCTGATGTTCCACCAATCCCGATGCCAAGCATGCCAGGTGGGCACCAGCCGGCACCCATCGTGGGTACAGTCTTGACGACCCAGTCAACGATGCTGTCGCTCGGGTTGAGCATCGCAAGCTTTGACTTGTTCTCCGAGCCACCACCTTTGGCCGCAATTTCGAACGTCACCTTGTCGCCCTTGACGACTTCGGTGTGGATGACAGCAGGGGTATTGTCGCCGGTATTTTTGCGCTTGCCGGCAGGGTCCGCGAGCAGGGATGCGCGGAGTGTATTGTCCGGGTCTGTATAAGCGCGTCTCACGCCTTCATTGATCATGTCAGCGAGGCTCAAATCCGCCTCCCACTGAACGTCCATGCCGACCTTGACGAAAACGGTGACGATGCCGGTGTCCTGACAGATAGGGCGTTTGCCCATTGCACACATGCGCGAATTCACTAGAATCTGGGCCATCGCGTCGCGGGCGGCCTTCGATTCCTCGCGTTCCCAGGCCGCATAGACCGCGTCTATGTAGTCTTTCGGGTGGTAGCAAGACATGAATTGCAAGGCGTCCGTGACGCTGTCGATCAGGTCGTTTTGTTTGATGATGCTCATAAGACTCTTTATTTCGAGGTCGTTTTTTGCGGGTCAGCTCCAGACCTATAGGATAACCCTTGACGGGCCACGTGCAAGTCGGCAGTATCTCCTTATGTGTAATCTATTCTCAAGGCAAAACTGGCGCTGGCGAAGCTGAACGACCGCATCGTCTGGCCGTGCGAACCCAACGGCCTCACCACACGCCCACTGTTTTCCTGAGAATCGTCTGATATGAATGCACATGACTTCGAGCGCTATAGCGCCGAGGGTTACACCCGAATTCCCCTTTCCGTCGAGCTGATTGCCGATCTCGACAACCCGCTGTCCTGCTTCCTGAAGTGCGCGGATCAACCGTTTTCCTTTCTGTTCGAGTCCGTGCAAGGAGGCGAGAAATGGGGCCGTTATTCGATTATCGGTCTGCCCAGCCGTACGGTTATCCGTGTTCGCGCCCACGACATCAGCATCGAACATGATGGGCAAGAGGTCGAGTCACTGACCGTCGATGAACCGCTGGAATGGATTGCTGACTATCAATCGCAATTCCGCGTACCTAATATCGCTGGTTTACCGAGAATCACCGGTGGTCTGGTGGGCTACTTCGGGTATGACACGGTGCGCTACATTGAGCCGAGGTTAGGTCCCAACACGCATCCGGACCCGCTCGACAATCCTGACATCCTGTTAATGGTGACCAATGAGCTTGTCGTGTTTGACAATTTGAGTGGCAAGCTGACCATCATCGTGCTGGCCAAAGCGGGAAGCGATGAATCCCGTGTTGAGGGGCTGAAAAGACTCAGCCAATTGCATGATCAGATTCGCGCACCCATGCCACCGCGTAAAGCAAGCAGCAGCACGACAAAAGTGACTGAGAAGGATTTTGTCAGTGGCTTTACCAAAGAAGGGTACAAAGCTGCCGTCTCCCAGATACGTGAGTACATTGCCGCCGGCGAGTGCATGCAAGTGGTACTCAGTCAACGTCAGTCCATTCCGTTTGCGGCGCCTGCACTCGATTTGTACAGGGCGCTGCGTACGCTTAACCCGTCTCCCTATATGTTCTATCTGAACCTGGGTGATCATCATGTTGTCGGTGCGTCACCAGAGATTCTTGTGCGTCTCGAAGAGGGTGAGGTCACTGTTCGGCCTCTGGCTGGCACCCGCCCACGTGGTGCTACCGAAGAAGAAGACAAGGCGCATGAGGAAGAACTGCTGAAAGATCCCAAAGAGCTTGCAGAGCATTTGATGCTTATCGATCTCGGACGCAACGATATCGGGCGTATCGCTGAGACGGGTACCGTTGATGTCACTGACAAATTCAGTGTCGAGCGATATTCTCATGTCATGCATATCGTCTCCAATGTTGTCGGTAAGCTCAAAGCCGATATGCAACCTCTGGATGTCCTGAAGGCTACATTCCCGGCGGGAACCTTGTCAGGCGCGCCAAAAGTGCGAGCCATGGAGATCATCCAGGAACTTGAACCGGTCAAAAGGGGCGTTTACTCCGGTGCCGTTGGCTACTTGTCCTGGAATGGCAACATGGATACCGCTATTGCTATCCGAACGGCCGTTATCAAAGACGGTGTGCTTAATGTGCAAGCCGGTGCCGGTATCGTGTACGACTCGGATCCCGAAAGCGAATGGCTTGAAACGCAAGCCAAGGCACGTGCGATCTTTCGCGCGGTAGCCATGGCTACAACGGGTATCGAAAAGCGCCCCGCGTTGTTTGATGGAGAAGCGCCATGATCGCCGTCATCGACAACTACGATTCGTTCACTTTTAACATCGTGCAGTATCTTGGTGAGCTTGGTGCCGAGGTTCAAGTGTTTCGCAATGATGCGATCAGTGTGGATGAACTTCAAGCCATGAACGCTGAGGCGCTGTTGCTGTCTCCTGGTCCCAGTGTTCCGGATAACGCTGGAATCACGCTTGATGTGTTGCAGAAACTCGATACCCAACAAGCCGTTCTTGGTGTTTGTCTGGGTCACCAAAGTATCGCTCAACACTATGGCGGTCGCATTATTCGTGCAGGAGAAATCATGCACGGTAAATTGTCGGATGTTCACCATAACGGTACAGGTGTATTTGCCGGACTGCCCAGCCCGTTTACTGTGACTCGCTATCACTCTTTGGTTGTTGACAAGTCCAGTGTTCCAGAGACGCTCGAGATCACCGCATGGACAACGACACCCTCCGGTGATATTGAAGAGATCATGGGTATACGGCACAAGACGCTTGATGTCGAAGGCGTTCAGTTTCATCCCGAATCAATCAGCAGTGAACATGGGCATGCGCTGCTGCAAAATTTTCTGAACCGATTGAGGTCCACAACATGAATATTCAGGAAGCACTTCACCAGTTACTCGATGGCAAGGACCTTAGTGGTGATGACATGGTCATTGTCATGGAACAGATCATGACGGGCGCCGTCTCGAACTCAATGATCGTCGGTTTCCTCGTCGCACTGCGTATGAAAGGGGAAACAGTCGATGAAGTGGCGGCTGCTGCGACTGTGATGCGAAGTCTTGCCGAAAAAGTCAATCTGGCTGATGATTCCGCCATCGACATAGTGGGTACGGGAGGTGACACGACCTCGACCTTCAATATCTCTACCTGCAGTGCCATTGTGTCAGCTGCAGCGGGGGCCAAGGTGGCAAAGCACGGGGCGCGTTCGGTATCCAGTAAATCCGGTGCGGCAGATTTACTTGAAGCGGCAGGTGTCAACATCGGTTTGAACGCTGAACAGGTCAACGCTTGTATCCAGGAGGTGAACCTGGGTTTCATGTTCGCCCCCCAACACCACAGTGCGATGAAACATGCGATCGGCCCGCGTCGAGAACTTGGTGCGCGGACTATCTTCAATTTGTTAGGACCCTTGACCAATCC
>CAYULV010000315.1:0-4317 GCA_964445655.1 uncultured Granulosicoccaceae bacterium | reverse complement strand
ACCCGCTAGATTCATCGCCGATGACGGCGTGCGACTTGACCCCTTATGTTTTTTCTGCTGGTTGCCACTGTAAACGTCTGTATGACTATGTGAGGGTCGAAAATCGGGCAGAATAATTGTCTTGGTAATGGATTATGCGAGCTCGTACTGTCGTATTTGGAATAGGCAGCGCAAGCGGTTTACTTTAGTGGTGTGTATTACAGTGGTAAACCCTTTCGCTTGCTGGTGTGCAGGTGAGGTGGAAAATAATTTCGACAAGCTGGCGGATTGAGCCCAGGGGAAAAGTAAGCTACACAGCCGTAAGAAATGTCTCCAGGCTATTTAATCGTACAAGCCATCTCAAATTAATGGCATTCACAAACTTACATTAACAGTAGCGGACCTGTTCTGATGAATGATTAATGTTCAACTACAAGAGTTGCGTTGTCAGCGTCAGGTACACCAGTAACTCTGTAATGGAATTTACAGCGCCCAATACATCACCAGTGATGCCGCCGAGTTTTCGACGTAGATACCACTGGGCCACAAGCACTGTTAGTACAGCGACGAGCACGACTGCGATAGCTTGTAATTGCACACAACATATCACGCAAATTATAGTGAACAACGAGGCTGCAATCAGTCGCTGTGCGGTAACGGTGGCGGCAAACGGTTTTCCAGTACCTTGTTCTCTAACGTACTTATTGTTGTAGATCAGTGGTAGAGAACTCCAGCGCGCAACAACATGAGCTGTGATTAAAATTCCTGGAACTCGTGAGGGTTCAACCTGCGCCAATGCGAGTATTTTTGATAAAACGATCAATATCAGTGCAACGCTGCCATAAGTGCCAACACGGCTATCACGCATGATTGCCAATTTTTTTTCGATACTGAATGCACCACCGATACCATCCGCTGCATCGGCCACTCCGTCTTCGTGAAATGCACCGGTTGCCAAAATGCCAGCCGCTACCGCGAATAAGGCTGCCATATGTGGTCCCCAGCCCACGTAACCTGCTAACCAGGCAAGCGATGCAATCAGTCCGACTACAATCCCCACAGCAGGAAAGTAAGGTGTGCTTGCGGCAAGCTCATTGTCTGACCACTTAATAGTGACTGGACTTGGCAAGCGTGTTAAAAACATCTGCGCGATAAAGTAGCGGTTGGCCGCCTGTTTCAGTGTGGCTTGCACTGCATGCATCACGCTAGCTCGCGTTCGACTCCGGCAGACTCGAAGGTGGCCATGTCGCATAAAATGGCGCTTGCACTTCTGATCAATGGAATGGCAAGTGCTGCACCTGAGCCTTCTCCGAGTCGAAGATCCAGTTGCAGCAATGGCGTTGCGTGTAAATGTTGCAACGCAATAGTGTGTCCGGGTTCCGCAGAGCGATGTGCGAATAGTAAATGTTCGCGAACTGTGGGTTCGATGGCTACAGCACAAAGGGCTGCAGCGGTGGCGATATAACCGTCGACGACAATCGCAACGGGGTTGTCTACTGCGCGTAACATGGCACCGCACATGGCTGCGATTTCGAATCCGCCCAGGTTTTGTAAAATACCCCCAGGTGTCCGGTCCGGGTGTTTTTCTAACGCCTTTTTAACTACATCTGCTTTGTGTTTAAGGACAACATTGTCGATGCCTGTGCCACGCCCGACAGTGACAGCGCTCTCGACGTTGCAAACAGCCGCTACGATGGCCGCTGCAGAGGTGGTGTTGCCAATTCCCATTTCACCAAGCGCTATCAAATTAATACCACGATCATTTGCTCTGGATACGGCGTCGTGGCCGATCGACAGAGCCTGATCAAGCTGTGATTTTGTCATCGCGGAAGATTGAAGAAAGTTGGCAGTCCCTTGAGCAACTTTGTAATTGAGCACACCCTCTACCGGATCACCCACAACACCTGTATCGATTACTTCAAGCTCGATATTATGGGTATTACATATTGTGTTGATCGCAGCTCCTCCACTGGCGAAGTTCAATAACATTTGTTTTGTCACTTCCCTGGGGTAAGCGCTGACCCCTTCTGCTGCAACACCATGATCTGCTGCGAAGATAATCGTTATAGCCGTGTCGGTGGTAGGTGTAAGTGTCCTTTGAATAGCACTGATCTGAGCAGCCGTATGCTCAAGCAATCCGAGTGAACCGGGTGGCTTGGTTTTCTGATCGAGTGCATCGTCGGCTAACTTTACGAGTTCGTTGAATTGAGAAGTGGACATAATTTTATCAACGTGTTGACGGTATAAAAACTAAACACCTGAAAGTGCCGATCAGGGAATTTCAGTTTTAACAGCCTTAAATGGCGGGCTCTAGAACTCTACACCTTTTTGCGCGCGTACTCCGGCTTCGAATGCATGTTTGACCATGGTCATATCCGTTACGGTATCGGCGATTTTTATTAACTCTGGTTTGGCATCGCGACCGGTGACAATGATATTCAATTTTTCGGGTTTGTTGGCCAACACGCTCACCACCTCTGTAATATCCAGATAGTCGTAGCGCAGTGCGATGTTGAGTTCATCCAGTACAATCAAATCGTAGTCGGGCTTGTCACTGCGGCTGCGCTCGATCATATCAATGGTTTTCTGCCAACCGTTTCTGGCACTGGCTGTGTCTTCATCCATATCCTGAGTGTTCCAGGTAAAGCCGTCACCACTGACCAGATGTTCAATTTCAGGAAAGCGTTTAAAACTTTCTGCCTCACCAGTTTTCCATGTGCCTTTTATAAACTGCATAATCCCGACTTTCTGTCCGTGCCCGGCAGCGCGAATGGTAGTGCCAAAAGCTGAGGATGATTTCCCCTTGCCGTCGCCAGTGTTAACGATCAGTATACCACGCTCGATATCAGCTTTTACTACCCGCGCTTTTTGATCGGCTTTTAACTTTACCATCCGCTCTTTATGTGAGTTAGCGTTCGTTGAGGGTGAGTCTTTTTCAGACATTACAGAGAACCTTTGAGTGGCATTGGTAAGCCAGAGATGGTCAGAACGACATGGTCACATTGGGATGCAAGCTCTTGGTGAAGCACGCCAGTCTCGTCACAGAAGCGCCAGGTTAATTCACCCATGGGGATAATACCCATACTAGTTTCGTACGATACTATCGTGACGGTACCGGCGCTTTCAGACAGTATATCAAGTAACGCTGATGTTTCTCTTTCCAGAGCGGTTTTGTCTTCATCTAACAATAGACTGGTGACCCACAAAGTCAGGCAATCGATAATGATGTAGTCGTTGTTATCAAGCGGCTTGATTAACGCGTCAGTCAGTGACAAAGGTTCTTCAATTACCAGCTAGTGTTGAGGACGTGAGTTTTTGTGATGCTTGATTCGAGCTCGCATCTCAATGTCTTTGGCGACAGCTGTGGCGATCAGAGTGACAGTCTTCTTCCCCTATAAAGGAGATTGAGATGGCAGAGAAATGTCATCCGTCTATAGCCAGTCCAGTCCCTCGCCTTTATTGTCTTCAAGGATGTTAAGTGTGTGGAATGCTTTACCGTTAACCAAACCATCATTCATAAAATCGATTGACCATACTTCGTTGATCGCACCGGGAACTGGCTGCGCATCTGGCTTATCTCATTTCAAGTTTCTGAAATCTATCCTTTAATAAAATATTGATCTTTTATTAGATCACGATAGCCATCGAGTTCCGTATCTCCTCCACTATCAATTCTCCAATCGCAACCTTCATGAAGCCGATCAAAGTAAACAACTGCTTTAATATTGGTCCAGTTCTTAAGTGTAGCGCTGGAATTTCTGTACCACTGTGCTTTGCGTCCATCTACCAAAACATCATCAAAGGTCCCCCATTCGCCAAGAGCAAGCGGCATGTTAAACTGGGAGGCCCAGTCATACCAGCCTTGACCGAGTTCATCGAGTTGTTTCCAGCGTCTATTTATTTGCTTTTCGCTAAGACTGCAGTTCCCAGCAATGTTATAAAGATCGGCAGACATCCAGTCAACATAATCAGGGCCAGGAAACATCGATTCAATAAGCTCTCGAAGCTTGGCGTTACCAGATGGGCTCCACTGCCATCCCATTACAATCCAGTTCCAGCTAACGTTATTAACATCGAGTGCAGCAAAACGGTTATGTATATAACGCCACATGGCAACAAAGTCCCCAGCTGTCTGATTCTTGCCGCAGTCCGGGTTTGAGTTAGCACATGCGTTATTATCTGCTTCGTGATGAAATGTCAGTAAAATTGGGATATCGGAGTCTTTAATTTGTTGCGCAAGGGTATCAATAATTGCGTCTGAAGATCCGTTCAAAACGTCTCTCCACGCACCTACCTTATAGGAAACCATAGGGATACGACCGCTATTATGTGCATCGA
>CAYULV010000314.1:0-4350 GCA_964445655.1 uncultured Granulosicoccaceae bacterium | reverse complement strand
TTTCTGTATCGCTGAACACGAGGCCTGTATTGACGAAAATATCGTTTCGATCGCGATTTGACTCCGTGAAATTCAAGTTTGAGACGCCATATTTAAATAGTGCCCTTGAGCGATCTGAAAGCTTGTAGGTAAATTCACCGGAGGGCGTTATTCGCGTGAAGTCCTGACCGTCGGTTAAATCCGAGCGGCTTTTAAACGATCGATCCGTGATGCTCAGACCAATCGTAACATTGCCTTGAGCATTTCGCGCACCGTAGGTGAAGGCCCCATTCAGGTCAGTCGTGAGAAATTCTACTTGATCCGCATCCGTATCCGCTATGCCTCGAGTAAATCCTCTGCCCAGATCCTCATGCTCCTTGTTTATTCGAAGTCCACCTCGAAACCGACGCCGCGAAGACAATTCAGCGTTAGCCCTAAGCTGCAAATCATGGTCATCATAATCAAGAGCATTTTCGTCAAAAGTCGCATAATCTCCGTCGTAGCTGAATTCGAGGGTGAGCAATCTCCGTTCAGCTTTCAACAATAGCGATGGCGATACACTAAACCCTGTTGTGTCAACCTCATTATTCTCAGTGACGAAGGTATTGCTATTGAACAGGTAGCCAAGCCGGAGGGATGGAAACAAATCCGCCTCTCCCACCTTGACGGATTGTCCATTGTCCTGCGCGAATACCGAACCAGACAGGGTACTCAGCGTAGCCACAAGTGCCAAAGGTCTGACCCAACCACATGAAGCATGCTTCAGAGCACCAGACAACATTACGGCAGTATGTAGATTTATCGTCATTCTCAGTGGAATCCAGATTCAAGTATCAACAATTTACTGTGTTGCATTCTACAACGGAGACGTGCGTATCCAAAGACAGAACACAAAATTCATGCATCCACACGAACTACTTCTCACGATTACGGCCCATAGATGAGAAGCATATCGCAGGACATATGGCGCACTAGCGGTGTCGTCTGATAACGCACGGCCGGTCCCTCTGCCTACATCCGAGGGATGTGGAATTCTAAGCTGCGACGAGAAAAGCCGTTCTAACAGTATTTAAAATATCAGGCTCTACCGTACTCATCCCCGACCCTGACGATATCGTCTTCGCCGAGATAGGATCCTGACTGCACTTCTATAAGTTCCAGAGGGATACTGCCAGGGTTGTAAAGACGATGCATCGCGCCCAACGGAATGTAGGTCGATTCGTTTTCTGTCAGCATTATCTCTTGATCGCCATTGGTAACTATTGCAGTGCCTTTGACCACCACCCAATGCTCTGAGCGATGAAAGTGCTTCTGCAGCGACAACTTGGCCCCTGGCTTCACACTGATGCGTTTTACCTGAAACCGAGGGTGCAAGTGCAAGCTCTCATAATGTCCCCAGGGACGATAACAGGTGGTGTGTGTGGAGAGCTCTGGGCGCGCCTGCCCCTTCAGGCGTTCAATAGCTTGCTTGACACCTTGTGCATTGGCATTGTCAATGACCAGAACCGCATCGGGGGTTTCTATCACTGAAATATTCTCGGTACCCAACGCCACCACCAATCTTGAGCTTGAGTGTAAATAGGTATCCTTGGTTTCATGGTGAAGCACGTCTCCGGCTCCAGCATTACCCTGCTCATCATGATCGGATAATTTATGAACTGCATCCCAACTACCGATATCCGACCATGCCGAGGTTAATGGCAGAACTACCACGTTCTGCGCATGTTCCATAATGGCAAAATCTACTGAGATGTTGTCGCATTGCTCGAACGCAGTCCGATCCAGACGAATAAAATCGAGGTCCGATTTTGCTTTTTCTATCGCCTGACGTGTGTAGCCGTGCATTTGCGGTTGCAGGGCGCCCAACGCGTCGAGAAACGCAGAAGCCTTGAAGATAAAAATGCCCGAATTCCAATAAGCATTGTGCTCATTGATCAAATCACGAGCTTTGTCCTTTTCCGGTTTCTCGACAAATGAGCTCACCTGAAAACCGTTGGAATCGCCCGCAAGCGGTGAGCCTGCAACGATATAACCAAAGCCCGTCTCAGGCGCTGTAGGCGAAACACCCAACGTGACCAGAGAGCCTTGGTTTGCCAATGTAACCGCTTTGAGAATGGTTTCCTGAAAGCTATCAACGTCAGGGATGAGATGATCGGCTGGAACAACTACCAACACAGCATCTGGATTGTCCTCAAAAGCGCTCCAGGCGGCCACGGCTATCGCTGGAGCTGTATTTCTGGCACAAGGTTCGAGCATGATCGTTGCAGCTTCACAGTTTGTGGCTTCAAGTTGCTCCCCGGTCAAAAATCGATGTTCCTCTGAGCAGACAACTATGGGTGCACCTGCGGCACTCCCATCAAAGCGAGAAACCGTGGATTGCAACAGCGACCGCTCGCCATTGAGCGCTAAAAACTGCTTCGGGTAGTCAGCTCGTGAAAGTGGCCACAATCGTGTCCCTGAGCCGCCAGCGAGTATGACTGGAACATATGGGGTTGATAAATGACTCAATGGTTATACCTCGACCAGTCTTTAGGTTAAATGTTGTTGGATACTATTTCGATAATTACACAAAAAAATACGAATATCAGGTTATGACTCACATAATTACCGACGTATCTATCCGCTGCTTCGTTAGTGAGTACGCGATCACTACAATATTGAAATACCCACGCTTTTTCAATCTCCCAACTATGCCACCTACCGAAAAATGTTATGGAATTTCACCGTGATAACCAACGTTAACCGGCGTTAACCGGCGTTAACCGGAAAAACAGCTTTACTTGAATGCATTACAAATTCGGCGATCCACAGAACGAACGGCTTCAATAGTCCGATCTATACTTTCGGCAAGCAAGGTAGGATGAACTAAAAACATCAAACTGGATTCACCTAGCTGTTTTGCGACAGGCAGTCGTTTTTCAGGACGAAAGCTGGTGGAATCGAAGGCTTTTTCAAGATAAACCTCCGAGCAGGAGCCAGAAAAAGCAGGAATATCCTGTTCAAGAAATGCCGCAAGCACATCATCGCGATTCCAGCCTTCAGGCAACTTATCAGATTCTACGAACACATAGCATTTGTAGGCAGCGTGAACAATGGACTTGTCGAAAGTGGGCACCCGGAGCCAGCTAACATCGTGGCAGGCATCCCATATCCTTTCTGCATTTTCCAATCGCTGCTTCTGCCATTGAGGCATACGTGCGGTCTGAATTCTTCCGATAACACCCTGCATTTCGCTCATGCGCCAATTAGTACCAAAGGATTCATGCAACCAACGAAAGCCTGGCGGATGTTGGCGGTTATAAATGGCGTTCCAGCTTTTCCCATGATCTTTGTAAGACCACATTGAAGACCATAGGGCTTCGTCATTTGTGGTAACCATCCCACCTTCGCCACCGGTAGTCATGATCTTGTCCTGGCAAAATGACCACGCCCCAACATGCCCGATAGACCCTACCGAACGTCCTTTGTATCTGGCACCGTGGGCCTGCGCACAATCCTCTATAACCTTCAAACCATGCTTGTCAGCCAACGCCATTATCGGATCCATATCGGCAGGCATCCCGGCGAGATGTACAACGATAATAGCCCGCGTGCGGTCGGTAACAACCTCAGCAATGGTTTCAGCGGTTATATTTTGAGAGTTTTCATCGACATCCGCAAACACTGGAGTAGCACCTGCGGTGACGACACTTGAGACGGATGCAATGAAGGTTCTAGGCGTAACAACGACTTCATCACCGGGGCCAATCCCCATGCATTTCAAGGCAAGGTCTAAAGCCAAAGTCCCGTTGGCGAGTGCTATGGCGTATTGACAATCGGTGTAGGCTGCGAACTCGCGCTCGAATTCGCGGGTTTCGTTGCCGGTCCAGTAATTCACTTTATTAGACATTATCACGCTGCGCACGGCATCGGCTTCTTCTTCGGTAAATGATGGCCATGGAGCGAACGTTGTATTTAGCACAGCGATATTTCTCTCTTTATATGTTACGGCACTCTGGACATTGACTATCTTGAGTCGCGCTGTGAAAACGGTCTTGCACTTACGTATTAACCAAATAACCGTATTTTGTCAAAACTGGAGCCATCACTTCCAACAGACGCGGGTCGAACGACTCAGCTTGTCCTTTCCCGACTGATTCAGTTCGCACCTCCGAACAAGCAAGCTCCAAAGCTGACAAATTTTGCCGTAAGCCAATAAATTGCGCGATGGATTCCAAAACAGCGACAGGTCGAGTAACAAACTCTTCGTAGCGAATTGAGATCACCTTGGAACTATCCATTTGATCGAATGCCAGTTGCGAAGACTCCACGCAACGTACCCACTGACTGGCGCAAACAAAATCCAAGTTCTCCCGCCTGGACAAGGCTTCC
>CAYULV010000313.1:0-4400 GCA_964445655.1 uncultured Granulosicoccaceae bacterium | reverse complement strand
GTGCGGCGACGGCAGCCCCTGTCCCAGATGCATCAGCCGAATCGCCGCCAATCGGTGCGACAGCGTTGACGGTGCTAGCCCGGCATCCGCCTGCGACCCTACAAACATAGCCACCGTCTCTGGGGTTGCTGGCAGTGCGTCCAACGACACCGTAGCGCACCATGACTCAAAAACACGCCAGGCGCTCTCATAGGTCCGCCAGGTGCTCTCCGCACGGCTGTGGTGAGCGTAGCGACGCGCAGCATCCACGGCAGCCTCACGGCGCAACGTGACGTCGGAGACCTCGGGCGATGTCAAATCAGTGCTCACAGGGCAATAATAGCAGATCAATGACTTATAGCTACCGACAATCGGTGTTTTCGGTAGTTAATAAAATTCAATAACGAATACATATAGGTTACGTTAATAAATACGTTATTATAAGTTAATCAATATATATTGATAGAACGTTGCTAGATAGCCGTTTACTGCGTTAAATCTGAAACTGCACTAGGATTAAACCCATGCCCCTCGAGCCCACCGCGATGCACCAGCCCGGCCCAGGCCGTCCAGGATTGTCTTTTGAAACCTACGAACAGGCCTATCAAGCACTGACAACGCCGGATGGAGCTCCACCATCACAGCGGCAGCTGAGGAAATACCTCGGAACCGGTAACAACAACACACTTGCCAAATACCGTCGACGTATCACGGAGGAGCAAGTTTCCGACGGTAAGCCGCTCGAGACCGGTTCCCTCGACGCTGAACTGCTCGCAACGGTGCAACGTCTAGCCACCCAGATAGCCCTCGATGAAGCCCAAGTGGCTGATGATCGGGTTGATGAGATACGAAAAGAGTCAGAGCAACGTGTGCGTATCGCCGAAGCGACAATGGAAAAACGTCTTCAGGATACGGCTCTGCTTGAGCATCGCGCGACAACGGCGGAATCTGAACTGACCAAGTTGCGCAAGTCGATGGAGGCAGCTGATCTAGAAAGCAATGACTTGAAGGCTGCTTTACGAAAAGAAATTCAAGCGCTCAAGGAGCAAAATGCTGCGCTTGTTCAATCCAGATCAGATGCCAATGACACTATTACCACGCACGTGCAAGAGCTAGCGCGGCGTCAGCAAATCATTGACAAGGCAGCAACTGATGAAAAAGCAGCAGAGAAGACCTCACAGGCACGGCAGACGGCACTCCAAATCGAACTTGCTGAGTCGAAGCAGGCTAATGCCACAATCTCTGAAAAACACGCGAGCCTGAAAACACGGTTCGAAGATCAGGTGGGTCAGATTGAAAAACAAAACAAGCAGTACGAGGCTTTGCAATCGCGAGTTGAACAGGCAGCTGAAAAGATTGAACAAACCTCAGTACAGCTGAACATTGCCAAAGCAGCAAACAGTGAGTTGGAACTTCAGGTTGCCGAAATTTCCGGAAAGCTCAATGCTGAAAAACGGATTCATCAGACTGTAATTGAAAATTCCGATCGTGCTCTGGCAGACAAGACGCTGTTAATTGACGAGCTACGGTCGGCGTTGGGCAAGATTACCAAGGGAAAATAACAACTCGACGCCCTTGGTTTGGCAACATAATCAGGATCCCTCACCTCAGCATCCATCGCTACCTTTAAACTTCCACGAGCGCAGCTTTACTCGGTTCATAGCGGTACCGATGCAAGCTTTTATCAACTACCCGCTCTATTGCCTCCTTGATTACTGGTAATGGTACGAGAAACCACTCACGAGGTTTCACTGACTTGCCAAACCGGTCTTTCAATTCGATCTCTAGCCGAGCAGGCGAGAAAAACAGGTGCAGAAGGTTTTCCAACTTGGTGCGGTCGATATCGTACAGTTTAAATTCTGCCACTATCTCGACATCGGCAAGAAGGAACGTTGCTTCATTGCTAGCATTGGTAATTCGTTTTTTTACGTTTCCACCTGTCACACCTATCTTGTGGATGATCTCGCGACGAGCTGCTATATCATCCTGCTCAGACAAGCTACGCAACACGTAAATTGTTCCGGTCTCAGTGCCCTCGACGGCTTCAGGTGCATTAAAAAGAGGTCCAGCATTGGGCTCACTGATTAGCCTCCCAGTATCGTCTTCCCTTAGTGCTTTATGTAAAGACTGGAACAGTAAGTTGCTTTCAGTGCCATTGTCGAAGATGACACGAAGTCGACCATCTTGATACCCGTGTTTAGTTCTCTCCAACTCGTCGATTGTTGCCACATAAGCGGTGACGCCATTTAGCACATAGAATTGTCCCTGCTCCAATAGCGTGGTCTGGTTGTTACCTGCGACACGAGAATATGGTCGAGTCACCCTTCGTTCGCTGGCCAAGTCCTCACGCACAGCATTGAAAAGTGGCTCAAACTGAGCGAAGTCCTCACAAGGCTTGCGGTCCGCAATTTCTTCAGCAGCCTCGCGTTTTTCGGCGGTGCTCCTGACATGGGTCAAATTAGTAATCGAATTTGAATTTTCGTCTGCCTCCAAACCTAGCGTGGCAAGAAGAGCCTCGTCGTCTAAGGAATCAAGGTCTGGTTCCTCTGCCTGGACTTCAAGAAGCCCCTGATGGTCAATGTCGGATAACAGGTCCTGACAATCCTTCTGCGCGCGCAGGCGCTCAAGTCTCACTGCGTAAAGACGTTCAAAAATATCAAGTTCTGGCCCATGGCGTGGAGCATGGCCATGCTCTTTCACAAACCTCTGTATATCTTCAAACCCAGCGATTATCCTGGCTTCTTTGGGCGTACGTGCTGCGCGGGCTTTCTTCTCGGGCGTTATCCCTAGACCCGCAAGCAGTTCAAGGTCGCTTTTCTCACTCATCGCGATTCGCCTTACGCTGCAGGAAGGCGACTCCCTCCGCCATTCGACATTCCCATGGATCCGCCGCTGTTATTGACGGCAATCGACCATGCTGCTTTAGAAACACCGTGGCGCGTTTAGCAAGATCACGGGCCTCCTCATGGCTTAGTTGTATTTTTTTACTTCCAATAACCGCTGCGACCTCTCGCAGTGTACCTTCGTCCATCGCTCTTGAAAGTATCGCGTATGCGCTTTGGAAAGGATTGATTCGGTCAATCAAGTCGATATCGAGATCACGTACATCAGTGACAAATTGGCGAACGCCTTCGATAAAGGCGGTATTCTGCTGGCTTATCTGTATCGTCCTTCTTCGGAGCCCTTGCTTTCGCTTCCTGTGTTAGTGCGATTGCAGCCACCGCATGTTGCCGCACGGCTTCCTGGTCCTCTTCTGAAAACTCTGGGTACTTTTCAGCGATAATCTTGCCCATACGAATCTGGCTAAGCTCTTCGGGTGCCGTTTCATCATCAAACAGTCCTTTCTCTAGCACGGTCTTATCTTGCACGTAGGCTGTGATTACCTCGTTAATATCTTGTTCACAGACGCGCTTTGCTTCGGGTGACGAGGGCGGTGCAAGCCCTCCCACTTCGATATGGAATTGACCACTTTCTTCATTAACACCTACGTTGTTGTCCCCGTCAACGTAACCGTCCTTGCCGTAGTCAAAGCCTTCCTGAGGACCAACCGCTTTAGGTGTGAAGGTGTATTGAGGTGCTAAGACCTGTTCCATCAACAGGCTTGCAGCAATAGCCTTAAGCATGTCATTGACAGCTTCATTAACGGTTTCATCAGAGGCGTCAGGCTGTGCAATTAGGTTGGTGAAGCGCGTGCTTGTTTTTCCGGGAGCATCGCGCGTCGCCCGACCAATGATTTGAATAATTTCAGTCAGTGAGCTGCGATAGCCAACCGTCAGTGCATGCTCACACCAGATCCAATCAAAACCCTCCTTCGCCATCCCAAGAGCAATGATAATATCAACATGATCACGATCATCACTGTGCGTAGGATCCTTTAGAGCGTTTATGACGCGGTCGCGACGCGCGGTATCATCATCCACCAAGTCAGCCACTCGCAGTACTGTCCCGTCCGAACGCTCGATCAACTGAAAGCCGGTCGCGTCATCAGCACCCTTCCAAGTACCGAGGGCGTTCATAATGTCTTCGGCTTCCTTGATCTTGTCACCCAGACTTTCGCGTGAATTGACATTCGGTATATGAACAATAGTCTTTAGCTTTGGGTCTAGCACTTCCATGATCGCATCGCTGTAGCGTCCAGCATAAAAGTAGTAAGCAATATCAAGTGATTTTAAATAGTCGTATCCATTGAGCTGCTCGTAGTACGTGTAAGTAACGGTTTCAAAACGCGATTCATCATCAGGCGCCATCACGGCTATTGCATCACCACGGAAGTAGCTACCAGTCATCGCTACCACGTGCATTTTGTCTCGACCAATAATATCTCGCAAATGAGCCCCTAACTTATTATCCGGATTGGCGCTCACGTGATGGAATTCGTCAATAGCAATCAGTCTATCGTCGAACGCCTCAACCCCCAGCGC
>CAYULV010000312.1:0-4404 GCA_964445655.1 uncultured Granulosicoccaceae bacterium | reverse complement strand
ATGCCTTTTGCCATGCCCTGCCCGATACCTGGCATCAGATGGGTGTGATTCTCGCTGCTACCGATTCGCTGAACTGGCTGGCCTCCGTGACTGGCAAGAGCCCGGCCGAATTGACCGGTGCGCTTGAGGAACAACAAGTGACGCCAAGTACCACGCTGTTTCTGCCCTATCTCGGCGGTGAACGCACACCACACAACGATGCTGCAGCGCGCGGTGTGTTCCTCGGCCTGTCGCACACAACGACAACCACAGATATGGCGCATGCAGTAATGCAAGGGGTGGCTTTTGCATTCAAGGATTGTCAGGATGCCTTGCACAGTGCAGGAACCACAATAAGCAGCGCCTCAGCAGTTGGTGGTGGGGCCAATTCCGAATACTGGTTGAAACTGATTGCCGAGACTTCAGGCTATTGCGTAGATATCCCCAAAGATGGTGACTATGGCGCCAGTCTGGGTGCTGCACGGCTTGGCATGATCGCAGCCACCGGGGCCGATCCATACGCTGTATGCGTGGCGCCGGCGATGGACAAGACAATAGAACCTGACGGTGCCCACAAAGATGCCTTTGACGAACAACATCATCGGTACAAGACTGCTTATAGCGCCTTGCGTTCTATTTGAGTATTGCGCTCAAGCGCTCGCTTGAGCGCTGTTGTTTTAATGCCGGCATATTTGCCGGCATACTCGTTTTTAAAACGGGAGGTTTGCGCCTTTAAGCCTTTGGACGCTTGAGTGTCATGACAACACCACGGCGCGGCATTTTCTCGTCAAAATGGACAGGTGCCCAACACCCTTCATCAAGCACTTGTTCGTCTCTGACGCCAACACTTATCAGTGCTTCCTTGACACGATTGGCGCGCCCCAGAGCAAGCAGGCTGTTGCCATTGTTAAGATCCGACTTGCCATGACTGCAGCCGATCAACGAAATAACATCCTCGTCGCTTCGAATGCTGTTTGCATATCGCGCGATAATATCCTTGTTACCTTCACCGAGAAAGAGCGAGTCATTCGGGAACTCAAGTATGACTCGTTTTACATCGTCATAATTTACAAACACTGATGAGAAATTGCTGTGCCCCGTCTCGTACATGTTTTGCTTGCTGGCGGGGTCAAGCGTTGCCGCAGCCGCTACGGACAGACGACCAGCCGCTTCGTTTGACGGCACATCAAAAGATGGCTCGTTGAAACCTGTTGATTCATCGACATAGCTGCTTGTTGGCGCACTGTTGTCGGCAAGCTGAATGTTGCTTCCATCACTGCGGATAAATGATGCGCTGGTGAACGTACTGTCACGCTTACTGAAAATTTCATCATTGATGGACACGTCTTGAATAGCTGCACCATTAACGGTGATGGTGCTGATCGGATACGTTACTGCACCATCCAGATCGTAGAATCGTTCGACAGAGACATTACCTATCGCCACACGATAACGAATGAATTCTCCGGTTTCGTTGCGCACCTGCTCGCTCGCGTATCGCACATAGTGTTGTCCCTGATCCGCGCTGACACGACGTACCGCATAGCCAAGCTCAACAAGACCTGACTCGATATATTCGCCAAATTCCGTGCTCGGCCTGGAAACCTGAACCGCAGTTTGCCATGGCGACACTTCCTCCAGTGTTGACAAGGTATACAGAAGGTTTTCCGCAATCACATTTTCGTCAAGTGTTGGCGTATCTTTGACGGTTTGCAAACTCGCACATGCGCTCAGCACAAAGGGCAGAATGAGGACAAGTGGACGGGCAAGACGTTGGAGTTTCATAATTATGTTCTCTGGCTACTTATACAAGCCTAAGACACAGACCCAAAAGTTAGCTATAACCCGTTAGCAAATAGCTCGGCGAAAATGTGCGATCGTGCACGAATTCCATATCCAATGCCCGATCAGACACTGTAGTAAGCTCGCCTCATGAAATATGCTGAAGTTACCCATCGGCTGAGCGATCTGGGCGGCGAAAAATGGACTCTCCATACGCTGGCCCAAAAACGACAGCTTGCCGGCCATGATGTCATCAACATGACCATCGGCGAACCGGATATGCCTACACCCACAGCACTCGTAGACGTAGCGGTTGATGCGATGCGTAACGGACGTACTGGCTACAGCAGTGGCCAAGGCGAACCTGCCCTGCTAGACGCCTTGGCGAACCGTTATACCAAGAGCTCCGGTAGACCAATCACGACAGACAACATCCTGTGCTGGCCCGGTACCCAGACCGCTTTGTATGGGGTAATGCGCGGTGTGGCTGAGGCCGGTGACGAGGTGATCGTAGGCGATCCAATGTATGCAACTTATGAAGGTGTGATAGCCGCCACCGGTGCACGCATGGTTGCCGTTCCACTAAAGGCGGAGCATCAGTTTCGCATGCAAGCAAACGATATACGCCCACTCATCACCGAGCGCACCACAGCAATTTTTATCAACAGCCCGCACAACCCAACAGGCGCCATATTGACTGAGACCGATATCGCCGCCATCGGAGAGTTGGCGATTGAACATGATCTCTGGATCATTGCCGATGAAGTCTATGAGGATATGGTCTTTGATGAGGCAAGCTTCGTATCCCCCTTGCAACGAGCCGAACTGGCAAGTCGTGTGGTCGTCACCTCATCGATTTCAAAATCACATGCAGCAGCCGGGTTTCGTAGCGGCTGGTGTGTCGGCCCTGCCGAATTCTGCCAACGCGTATTACCGCTTGCCGAAACCATGTTGTTTGGCAATCAACCGTTTATCGCCGACATGACCGCCGCTGCAATCGCTGACTATCCCGCCATTGCCGCCGATATGCGCAAGCGTTTCGCTCAGCGCAGAGATGTACTGATGAACATACTCAACGAGGTTGAGGGCCTGAAGGTCAACCGACCGCAGGCTGGCATGTTTTTGCTCGTGGATATTGCCGCCACGGGAATGACAGGAGACGCCTATGCCAGGAAGCTTCTTGAAGAGACCAATGTGGCTGTGATGCCCGGCACCTCGTTTGGCAACTCACTGAAAACCTGGATACGCCTTGCCTTGACCATCGATGACAAGAAAACGCATGAAGCTGGCAGGCGCATCGCCGAGCACTTGAAAAAAGCGATGTCTCAGGAAGTGAACCGATGACCGGCTACCCGAATCGGTAAGTAGAGCCTTAGAGCCCTGCAGCCTTATTTTGACCCTAAGCTCCAGCAAGCTACCGAACCCAGCGTCGCGCAGGAAATTCAAATGGCGGAGAGGGAGGGATTCGAACCCCCGGACCTTTGACAGTCAACGGTTTTCAAGACCGCCGCATTCGACCACTCTGCCACCTCTCCGAGCCGGCAATTGTAGCTTAAACTGGGACGGCTGTGCGAAAGGCTGCCAGATTCCGCCAGATCTTGAAGAATGGTCGCGTAGCCCCTACTTTTTACAGTTGTGAGAGGTTTGTGCCGATCATTTGAAGTGACAGGCCGATAAACCCGATAAGTCGGTTAAACTAGATACCTAGGTTAGACGTACATACCTTATACGTGGCGTAACGCCAACGAGGAGCTAAGAGAGCAATGCAAGATACCAATACAATAACCCGGTCCGAACAAGGGGAATTATCCACCAACCGCGTACTGCGTAATACGTATGCGCTATTGTCCATGACGCTGCTGTTCAGCGCGATCATGGCGATGATTTCAATGCGACTGAACATGCCGCCGATGACAGGGCTAATCACGCTCGGCGCGGCCATGGTCCTCCTGATGTTTGTTCTGCCAAAATTTGAGAATTCCGGTGCTGGCATCGGTATCGTATTTCTCGCCACCGGTCTTCTCGGCTTCGGCCTCGGCCCCATGCTCAGCTCGTACCTGAGAATGCCGAACGGTGCGGCCACGGTCGCCACGGCACTCGGCGGCACGGGCGCCATCTTCCTCGCACTCAGCGCCTATGTACTAACCACCAAGAAGCGTTTCGAATTCATGGGTGGCATGCTGTTTGTCGGCCTGATCGTCGTCTTCGGTGCAGCGGTGCTTAACATATTCCTGAGCATCCCGGCACTTAGCGTCGCTGTATCCTCTGCCATGGTGCTGCTGATGAGCGGCTTCATCCTGTTTGACACCAGTCGTATCGTCAACGGTGGTGAAACCAACTACATCCGCGCTACCGTGTCCATGTTCATCAATATCTTCAATCTGTTCACCAGCCTGTTGCATCTGCTGGGAATCATGGGCGACGACTAAAACCCGAAGTCCGGGACCATTCCGGGCGCCGAGGTCGATTTCGACGTACGGCGCTTGTATACATGATGTTCAAAACCGGGCCCTTGTGGCCCGGTTTCATTTCAACTTGAGGATTTCAAGACGTGGATAGCATCTGGATGAAAATCGCAGCCGCTACATTGATGGGTTTCATGATCATTCGCATGATTCCAGTGGCCAAGCAATGGATGGAGAA
>CAYULV010000311.1:2633-4421 GCA_964445655.1 uncultured Granulosicoccaceae bacterium | reverse complement strand
TATGTCTGGACAAGGGATATCATCCCTGTGCCGCACTGCCAGGTTATGAGATGTACTACTTCACCATTCTCGGTGGCTTGACTCAGCGTTCACTTGTTCAGTTTTTCCAACCGACGCATGCTTATCAGATCGAGACGATCCCGGGTATCAAGGACATGATTGCGAAATTCAAATGAAGTTGGTCAATGAGCGCTTAAACAGCATCGCATATGAATCCATGAGTTTGTTTCAATGAGTCTGGTCACGCTGGCAGAGGTTCTACAACCGGCGCTCAAGAACGGGCATGCGGTTGCCGGTCTGGTGACACTCGGCTGGGAAGATATGCGTGCTTATGTCGCAGCTGCCGAAGCTGAGAATCTGCCGCTCATTCTGCAGGCCGGTCCAAGTTGTCGTGAGCACACCCCCTTGCCGATTCTAGGCAAGATGTTCAGGCACCTCGCTGAAAATGCCTCCGTGCCGATAGTTGCGCACCTTGATCACGGCTATACGTTCGAGGAATGTCAGATTGCCCTCGATAGTGGTTTCACTTCATTGATGTATGACGGATCGCGAAAGCCGCTGGCGCAGAATATCGAAGAGACGCAACGCGTTGTCGAATTGGCCCACGGCGCTGGCATTTCTTGTGAAGGTGAGATCGGTTTTGTCGGTTATTCAGGCGGTGAATCCTCCGATGGCACTGACCCGGTAGAGGCTAAGGCATTCGCTGAACAGACAGGTGTCGATGGCATGGCCATATCTGTTGGCAATGTGCATTTACAACAGGACAAGGAAGGAGGCTTGGACGAGGAGCGCATAGCAGCCATAGAAGCGGTCACCCAGGTGCCATTGGTTATCCACGGTGGCTCAGGAGTACCGGTTGCGCAGCGAAGCAAGCTGGCGCGAGAGTCAGCGATTTGTAAATTCAATATCGGTACTGAGTTACGTATGGCCTTCGGTCAGGCGCTTCGCGAAGCGGTTAACGCTGACGCCGAGCGTTTCGATCGTGTGGTGATCCTCAAGGAAACCCATGACCCTGTCGAGCAGGCAGCGCGTCGTGTGCTGAAAGCGCTAGCCGGAAGTGTTGCATAGTTCACAATATGGGAATATAATCCCAAATATATTCTCTGTGTTGGGAGTAAAGTTCGGGTTTTCGTGGATAGTGGCAGTCGCTGAAGCCATATGAATTTTCGTTCCGTGAAAAACTGCAGCGTATGCTCGGCTGTTGACTTTATTTTTTTGCAGAGTTGAAACCACACAACAATTTTCACTTAATTAATGTAGCTGCGGTTTGTCTCGCCGATACGTAAGGTTAGTTCCCGCCAGCAAACATTTCTTGCGTCGAATCCTGACGCACAAATAAAAAACTGGTTTGTTTCTCTAATTCCGGACGACCTTAAGTAAGGCAGCTGAAAGTCGTCATGTTCAAAGTACTACTTTGTACGTTCACATTTCGTGGACGCGATGTAAACGGTTTTCTCATTCATTAAATGAGAAAAGATATTTTTTCGGAAGGCTGCCATTCAATTGCTTCTTGACGATTATGTCTTTCAGTTCAATGCTGTTGCATTGTGTCTGCGCTCGCAATTAGAAATAGCTCAACCTTGAAGGCTATAAAACTAAAGATGAACAAGCCAATTAGTAAAATAGCGTCGCTATATGTTGTGCTGTTTGCGCTGACCGCATGCGGTGGTGGTGATCCAGAACCGGTGGGCGGAATATTTGGACCGGTCGAAGGCACAGGCAATGGTTCGGCTGGTGGTTCAGGTGACGGTTCGGCCGGTGGTTCAGGTGACGGTTCGGCCGGTGGTT
>CAYULV010000311.1:0-2533 GCA_964445655.1 uncultured Granulosicoccaceae bacterium | reverse complement strand
CAGTACCAACTGATCCAGGACCGACGAGTCCAGTACCAACAAATCCGGTACCAACAGATCCGGTACCAACAGATCCAGGGCCGACAAGTCCGGTACCAACTGATCCGGGACCAACCGAGCCAGTACCAACAGATCCAGGGCCAACGAGTCCAGTACCAACAGAACCTGAACCTATTGAGCCAAGTGTTCGGACGCCACAGGCTCGTTTAACCAATGATGAGTATGTGAATAGTGTCAGAACCTTACTCGAACTACCGGTAAATTCTCCAGAGGTTGAGGGGGCTAAATCTGCACTCGTATCAGAAGCAGTAGTGGATGGATTAACAAATGATTCGAGTACCCAAGGAGTTACACAACTAACATTGTCCGGCTATTCAGCAATAGCCGCCGCCGCCAGCAATGATTTTTTAAATGGGGTTACTACAAGAGGGGATTTGGCGGAATTGATGGAGTGCACGGTAATTATTCCAGGTTATAACCCCAACAATCAATTGGGTGTATGCATTCAGCAATTTTCCAGGAACCTGATAGAGAAAGCCTATCGCAGGCCAAGCAACGATGTCGATGACGCCAATATCCAGGAGTTGCTGTCTAACCTCAGAGGTTTGAATGATCTATTGGATGTAGCTGAATTGTTTAGTGCTGAATACTTCGTACTGTATGTGCAACGCATCATTCAGTACGTCATGTTATCGCCGGAGTTTCTACTGATCGTAGAAAAAGGTGTAGAAGGCAGTGGCGATGCATTATCGAAACAACTTACAGATCACGAAATAGCTACACGATTAGCATTGTTTCTAGCTGGCACTTTACCGGATGACTCACTACTGGCTGCTGCTGATGCGGGATTGTTGGGGAGTGCTGCGGCTCGTTTACAGCATGCTGATAGATTGATGAATAGCGAGATTGGAGTCGAGCAATTTACAACACTTGTGAATAATTGGCTGGATATTGACGATACTGCCGCGGAAGAGGTTGATTTAATCGCAGTCGAAGCGTTTATCTCAAATTGGTTTGCCAATGAAGGGGCATTCAGCGATCTCTATAATGCGCCGGTTACGGTGCAGCGGGTAGATGGCACTCAGTCCACTGAGCCATTGGGTGTACTCGGTTTGCGGGCTTTCGTTGCCTCTCATACCAGTTTTCCGACACCAGGCTTTATTAATCGCGGGGCTTTTGTTGTCGAGCGCTTGTTATGTCAAAAACTTCCTGAAGACTTGCCTGATGAGGCGCTTACCGCAGGTGATTTAACGCCACAGGAAGCGTTTGAAGTTCACGCACAACAGCCATGCGCGTCTTGTCATCTGGTTTTTGACAATTATGGCGCAGCGTTTCAGCAATTTGATGACGAGACGTCGTTGTTTAGCCCTGCAGCGCAAACTTACGGGTCCAGCTTCGATTTGTTTGATATCGGTGATGTCACCACGACCGTATCCGGGCTAGGAGACTTGGGTTTCGCTATGGGCGCCAGTCAGCAAGCGTCTTCATGCATGGCCGAACTTTGGTATCGCCATTCCACCCGCAGGAACATCGATACGCAAGGTAAGGATGAGAATAAGATCCAGGCGTTGATTGATGCATGGGCTGAATCTGGCGACACAAGCATGAAGTCATTGTTGAGAGCGATCGTCGCATCGGACAGTTTCATCACTTTGTATTTGTAATCTAAGTGTATCCATAACTAATCCGGTTGTTTAACGCGAAAATTTAATCCGTAAAAAACATTCATTATGAACAGCAAATTTAGAGAACGCAGACAATTCATCAAGCTGGCATCTGGTTTGTTGGTGTCACCCTTTGTTACGCTCTCAGGGGAACGTGCATTCGCTGCAAACACGCCGCCTTTGCGCATGCTGACTATCATTGATTCGTACGGATTGCCGAAGACTACTCGGAGCGAGATTTGGGTGCGCTCGTCTGCAGGCGACTATGCCTTGCAAGAGAGTGATCTTGGAACCATTCTTGCGCCGTTTCGTCCGTACAAAGATAACCTGTTGGTTGCTTCGGGTATCAATATGGATAGCTTGCGTCGAACAGGTGACAGCGGCGTTCATCATAAGATGACAACACATACCCTTACCGGTAGCCGACTGGCTGATAGTTTGCCCGGTGATCTGCCACGGCAAATCCTGCATCCATCTCTTGATATTCGTGTTGGGCAACATCTGAATAATGAGCAGGGTTTTGGACGAGCGTTCTCACACCTATTTTTCACCAATAACCCTCAATCAGGTGAAAGAACGTTCTGTCATGATGGGGCAGGTAACGAGATACGATCAATAGCAGGTGCTAAAAATATTGCCACAACCTTGTTTTCCGGTAATATCGATGAGGCTGCATTGCAATTTCAAAATCAAACGCAGCAAAGCATACTTGATCTAGTGCAAGAGCAGGTACGCAACATCCGAGGTCAGCTCACTAGTGCCAATAGCAATGAGGTCATCGACGCTTATCAAACCAGTGTCAGTGAGCTTGCAGCGGAGCTGCAGGTAAGAAGTAATAATGTGTGTCAGCTACCGACCGGTGCTGATAG
>CAYULV010000310.1:0-4426 GCA_964445655.1 uncultured Granulosicoccaceae bacterium | reverse complement strand
TCAAAACCACCACATTGGCCTTCGCGATAGCAGTGCCGGAAATGCTCTACGAATCTAACCAAATTTGGTCGGATAACGTTAATGTCACGGAAATGATGATCTTTTTACTCATCGCATACTTTGTCTTAGTAGGCGTACTGGTCGCGGGCATGAATCGTTGGGAACGCTCCATGAAAATTCCAGGGTACGGGTAATGGACACTAAAACTGACATGCCGGTGATGCTGTCAACACCTGTGCAAACACCACAGCCCATACCTGCACGGAGCTATTGGCACGTGTTGCCGCTTATCGCCGCGGTGATGATCATCCCAACGTTGGCTTTTTCTGCTGCCGGCGATGAATTGTTATCGCCGCTTGCTGTGTTAACAAACTGGGTTCCACTACTATTGAAGGGCTTTGTGTTCAATATTGGCATCTCGATGTGTGCAATGGCCGTCGGCACGGTAAGCGGCACGATACTGGGCCTGGGTCAGATTTCACCCAATACCTCATTGCGCTCCGGGTCCTGGTTTATAACGCAATTTTTTAGAAACGCCCCCTGGCTGGTATTGTTGTTCTTCGCCATGTTCCTGTTGCCCTTCGAGTTCAGCGTTGCGGGTATCAACATTCCAATGCCAGACTGGTTCAAAGCCATTATTGGCCTATCCCTGCCCGTGATGGCCAACGTATCGGAAATCGTGCGTGGCGCGATTCGCTCACTACCTAGTGGCCAGTGGGAAGCCGCGGAAAGCCTCGCCTACACTCGTCGCCAAACACTGTGGCTGATTATTCTTCCCCAGTGCGTCAAACGCATGTTGCCACCTTGGATGAATCTCTACGCCATCCTTACCATGGCAACAGTTCTCGCATCCATTGTCGGGGTGTCTGAGGTAATGACACTGACCGGACGCGCACTATCAGCTGAAGGTGGTAGACCTGATTTACTTGCACCTTTTTATGGATTTGTTTTACTTCTCTTCTTTGCCTACTGCTATCCGATTGCGCGTTACACCCTACGCCTGGAGAAGAAGTTTGCGGTCATCAATTAAGGAATACCCATGAGTTGGACCCCTGCAGACCCGATGGTCTCGATCAATAATGTACACAAATCATTCGGCGAACTGAAGGTACTCAACGGTGTATCACTCGATGTTATGAAGGGTGATGTTATCTGCATCATCGGCCCTTCAGGCTCAGGAAAATCCACCTTGATTCGCTGCGTCAATGCACTGAATGATATTCAAGAAGGTTCAATACTGGTTGAAGGGCAAGAGGTCAACGATCCAAAATTGAACAAATTGGAACTGCGTAAAAAAGTCGGCATGGTGTTTCAGCAATACAACCTCTTCCCACACAAGACCGCACTGCAAAACGTGATGATGGCACCTATCAGGGTATTGAAACAGAAAAAGGCCAGCGCCGAGGCCAATGCACGTTCCTTACTTAAGAAGGTACGATTAGAAGGTAAAGAAGATGCCTATCCAGGGGAGCTCTCAGGTGGCCAACAACAACGAGTAGCGATCGCTCGATCACTGGCCATGCAACCTGATGTGATGCTGTTTGATGAAGTCACCGCGGCGCTAGATCCGGAGACAGTCGGGGAAGTACTGCAGACAATAAAAGATCTCGCCGAAGACGGCATGACTTGTATTTTGGTTACACACGAAATGGGTTTTGCTCGAGAGGTCGCCGATCATATCTATTTTACTGATCGTGGTGTCATCGTAGAACACGGCCCGCCAGAGACGTTTTTCCAGGATGCCAAAGATCCGCGTACGCAGGAATTTTTAAGTCAAATTTTATGACTGACACCTTTAGCAAACTGCCGAGAACCACAGTGGCTGCATGTCAAGGTTGAATCCCCGCCGCTCATAGCGATTATCCTGTGCGGGTAGGCCTAGCATATATATCAATATCAATTTAGGCGTTCGTCACATCATTAGGTCCAATTTATTGACCGCGACAGTACAATGATAGTAGCCTCTAGAACCGTAATGACGATCCAGTTTGACCGGCAAGCTCTTTCATAAACACATAGCCCCTGCCAGGCGACTAGTGAGCAACCTCTCATATACTGCAGCCATGAATATCAACTTTATATCTCCTCATTTTTTGTGCCTCCTTACAGCGGTATTTCTGTACTCCGGTTTAGCCCACTCTGAAGATAGCGCCGAGGCTTGCTTTGATGCAAAGGACAAATCTTGTCTGGAGTCAATGTATAGAGATATTGTTGACAATCCGACGCAGGAGAAAAAGGACGCCATACATTACCTTGGCCTTATATATCTTGAAGAAGAGAATTACGAAGCTGCAAAAGATCAATTTGAGATAGGCACCATGTTCGGAGACAAGGAACGCAACGCAATTAAACTAGAAGAAATAATCGGTAGCGGCAAAATCGAATTACGCCCTGTCGACTGCCTTGCCAGTGGAGATGAGGAGTGTTTCCTCAATGTCGCCAAGAACAATCCGGAAAAGGCAGGCCCTGCCTACTATTTGTTAGCAGGTGTTATCTCAGCTACTGACCCTGATCGAGCAACACAATACACACTAAAGGCAGCTGAGCTAGGTCATGTTACAGCAGCTTGCCAATTAGGATCCGGCTATGCACACGAAGGGCTAAAAGGGCCATCTGTTTTGTCTGGTTTCGTGCCAACACTTCCACAGGATTTCGAGAAATCTCGACAATGGTATGAAGCATGTGGAGATGGCCCATTCCCTGGTTACTCCAAAGAATATTTTCAAAAATATCTTGGCGGCAAAGATAATAAAGCGTTCGTAAAATCAAAAAACGTCCGATTTTATCAATCAGGAGCCGCTACCCCTGAACTGGCGGCTCAAATCGCTTACGGGGTATGTATCAATCATCCGAAAAACAAGTCAGAAAATAATTGCCTGATCGTCAGTATTAATGGTGAATGGGTTGACTACTACAAGCCACAACCCATTCCAGAACGAGCAGGAAGAGTAGAAGACTTAGTCACAATCGCCGCTCGAGAAGACTACGCAAAATTTGAAAAGAAACAAAATCCCAAAGTATTCGTACAAGGGCCATTGGGCAATTGGTCCTGGGCATCGCGGAATAGCGATAAATCGATTGAGGAAGTCACTCAGATCGCTATAGAGTCATGCCAGAAATCGTGGCGATATGAAAAATATGGCTCAGCATGCAGCGCCATAAACGTAAATGGAGAGTGGGTCAAATAAGCTATTGAGAACTTTAGCCGAGCACTTATAGATTACTGGATAGCGCCATGGTCATTGACGCCATATCGAAAATCACGAGAAAATATTTTTAATATGGCAGCTCATGAGGCTGCTTCCCGATATAGTCCGGATCATGAAGCTCTTTGAATCTAACAGCCGAAATGGTTACACGTGATTCCAGAATGGCTTTACAAACACGGTGCATACCATCCATGACTCTACCCTCCGGGCAAAGTATAATTGGAAAAGACAGGTCCGCCTCATATATTTGTTTAGCGTGCTTTGCGATATCCTCAGTCGTCGGCGACGCACCCGCCCCGAACCAATAATTTTCTTTCAATTCCCGAATTTCACTTAGTAGCACTTCGACCACCTCAAAATTCTTCGAGAGTTCGATTAACTTCAACACATCCCATGCGAGCAACCCTGCTTCTGATTCTCTAAAATGATACTGCTGATGCAAGTCCATTGATTTATCCTGACCAATCCTCCGTCCGCTCATACAAACTGCGACCATGCAAACCAAAATACCTGATGACAGGCCAAAGGTGTTCTGGTCATGAACGTACAACAGATTCCTCAGTATCACGCATTGGCCTCTTACACTATCAGGAACGTAATATTTTTTCCATTTTTCGCCCCTTAGCGAGCTCATCTACAAGTTTGTCCAGGTACCTGATTTTTCGAGTCAACGGTGTTTTTATATCTTCAATACGAAAACCACAGATTGACCCAGTGATCAGTTTCGCATTAGGATTTATCTTTGCCTTAGCAAAATAATTCTTTTAACGTAACCTCTTTATCCACTATCTTCTTCAACTCTTTATCGCTATATCCGGTCAACCAATTGACGACTTCATGTAGCTCTTCTGTAGTTCGACCCTTCTTTTCAACCTTAACAATATAATGCGGATAGACCTCCGCAAACGTCAATTTGGCTAATCGGGCATCGTGTTCTTTAGTAGTGGTCATGGTGATTTCTACTCCTTAAAATTCGAATTCGAAGTAATGATCCAGCGAATGCTGTAATCCACAGCTATGGACTGGCAGCTGAAGCCCAACGTGTTCATCACCTGATGACATTTTTCTCCAAAGCATAATCGCCATCAGGGGTAAAATAAGTGGAGCTAAATTGCCATAAAATGGGGCGCAGCGGATTGGCAATTCGGACGCCGAGTGCTTTGTCTAGCTACATGGCTTTTTGATGTGATTTCATGTACTCAAGATGTATGTTCTCC
>CAYULV010000309.1:0-4431 GCA_964445655.1 uncultured Granulosicoccaceae bacterium | reverse complement strand
GATAGTGATAATCGTTAGTTTGTTCTGGATAGCGAGACCATTAATAGACTCAAAAAAATGAGTTTTAAAATGATATCGCCGCCTGGTTTCACCTGATGATCAAGCAACAGAATAATTGTTCATCAGGTGAATCCGATGGACTGCAAATATTCGCGATTAACCTTCGCATCGCCCAAAGGGTCGGGATCGAGAGTGGGATCGCAATCTTGTTCGATCGTGCACCAACCCTCGAAGTTTGAGTCGAGTAGCAACTGGCGGACTTTAGGAAAATCGACTTCACCGTCAGCCAGGTTACAAAAAATCCCTTGACCGCAGGCATCATAGAAACCTGTGCGGTTGGCGATAGCAGCCGCTTTGATCTTTGCATCCGTGGACTTGAAGTGCACATAGCTGATGCGATCCATATGACGTTCCATAAACGCCACGGGATCAAAACCCGCATAGGTGCAATGTCCGGTATCAATGCAAATCTTGAGAATGCTTTCATCGACTTCACTGAGCAGGCGTTCAATCTCCGGTTCGAAATCCATAAAGCCACCGGCATGCGGGTGTATTTCCGGTATGAGTCCGTATTCTTCCGCACCAATCTTTGCAACCGTTGCAATGCGATCTCGATAGGTGGCCCATTCGGCGTCATCCATCTGTTCGGCTTCACTGGCTCGGCCCGCAGTAGGTGCGCGTCGTGGAGAGATTGAATCGATCAGCACGAAGTGCTTGGCACCGTGTGCTAGTAGCGCCTTGCAGGTTCGGTGCGCGCCATCGAGTACATCGTCCCATTGATCGGGGTCGTGAAACGCGCGAAAGACCACGCCGCCAATCAATTCAAGTTGGTTCTCAGCCAGAGCTTCGGCGAGCACTGTTGGGTCCTCCGGCATGAAACCCACCGGGCCCAGCTCAATGCCGGTATAGCCCGCATCGTGGCAATCCTTGAGCACGGATTGCCAACTTGGGTTGCGCGGATCGTCTGCAAATTCAACGCCCCAGGAGCATGGCGCGTTGCCAATTCTGATCGTCATAGTGTTGAGCCTGAGTAAAGGCCTGAGGATAGTCAGGAAACGGGAGGGAAACGTGGTTGCAGCGTACCTCTCGCGACACTTTCTGGCCGTTGAGCGACTCTTTGCAACCGGTTGCATTTCATTGTATCCTCGTGCTTTGCGAGCCGTCAATACTCAAGGCTGCGCACTGCTGACTCTTAGCCCCGAACGGTGATGACCGATGAGTACGAGTGACAAGACCATCCGTCTGACAATGGCTCAGGCGATTGTGCGTTGGCTGTCGAATCAATATATCGAGATTGACGCGAAGGAAGAACGCATCTTCGGTGGCGGCTTCGGTATTTTTGGTCATGGCAATGTCACTTGTCTGGGTGAAGCGCTACATAATCATCGCGATGAGCTGCCGTTGTACCGCGGACAGAATGAACAAAGCATGGGCTTTGCCGCTGCGGCCTATGCCAAGTATCACCTGCGTCGTCGCATGATGTTTTGCACGGCGTCGGCGGGTCCAGGTACGTCGAACTTGTTGACCTCGGCCGCCTTGGCACACGCCAACCGCTTGCCCATGTTGTTGTTGTGTGGCGATGCTTATGTCACACGCTTGCCAGACCCGGTGTTACAGCAAATGGAGAATTTCTCCAACCCGACCGACGGTGTCAATGATGCGTTCAAATCAGTGAGTCGTTATTGGGACCGGCTCTGCCATCCTGCGCAAATCATGCAAAGTTTGCCGCAGGCGCTTGGCACTTTGCTTGACCCGGCCGATTGTGGTCCCGCGTTTATCGGTATGCCGCAGGATGTTCAAGGCTGGGCTTATGATTACCCTGAGTCGTTTTTCAACAAGCGGGTGCATCGTATTCGACGCGCATCACCCGATACCCATGAACTTGATGATGCGCTTACGCGGATAAGGTCTGCGAAACGCCCCATGATCATTGCCGGTGGCGGCGTCCAGTACTCGGGCGCAGTCGAAGAACTAACCACATTCGCCGAGACCTACGCCATACCGGTTGTCGAGACCATTGCCGGCAGGGCCAATCTGGTCAATACGCATCCGCTCAACATCGGGCCTATTGGTGTGACCGGTTCGGATTCAGCCAATGCCATTGCAGCAAAGGCCGATGTCATCATTGCTGTCGGTACGCGCTTGCAGGATTTCACCACCGGTTCCTGGACAGCGTTTGCCAAGGATGCGCAATTTGTGTCCTTGAACGTCGGTCGTCATGATGCAACAAAGCATCAGGCCTTGACCGTGGTCGGTGATGCGAAACTTGGCCTGGTATCACTGGCAGAAGGCTTGTCCGGATATCAGTCTCCCAAAGAGTGGACGGCGTCGGCACAAGCGGAACGCAAACGTTGGGACGCTTATGTGGCCGATAATGTTGCACATGGCAACAAGCCCAACTCCTATGCGCAAGCGATTGGTGTGGTCAATGAATTATGTGATCCAGGCGATCGTGTTGTCGCGGCAGCGGGTGGTCTGCCTGCAGAAGTTACCGCTAATTGGCGAACGCTTGCTACTGGCACGGTCGATGTCGAATTTGGCTATTCATGTATGGGCTACGAGATAGCGGGAGGTTGGGGTGCACGCATAGCCCAGTCCGAGAAAGAACCCGATCAGGACACCATCGTGTTTACCGGCGATGGTTCTTATCTGATGTTGAATTCAGACTTGTACTCAAGCGTATTGACGAAAAAGAAGCTGATCGTGCTGGTACTGGATAACGGTGGTTTTGCCGTGATAAACAAATTACAAAACAACACCGGTAATGAGAGTTTCAATAATCTGATCAAGGATTGCCCGACGGTACCAGAACCCTTTGCAGTTGACTTTGAAGCGCATGCAGCATCGATGGGTGCCCATGCTGTGACGGTGAGTAATCCTGCCCAATTAGGCGAGGCGTTCAAAGTCGCCAAAGCGAACGATCGAACCTCAGTGATTGTCATGAAGGTCGACGCGTTCGAAGGCTGGACTACCGAAGGGCACACGTGGTGGGAATGCGGCACACCTGAGGTTAGCGACAGTGAAAAGGTACGCAAGGCACACGCCGATTGGGAAGCGAGTCGCCCCTTGCAGCGCAAGGGTGTCTGATGGGTTTTGACATTGCACAATTGAGTCCCAATCACTTTGTTGTGATCGGACGCGCGGGCATGGATATCTATCCTGATCCGCCTGGCACTCGTACCGAAGATGCCACGCATTACTTTACTAGCCTGGGTGGGTCGTCGGCGAACATCTGTGTTGCCATCAATAAGCAAGGTGGTAGCACGGCATTGGTAACATCGGTATCGGATGATGCTGTCGGTCGTTATTGCATCAACCAGCTTGATCGTTATGGCGTTGACCGCCAGCATGTCAAATCAGTTGCGGGCGAATACAGAAACTCTCTGGCGGTCGTCGAGAGTCGTGTCGAAGATCATCAATCGGTGATCTACCGAAATGGCGCCGCCGACTTTCAAATGAACATCGATGATGTCAGCCGAGTCGCCTATGGTGACTACGCCGCTCTGATAACAACCGGTACGGTGTTGGCAGCTGAACCGTCACGTACTGCGGCTTTTCATGCCTTTGATCTGGCACGCGACAATGGCTTGCCGTTGATATTTGATATTGATTATCGCCCGTATAGCTGGCCATCGGCAGAAGATGCGGCGCAAACCTATTCGCGCGCTGGCGCACTGTGCGACATCATTGTTGGTAACGATGTTGAGTTTGGTTTTATGGCGGGTGATTACGACAAGGGGCTGGACAAGGCGAGAGAACTTGCCCGTACATCAGCCAGCATTGTCATTTACAAGATGGGTGAAGAAGGGGCCATAACGCTCACCCCCGATGATGAATTTCGAACCGGTATCTATCCCGTTGATGCACTGAAGCCGACCGGCGCAGGTGACAGCTTCATGGGTGGGTTCATTGCCTCACTTGCCTCCGGTTATAACTTGAAAGAGGCCGTGATGCGTGGATCAGCATCAGCATCCATCGTGGTCTCTCGTGTTGGCTGTGCACCGGCAATGCCGACGGTGTCAGAGCTTGAAGATTTTCTGGCAGCACATCCCGGCCCGACATTGGCCTAACAGGACAAAGCAATGCATATCGCTCCGTATGACAACCAGAACAAACCGATCGTCGATGTCGATGATGCGCTGGTGCCACTTAACTATTTCAATATCGTCAAGTTGAAAAAGGGGGAGGCATTTGAGTACCAGGTGCCAGGCTATGAAACCTGCATAGCGCCTGCTACCGGCACGGTCGATGTCGAGATCGAAGGGCTTACGTTCACGTCATTGGGTAACCGCGGTGTCGATGTCTGGGATGGTGAACCCGAAGGCGTCTATGTACCGGTTGGGGCAAAAGCCACCCTGTCGTGTGTCTCCGATACGGCGGAAGTTTTTGTCGCGGGTGCCAAGTTTGACAAGGTACTGGAACCTTTCGATG
>CAYULV010000308.1:0-4435 GCA_964445655.1 uncultured Granulosicoccaceae bacterium | reverse complement strand
CTGAGCCTGAGCCTGAGCCTGAGCCTGAGCCTGAGCCTGAGCCTGAGCCTGAGCCTGAACCTGAACCTGAACCTGAACCTGAACCTGAACCTGAACCTGAACCTGAACCAGCCATTGATCCGCTAAGCTTGGGGTTTTTCGAACTTCGCCTTGACGCTGCGCGTTTTGAACTGCAGGAAGCCAATGAAAACGGCGTAATAGTGCCTATTCATTTGAATCGCTTCGATGGGCATGTGCGCCCCGTCAGTATCAGTATTGTCGCAACATCTGATGGCGCGATGGAGAATCTGATAAATGTATTGGATGATTCTGATCTGGTCGGCGATGAAAGCTATACATCCTGGCGTGCTGAGCTGGAGGTGGCCATTGCACCGATCAACTACCATCAGCGCTCCTTTGTTGTGCGTGCCAGCGATGGGGTGGACAGCTTTGAACTACCGTTTGATTTAGACGTAAAACCGGTATCCGCACCCGATGTTTATCTCCTCATCGGGCAGAGTAATATGGTCGGTAGCAGTGAACGTAATGCACGCGACTTTTCTCCCGGCGGCCTTGATGCTCGCGAACCTCGTATCCGTCAATTGAACGTGCGGCAAAATAACCGCGGCTTGTTCAATCGTGATGAGCTCTTTACTGATGAATCTTTTACTGCCTTGTTACCAAGATTTATTACTGCAGAGGACCCTCTGCATGAGCCGTTCTTTGCCGATCAACCGCAAAAGGGCGGCACCCATATCGGGTTAGGTTTATCGTTTGCAAAAGCAGCGCTTGTTAACACCACACAAGATATCTACCTTGTGCCGGCTGCCTGGGGTGCGACTGGCTTTTGTGGAAACGAAGATGCTCCCTTGTCGTGGAACGCTGAATTATCTGATGAGCCACTACTGGGTGGGAGCTTGTTGGTCGAACGAGCGTTGACACGACTTAACATGACCTTGAGAGATACCGGTGGTGTCTTGAGGGGTATTCTGTGGCATCAAGGTGAAGCTGACTCCAGCAACCAGATTTGTGCCGAGCGTTATGAGGGCAACCTGATCAAGCTTGCTGAACGTCTTCGACGTGAAGCTATGGTGGATATTCGCGGTGAGGCAGCTAGAGGTTCCCAAGCGCCGATACCTTTTATTGTCGGTACCATGTCGCGCGGCGATGATGAACGTGCCAGTTTTTCCTTCTTTGGCGATATCAAACAACGAGTTGATGATGCACATCGGAATTTCCCGAACTTGATTCCTTTTGCCGCGACTGTTAACGCGGATGATCTGGTTCCTCCCGCTTACCCGTGTGGGGACAATTCCTGCATCCACTTTGGAGCCACTGCTTACCGTGAAATGGGTGTGCGGTACAACGAGGCTTTACAACGTGCTATCGGTATTCGATGACTGCTAACTGCTAACTGCTAACTGCTAACTGCTGGTCGATGTCGTGACATTTTCCGCCATCATCGAAATGATTTCGAACATGATCGCGGAAGCCGTCAGTGCAGTAATTTGATTCGGGCTGTCTTTGGTTGGCATCATGCAGACGATATCGGCACCCACAATGTTCAAGCCGCGGACTGCGTGCAGCAGCGCTACTGCCTCATCGATGTCAAATCCTTTCTCACCTGGTTCGATGTTCGAGACTGCAGGGGCAATAGTCGGGTCCAGACAATCAAGATCAAACGTAATGTAAACAGGTTTATCCTGCAGAACCTGTCTGGTTTGTGCGACGACATCCTCAATACCACGATGTCTGAATTCTTTCATCGTGACGACGTTGTAGCCATACTCATAGGAGGGCTCAAGCCAGTCAAGTGTGCGGGCGTGCCCACGTAAACCGATTTGCATTGAATGACTTGGATCAACCTGACCTTGATCAGCAAGGTAGGCTCCCCAATGCGCTGCTGATTTTTTTGCACCAAGAAAATGATCAACCTTGGTAAATACATCAGTGTGTGCATCGAGATGCAAAAAGCAAACAGGTTCGCCGTTGCAAATCTTGCCCTTGCCAAGCGCTTGCACAATGCCGCCAGTAATTGAATGGTCACCACCAACAGAGACAGGCCGTGCACCTGCTTCGTCGATTGCTCGGTAGTATTTGCTTATCTGTTCTATGCAATCTTCGTTATCGTTAGCTTTGGGGAAAGGAACATCGCCAATGTCTGCGATGCAGGCGGCGTTCCAGGGATCAATTTTGAACCCGTTATGTACCCGTCTGAGTACTGACGATACATTACGCACTGCACGGGGCCCAAGATGTTGGTCGCGCTCGGTTGTGCCATTACCTGTCGAGTGCGGTACACCGGCCAATACAATGTCTTGCCCATCCAGCGGCTCATGCTTACAGCGGAACAGCGTTGGTATTCCCCACCAGTACAGATTGTTCATCATCGAATCAAGGTGTGGATCGGACATGGCTGGTGTTCCTGCTTGAAAAACGGGTTTCCGGATGTAACTGGCGAGGGGGTCGCAGTCTGGTGTCAAACTTCCAGCGGTTCGAGCTAATCCGTATCGCGTATTTGATAGTATCAAGTCTGGTCCATCAACATCTTTTCTTATGACTTCCGCAGAAAATGCCAAAGCGATCACCGAACTCAAATCGCACTTTGGTGAGCGATTGTCAACGGGTGCGTCAGTTCGTGAACTTCATGCCAGCGATGAAGCGCACATGCCGGCGGTACTTCCCGATGCCGTCGTATTTCCCGAATCAACCGAGGAAGTGGCCCGCATCGTCTCTATTTGTGGGCAAAACAATTGCCCGATGGTCCCTTTTGGCGTTGGTACCTCACTTGAAGGTCATGTGATTCCGGTGCATGGCGGTATCTCGATCGATACATCTCGCATGAACAAGATCCTTCAAGTTCACGAAGAGGACCTGGACGCAGTAGTACAGCCAGGAGTGACGCGTAAGCAATTGAATACCGAGCTTCGTGCCACGGGTCTGATGTTCACAGTAGACCCAGGTGCCGACGCAACCATCGGTGGCATGAGCGCTACTCGCGCTTCAGGTACCAATGCGGTGCGTTACGGTACGATGCGTGAAAATGTTCTGGCACTTGAAGTTGTTCTTGCTGATGGGCGAATCATCAGAACTGGGACACGTGCTCGAAAATCGTCGGCAGGCTATGACTTGACCCATCTCTTTGTTGGTTCCGAAGGTACGCTTGGCATTATTACTGAAATCACGCTAAAGCTTGCCGGACAGCCGGAAGCGCAAGCTGCGGCGACCTGCGCTTTCGATACGATAGACAACGCTGTGCAAGCGGTCATTCTTGCCATTCAATCTGGTGTGCCGATGGCACGAATCGAACTATTGGATGACGTGATGATGAAGGGCATGAATCTGCACAGTGCTGACATGAACCTGCCCGAGCGACCACATCTCTTTATCGAATTCCATGGGACCGAAACCTCTGTTGCCGAACAAGCCGCACAGTTTCGAGAAATCGCTGATGATTTCGGTGGTTCCGGGTTTCAATGGGCGAGCCATGAAGAAGACCGAAACCGCCTGTGGCATGCACGTCATCAGGCTTACTATGCCGCGAAAGCACTGCGACCAGGTGCTGAGGGTTATGTGACCGATTGTTGTGTGCCCATATCAGCGTTGGCTGAGTGTATCTCGCATACAAAGGCTTGTATCGATAGCTCGGGGTTGATTGCACCACTGGTAGGGCATGTCGGTGATGGCAATTTTCATTTATCAATTCTTGTCGATCCCGATAAACAGGATGAGCTTGATGGCGCTATCGCATTGAGTGGCAGCATCAATGAGCTTGCCCTGTCGCTGGGTGGGACGGTAACCGGTGAGCACGGAGTTGGCCTGGGCAAGAAAAAATACATGCTGCAAGAGCATGGAGACGCATACTCCGTTATGGGGGATATAAAGCGCACCCTTGATCCACGCAACTTGATGAACCCCGGAAAATTGGTGACGTTAAACTGATGCTTATCGATAACCTTCAGTATGCCAACTGGTCTGAAAAGATATTCAGACAAATGCGCGAAGGTGGCGTGGACGCGGTCCACGTGACAATTGCTTACCATGAAAATTTTCGTGAAACGGTTTTGAACTTCGAACAATGGAACCGTTGGTTTGAACAGTATCCAGACCTCATCATGAAAGGTGAGTGGGCCAGCGATGTTGACAAGGCGCGAGACAGTAATCGTACGGCAATCTTTTTTGGTTTCCAGAACCCGAGTCCGATTGAAGACGATATCGGATTGGTCGAAATTGTCCACACCTTGGGTGCGCGCTTCATGCAGCTGACATATAACAATCAGTCTTTGCTGGCGACCGGATGTTATGAACAAAATGACACTGGCATCACTCGCATGGGCAAGTCCGTGATCAAGGAAATGAATCGCGTGGGCCTGATCGTGGACATGAGCCACTCGGCAGATCAATCAACGATTGAAGCTGCCGATATGTCAACACGACCAATAGCTATCACGCACGC
>CAYULV010000307.1:0-4464 GCA_964445655.1 uncultured Granulosicoccaceae bacterium | reverse complement strand
AAGGTGAATTGAAACGTACGGGATGGGATCCGTTGTTCACCATCAACCATACGCTCGCGATGCTACGGGACAATATCAAGCGACTGACGCGTCGAACATGGTGTACGACGAAACGCCAGAGCGCCCTAGAGGATGTCATCGCCATCTATGTTCACTTTCACAATAGCCGACTCGTTCCTTGAGTCGGCTAAATAGCGGGCGACTAAATCAGCGCATCAAAACCATGAACTAGCAATCTCGACACACTAACAACAGCTAAGTGGACCAGTTAGAGCCAAGTGAACCAGTTAGGTGGGCTAGTTACCAAACAAGCCCTTCAACTTATCCGCAGCCTTATCCTTGAGCTGGTCTTTAACTTCGTCTTGCTTGGCTTTCAACTGTGCCTCGGCTTGTTCTTTAGCCTTGTCCAGTTCAGCCTGTGCTTTCGCTTTGGCCTTATCGGCCTCTGCTTGCGCCTTGGCTTTCAATTCAGCCGCTTTTTGATCTGCAATCGCTTTTGCCTGATTCTTCAGATTGCCCGTGATGTTGTCCTTCATGCCCTGGAAGACCACACCGGCAAAGTTGGCCGCAAGCTCAGCAAAGCTGCCGCGAATAGGAATATCGAGCTTCACACCTTTCAGTGCTGACAGATCTTCACCACCCTGACCTTGTGCTGTACCGGTAATGAGAGTCGTCAAGGTGTAGTCCACCTGCTCACCCGGCAGATCAACAGTTCCAGCACCGCCAACACGCAACAAAGGTGATCGCAAATCAAGATCGCTTGATGACATGACGCCATTGTCGAACTGACCACTGACTGACAATGATGAAAAGTCTGTCTTGACAGTAGATGCGTCTTCGCTGAGTTTCTGTCCGCTCAGAGCAGCCTTGGCACGGCGTATCTGATAACCCAGATTGATACCATTAACAGAACCATCGGTAAACGCTGTTTCAAAGCCACCGTTCAAGCCGGCAGTCAATCCATTCACGGTATTACCCGCAGTGGTAATGTTTGTTGCAAAGCGACCGGCACCTGAGAGAAAGGATTTCTTCTGAGTCAGATCAGCGAGCAGAGGGTCAGCTTGAATGCCATCGAGCACCATGTTGACCGAGTACTTTGGCGTATTGCCAGTTACATCGAGCCCGGCGCTTGTATCAAGTTTGCCTTCATACAATGAAGCAGTCAGGTTTTCAACACCGACTTTGCCATTCTTCGCTTTCACCGGTACGACGATATCGCGAGTCGTGAGATTACTGACCTTGACATTACCGACACGAAAAACACCGTCGATATCCAGCTGCTTGAGCATATCAACAGGCAGTTCTATGGGAGCGTCACCACCGGCATCACCACCCGCATCAGTATCGCTTGTGGTGTCGTCAGCTGCCTCTGCATCACTTGTAGGTGGCAGGTATCGATCAAGATCAATGGCATCAACCGCGAAATCAAAACGCAGCGGCGGGACGGCGCCGGCGAGTGATGGCACGCTGGCCTTACCTGAGAATGTTGTGTCATCAAGAACAATCTTCAGATCATTCAAGGCCGCACTTTCAGGTGTCGCTTGCAAACCGAGTGACAAGCTAGCCTTGTTCAGTACTGTGCCGTCTGCCGTGACCGGCGCTTCGATACCGAGCTTAGTAAACAGCTCGCGCGGAACAAATTCATTACTGGCAAACTGACCGACAATGTTCGGCGTGGTATCCAGATTAGTGATATTCACGTTACCGTCAAGCACCAGACCCAGTGCACCGAGGCTGACGTTTTGTACGATGACCTGGTTCTCACCAAGCAAGGCTTCAACGTCGGCACCGACTTTGGCAAGCAATTCACCACCGGGGAAAGCGCCACCTTTGGCAGACGTATCCAACGTGAACCCTTTGACTGTGTAACGCTGGTTGTCCAGGTCGACCATCAGGTTGGCGCCACCTTTGATGTCAGCTTTCAGATCCATGCTGTTGCTCTCGACCGTAAAGTCGGTAGCAAGATCAAACGGCTTGGCCAGCTCGATGGCACCGGTACTGAGGTTGAATCCAGACAGGCGCGCATCCGTTCCGCTCTGTGCATCGGTCCAGCTCACGTTCGCATCGCGGATCTGGATGCCACCGACGGCGAGTGCGGCGATGGTGGCACTACTGCCTTCGACCTCAGTGGTCACTTCTTCGCCCGTACTCCCCTCGTCCGTGCTGGTCGTCGTGGTCGTGCTGTTGATCAGGTCATCCCAGTTGGTCGTGCCATCGGCCGCGCGCTGCAGATCAACCTGCAGGCCGATCAGTTCAACCGTGCGAACGTTGACTTCCTTTTTGATCAGCGGCAACAGTTTGACTTTGACATCAGCACTACCGATGCGCGCGAAGGGTGCATCACCGTAACCTTCTGCATTGGCAAGTGAGATCTCACCAATTGAAATGCCGGCCCAGGGAAACACGGACGGGCTCAGATCACCTGCTATTTCAAGATCGCGTCCGGTTTGTTTCTTGACTTGGTTCTGGATCGTGTCTTTGAAGTCATTCCAGTCAACCAGATAAACCAATGCCGCTATGCCGACACCTAAAACCAGTACCAGCACCGCTGCCGAAATGAACAGCCACTTGATAAATTTCATTGTATTGCCTCAGGTGATCGCGTTAGATACGACCACTATATGTATTACTTCTCAATGGCTGATTATATCCCAACCAACTATTGTCCTCGTCCGTACGATTACCGAAGGAACGCACGCCAAATTCATGACATCGCACATCCAACAGCATTCCATCCAAGCGATAAAACTGTACGAATGCTCATCTTGCAAAATGGAAACTGTATCGCCGCTTAAGCGCTCGCTCAGGCGCGATAGTCACCCGACTTGCCACCACTCTTTTGCAGTAGCTTGATGTCAGTTATCTGCATACCACGATCAACCGCCTTGCACATGTCATAAATCGTGGCAAGCGCAAGTTGCACGCCGATCAGCGCTTCCATCTCGACACCGGTCTGTGACTGGGTCTCGGTCCGCACTTCGCAGCTAACACTGTTATCGGCAGCATCGGTGGAAAACTCCACCTCAACGTGCGTCAGGCCGATCGGATGACACAAAGGGATCAGCTCACTGGTCTTTTTCGTCGCCATGATCGCCGCGATTCGGGCAATACCGAGCACATCGCCCTTTTTATGAGAACCAGCGCACACCATTTCGAAGGTCGCTGGCAGCATCAGAATCCGGCCACTGGCGACAGCAACCCGGTGCGTCACCGCCTTGTCCCCGACATCGACCATGTGGGCTTCACCCGAGCTATTGAAATGAGTCAATTCGGACATTGTTTATCACCTGTGTTCTTTGAACTGTGGAGATTCGGTATCATCGATAGCTTACGACCTTTGAGACAACACCATGACCATCAAGGTCAAATTTTTTGCCAGCTTGCGAGAAGCGCTGCCCGGAGCGATCGATTCGGTCGATGCCAGCGGCATCGAGACCATCACGGATGTCTGGAATGCCGCCACTGACGGCCAGGCAATGCCCGATCACGTCTTGTGTTCGGTCAATCTGGAACACAGAGAATCGAACGAAGCGGTCAAGGACGGAGACGAGGTCGCCTTCTTTCCACCCGTGACTGGCGGCTGATGGCCGTCTCCATACACAGCAGTGCCTACGATCCGCAGCAGGAGCTGGCCGCATTTACAGCCAGTTTACCGGCGGGAAGCTTCGGTGCGACCGCCAGCTTCATCGGCACCATGCGGGATTTCAACGAAGGTGATTCGGTAACCGCGATGACCCTTGAGCATTACCCCGGCATGACTGAGAAGGAACTTGAGGCTATCATTGACGACGCGAAGGCCAAGTGGGATATCATTGATGCTCTGATTGTGCATCGTGTGGGTGACATACACCCAGCCGACCCAATCGTATTGACAGCGGTATGTTCAGCCCATCGTGCAGCGGCGTTTGATGCTTGTCGCTTCCTGATGGAAGCACTGAAAAGCCGTGCCCCTTTCTGGAAAAAAGAAACGCTCGACAACGGCGACACTCGCTGGGTTGAGAAAAATACCTGAATGGCCAAAATAGCTTTCCTATGATTCGTCAGTTACTTGAACTGCAAACCGGTCAAGTCGCTTTTCTAAGCGGCTTACTGGCAGGCTTTGCGATGACGGCTGCCTTGAATATCATGCGCACCGGCCGTAACACGCCTATCTCGAATTTCGTGTTCCTCACCGCGGCGGCATCATCGCTATTGTTCCTGATTGCTTTGTATGTGGACGTTCGCCTCACCATTGAGCTAGCCGGTAGCGGTCATTTATCCACCGCAATCACCCAACATGTTTCCTCTATCCGTGTGATTGGCACATCAAGCGCAACGGTTGCATTATCGATGTTCGTCCTGTCCATGGGAGGTCTGGGCTGGATGATCAGCAACGTCATCGGCGTTATTACCAGCGTGTTAGCACTGCTTACGCTTTCAACGCTGTGCTATTTGTGGATTCAGATGAATGCTATTGCTCCTATG
>CAYULV010000306.1:2200-4491 GCA_964445655.1 uncultured Granulosicoccaceae bacterium | reverse complement strand
GGTTTTATCATTGCCGGTATCAAGGAAATCGAGGCGGCACGGGTGGGTGACACCATCACCTTGGCGTCCAAACCGGCATTGGATCCGCTGCCGGGATTCAAGGAAGTCCAGCCCCGTGTATTCGCCGGGCTGTTTCCGATTGAAAGTGATGATTACGAAGCGTTTCGTGAAGCCTTGTCCAAGCTCCGGCTCAATGATGCTGCCTTGCATTTCGAACCTGAATCCTCGACCGCCTTGGGTTTTGGTTTTCGCTGTGGTTTTCTCGGCATGTTGCATATGGAAATCGTGCAGGAGCGCCTCGAGCGAGAGTACAACCTTGACCTTATTTCCACCGCCCCGACCGTGGTGTACGAAATTCTGGATACCAAGGGTGAGCTCACCTATATCCATAATCCATCGGAGCTACCGATGGTCAACGTCATTGACGAAATACGTGAGCCGATCATTCGCGCGAATATTCTGCTACCGCAGGAGTATGTCGGTGACGTGATCGGTCTCTGTGTCGAAAAGCGTGGTGTGCAAATCAGCATGCAGTATCTGGGTCGTCAGGTATCGATGACTTACGAAATTCCCATGTCGGAAGTCGTACTCGATTTCTTTGATCGTCTCAAGTCGGTGAGCAAGGGTTATGCATCGTTCGACTACGAGTTCAAGTGTTTCCAGAAAGCGGATCTGGTCAAGGTCGATATCCTGATCAACGGTGACAAGGTTGATGCGCTCGCATGCATCGTGCACAAGGATCGCTCGCAAAGCCGTGGCCGGGAGTTGGCGGAAAGAATGAAGGAGATCATTCCACGTCAGATGTTCGAGGTTGCTGTGCAGGCTGCCATTGGCGCGCATATCATTGCACGCAGTTCGATCAAGGCACTCAGAAAAAACGTTACGGCAAAATGTTATGGCGGTGACGTCAGCAGAAAACGCAAGCTGCTTGAAAAACAGAAAGCGGGCAAGCGTCGGATGAAACAAGTGGGCAAGGTGGAAATTCCTCAGGAAGCCTTTCTCGCCGTATTGCAAGTTGACCGCAATTAAGCTGTTGTGACACGTGAATGTCGTGACACTCGAACAGAGTCAGGATAAATGCCCACTAGTTTTGTCGACAAATTGAATTTTCCGCTGATCCTGGTTATCGGAACCGCCGTCACCGGTCTGATCTGGTTGATCGATGCGGTATTTTTCGCTCCCAAACGCAAAGCGGCTGTGCGTAGCGATGCCGCTCAGGTGCCTTTGATTACGGAATATGCTCAGTCGTTCTTTCCGGTCCTGCTGATTGTTCTGGTGTTGCGTTCGTTTCTGTTCGAGCCGTTTCGCATCCCGTCAGCATCGATGGTGCCGACTCTGCTGATTGGTGATTTTATTCTGGTCAACAAATACAGCTATGGCGTGCGCCTGCCGGTGACACATACCAAGATTTTCGACACCGGCGCACCGGAGCGCGGCGATGTGGCAGTGTTTCGATTCCCGCGCAATCCCAAGCTCGATTACATCAAGCGGGTCGTGGGCCTTCCTGGCGACACCATCACATTTCAGGGTGCAAATCTCACTGTGAATGGCGTCCCGGTCAAGGTTTCCGGTGCCGATCCTTACGCTTACGTCGATGTGGGCGATAGAACTGTCAGTGGAGAACGGATCCAGGCGACGCTTGGGGAAGTGACCCATGACATTCTGGTTTCTTACCGGGGTTCGTCGCAAGCACAAACAGTTGAAGTTCCGGAAGGTCATTATTTCATGGTTGGTGACAACCGTAATCATAGTAATGACAGTCGGTTCTGGGGATTTGTACCTGAGGCGAATCTTGTAGGTAAGGCTACTTACATATGGATGCACTGGCGAAGTGGAGTCCAGTGGAATCGACTCGGGGACAAGATTCAATGAGCAGGTCAATAAGGCACGGCAACATCACAAGAATCGGCGCAAGAAGACGTCAGAAAGGCATGTCTATGACCACGGCAATGCTGGTCGTGAGTGTGTCAGTTTTTCTCGGATTGTTTGCCTTCAAGGTTGGGCCGAATTATTTCGAAAACTGGACGGTGCAGAAGATTGCAGCGGATACAGCGACAAATGCTGACTTGATGAAGACTAAATCCAAGGGCAAGATTTACGCGCATCTCGCGAGAGCTTATCGTACTAACAGCTTGTGGGATCTTGAGCCGGAAGACACGATTGAGCTGGTCAAGAATGGCAATCGTGGCTGGGACGTTCACGTAAAGTACGAAAAACGTGAAAATCTGTTCTCAAACATCTATGTGGTTACTGCGTTCGACAATATAGCTGGCGAATAGTTGTTTCGCCCT
>CAYULV010000306.1:0-2100 GCA_964445655.1 uncultured Granulosicoccaceae bacterium | reverse complement strand
ACATTGAACCCCATAAAACATGCCGGCACTGGTAAAGTGCTGGCATGTCTCGTTCCAGTTCTTCGAAAAAACCGTCCGCACCTTCGGCACATGTCTATCTGCCGGTCAAGCAGCTGCTCGACAAGCTGAATCTCAGCACCGCAAATGATGCTCTGTATCTCGAAGCTCTGACGCATCGCTCCAGTGGTTCCCCGCATTACGAGCGTCTGGAATTTCTCGGTGACAGTTGTCTGAACTTCGTCATCGCCACCGATTTGTTTGAACGATACCCGGATGAGGACGAGGGGGCATTGAGTCGCCTGCGCGCGAGCCTGGTGCGAGAAAGCACCTTGGCTGACATTGCGCTTGAGTTGGGCCTTGGCGACTACATACGACTTGGCTCGGGCGAACTCAAAAGTGGTGGTTTCAATCGCGCATCGATTCTTGCCGACGTGGTCGAGTCTTTAATTGGCGCGACCTTTCTCGACGCCGGGTATGATGCGACGCGCAAGCTGGTACTGCAGCTGTACGGTGATCGGGTTGCAGTGTTGCCTCCCTCGGCGGAGCTCAAGGATCCCAAGACCCGATTGCAGGAACATCTTCAGGGCCGCGGTCTGTCAAGGCCGGAATACACGGTTACCGAGACAACGGGAAAGTCACACGAGCTCAAGTTTACCGTTCGTTGCGATATCCCTTCGCATCATGTGTCGGTTGTTGCGACCGATACCAGTCGACGCAAAGCTGAGCAAGTAGCGGCAGCGGACATCCTAGCCAACATCGAGACATTGTTACCGTGACTTATTGTGGTGTTGTATCCATCGCTGGCCGTCCCAACGTAGGCAAGTCCACGTTGATGAATCGACTTGTCGGCCAGAAGCTCAGTATCACGGCGCACAAGCCGCAAACCACGCGGCACAGTATCCTTGGCATTCACACGGCTGATGAGACTCAGATCATTTATGTCGATACACCGGGTATTCATGTCAGTGGCAAACAGAAGCTTAATCAGGTTTTGAATCGTACGGCGTCCAATGCCTTGTACGATGTGAACGTGGTGGTGTTGATGGTGCAGTCGATGGTCTGGAATGAAGATGATCAACGTGCTTGTGAGATGGTCATCAATGCCGATGTTCCATTTATCATTGCGGTCAACAAGATCGATACGGTTGCTAAAAAGCAAGAGCTGCTTCCATTTCTGAGCAAGCTACCGCAACATGAACGATTGCAGGACGTCATGTTGATCTCCGCGCGTAAGGGCGCAGGCGTTGACGCTTTGATCGATGCGGTGAAACAGCATATCCCGGAAGCGCCCTGGCAGTTTGATGAAGATGAACTGACAGATCGATCATCACGGTTTCTCGCCTCAGAAGCGGTGCGCGAACCGTTGACACGTATGCTGTCCGAGGAATTACCCTACGCACTAAGCGTTGAAATTGAAACGTTTGAACAAACGCCAGGGCTATTGCGTATCGGCGCTGTCATCTGGGTCGACAAGAACAGTCAGAAGGGTATTGTGATCGGCAAAGGTGGGCAGCGTCTGAAAGACATTGGTCAACGTGCGCGAACATCAATGGAAACTCTTTTTGAAAGCAAGGTGTATCTACAACTGTGGGTGCGCGTCAAGGAAGGTTGGGCGGATGATGATCGCGCCTTGCGTTCGCTCGGCTATGAGAATCCGTGATTAGTAGTAGCGGCGCAGGCACGGGTATGGGTAGCGGCATTGGCACGGGCTCGGGCGACACGGTTTTGCAAGCAGCCTATGTATTGCACTACACCCCGTTTCGCGACACTAGTTTTATCGTCGATTTTTTTACCCTCGAACAAGGTAGGATTGGCCTCGTCGCGCGTGGCGCACGCAGTGCCAAGTCCCGCACACGTGCCCTGTATCAACCTTTCCGTCCGGTGCTGGTCACATGGATCGCGGGCAAGGGCGACTTGCACACCCTGACCGGCATCGAAGAAAGTGGTCCCGCACTGGACATGGGCAACAGCGCTCTGGCATGTGGTTATTACCTCAATGAGCTGGTGCTGCGACTGGTAGGCAAGTCCCAGGCAATGCCCGAACTGTTTGCTCACTACGCACTGGCGCTGGCAAATTTGAGTGCGGTGTCAGGTGGTGTT
>CAYULV010000305.1:0-4510 GCA_964445655.1 uncultured Granulosicoccaceae bacterium | reverse complement strand
TGCCAAGTGGCTTACAGTAATCCTGTCGCCAGAGCGGTTGTCCACTCTCACTGCACGTTGTGCCGAGCCATTTATTTTTGATACATGTACATTGATGCGTGGATCAGTGGTGATCGGCAGATCGTTCTGATGTTCGTGACGTTCGTTACCGGCGGCGATGACTGTCGTCGGCAGCAAGGCACTCACGGCGATGCCTGCGCCGAGGTGCAGGGTCTTGCGTTTTTCTCGGTCAACCAAATGCGATTCAGGGCAGCTTGATTCCACGACTATCTCCTTTAAGGTTGGTCTGTTCACTATAAGGTCGTTATGGGGAATTCCTAAAAACATATTTCAATTGCTGACATTTCCGAATTTGTCGCCATTACGCCCAGCATCTCTATCTGGATCCATACAGTTATCGGAAGAGCTCGAGTTAAGGTCGAGAGAAACGCTCTTTCGTACAGTGTTGCTGGCTTTTCATTATCGTAAAATCAATGACTTAGGTGCAGTTAGAGGTAAAATATGCAACCGGTTGCAAAAAATGCTTGCATGCAGGCACCGGCGCTCGCATAATTTCAATTCCGAAATTTGTCGGACAAAATCAAATAAACGAGGAGAGAGACGATATGAAATCTACCTGGAAGAAGTTAGCGGTGGCTTCAGCCATTGCTGCTCTACCAATGGCAGGTTCTATCGGTGTGGCCCATGCAGAAGGTGAGAATTTCATTCTCGTCAGCCACGCACCCGATAGCGATTCCTGGTGGAACACAATCAAGAACGGTATTGCACTCGCGGGCGAGCAGGTTGGCGCAAACGTTGAGTACCGCAACCCGCCAACAGGCGATATTGCAGACATGGCTCGTATTATTGAGCAGGCTGCCGCATCAAACCCTGATGGCATCATCACAACCTTGGCTGACCCGGATGTACTGAGCGGTCCTATCCAGAACGCGGTCGACAAGGGTATTCCTGTCATCATCATCAATTCAGGTACACCAGAGCAAGCCGCTGATGTTGGCGCTCTGATGTACGTTGGTCAGCCTGAATATGATGCAGGTCTTGCCGCTGGTATGCGTGCCAAGCGTGACGGCGTGGGATCCTTCCTGTGTGTCAATCACGTTATCTCCAACCCGGTAGTTGCCGAGCGTTGCTCAGGTTTCGCTGATGGCCTCGGTGTTGAGCTGGGTTCTTCAATGATCGATTCAGGACAGGATCCATCTGAAATCAAGAACAAGGTCAAAGCTTATCTGACTGCCAACCCTGATACTGATGCTGTATTGACACTTGGGCCAACTTCGGCTGATCCAACTATCGATGCGCTGAAAGAGATGGGTAAAGCGGGTGATATCTACTTCGGTACTTTCGATCTCGGTACCGAGATTGTAAAAGGTATCAAAGACGGCACCATCGTCTGGGGTATTGACCAACAGCCGTTCCTGCAGGCCTATCTGCCGGTAATCGTGCTCGCCAACTACCATCGCTTTGGTGTACTGCCAGGCAACAACATCAACTCAGGTCCAGGTTTCGTTACAGCTGATGCATTGGGCAAGGTTGAAGAGTTTGCAGGCGAGTATCGCTAACGCTAGCGCGTTATTCTGAACGCATTCACTACTGAATGTGGTTTTCTGAACCCTTTGAGTGACAAGGGTTCAGAGCAAATTCAATTGTTTGTCTTTACGGCATCTGACGAGTCTCTTGTCAGATGCCGTATTTCGTTCAAGAACCCCGTTTTAACGCTATGGCAATCATTTTATGAGTGAATCCAACGAAAACACCGCAAACGAAACTGCCGCATCCGATGAACGCGTAAAACAACAATCAGCGTTTACCCGCGCAATGATTCGGCCGGAACTCGGCTCGATATGCGGCACCATTCTGGTCTTTGTTTTTTTTCTGCTGGTCGCACGAGACTCCGGCATGTTCTCGTCCGAAGGCACGTTGAACTGGACGATCGTCTCCGCACAGTTTGCGATCATCGCAGTCGGTGCCTGCCTGCTGATGATTGCCGGTGAATTTGATCTGTCGGTCGGTTCGATGATCGGTTTTGCGGGTATTGTCATTGCGATGATGTCGGTGACCTGGGAGTTCCCGATGTGGATCGCCATCCTGACATCGTTCGCAGTGTGCATTTCCATTGGTTGGCTTAATGGATACATAGTCGTCAAAACCGGCTTGCCCTCATTTATCGTGACCTTGGCGTTCTTGTATATCTTGCGCGGCATGACGATTTTCCTGTCGATTTCAACGACTAACAAAACGATTATTGGTGGTGTGAAGGACGCAGCGGAAGGTGATTGGTTAGCGCCTCTGTTCGGTGGCAAGGTTCTCACGGGGTTCTTTTCCTGGTTGGGTGAGAACGGTTGGATCAGCGTATTCAAAGGTGGGTCACGAGCGGGTCAGCCGATAGTCGATGGCATTCCTGCCTTGGTTATCTGGGCCATTGTGTTGATTATTTTTGGCCATGTATTACTGACACGCACACGCTTTGGTAACTGGATTTATGCCTCGGGTGGCGACGCTCAAGCGGCCCGCTATGTCGGTGTACCGGTAGCGCGAGTCAAGATATTGATGTTCATGTTTACGGCATTTTGCGCGACCGTCTTTGCCACGTGTCAGGTCATGGAGTTTGGTTCGGCGGCGGCAGACCGAGGACTCCTCAAGGAATTTGAAGCCATCATCTCTGTGGTTATCGGGGGGGCCTTGTTGACTGGAGGCTATGGCTCTGTCATTGGAGCGGCTCTGGGCGCATTGATCTTCGGTGTTGTGCAACAGGGCTTGTTCTTTGCCAATGTTGAAAGTTCTCTATTCCGCGTATTTCTTGGCGGCATCCTGTTACTTGCGGTCATACTCAATACGTATATTCGCCGCATGATTACCGGAGAACGATAATCATGGATACACCCATTATCGAAATGGTCGAGATCCAGAAGCAATTCGGCTCGGTTATCGCTCTGGCAGGTGTGTCCCTGTCACTCTATCCGGGTGAATGTCATTGTCTTTTGGGTGATAACGGTGCGGGCAAGTCAACGTTTATAAAAACACTCTCGGGAGTCCATCAACCCACTAGTGGAGAGATACGCGTCGATGGCAAGGCGGTTCAGTTTTCCAATGCAAGAGCGGCGATAGACGCGGGCATCGCGACGGTTTATCAGGATCTTGCGATGATTCCCCTGATGTCAGTATCGCGTAATTTCTGGATGGGCCGCGAACCGCAAAAGCGCGTCGGTCCGTTCAAGTTTTATGACACCGAGAAAGCCAACACGGTGACGATGCAAGAGATGGCTCGTATGGGGATCAATTTGCGTGAAGCAGATCAGGCTGTCGGGACGCTGTCAGGTGGCGAACGCCAGACGGTTGCGATTGCACGTGCTGTGTACTTCGGCGCCCGTGTGCTGATTCTCGATGAACCGACATCAGCATTGGGTGTGAGGCAAACCGCCAACGTCTTGTCGACAATCGACAAGGTCCGTAAAAATGGCATTGGCGTTATCTTCATTACGCATAATGTTCGACATGCCATGGCTGTTGGAAATCGTTTTACGGTGCTTAATCGTGGCAAGACGCTCGGTACGGCTGTGCGTGGTGAGGTGTCGGTTGAAGAATTGCAGGATCTCATGGCTGGTGGCAAGGAAATGGTCAAGCTCGAACAGTCGCTTGGCGGTACGGTTTAAGCGTTGTCTGTGAATTTTCAATGCCGATTACGCTAAAGGATGTTGCCGATGCTGCCGGTGTCTCGCCATCGGCCGTATCCAGAACCTTCACCGACGGCGCGTCGGTATCTGAAAAGATGCGTGAGCGTGTTGAGCGAGCTGCCAAAAAACTCGGCTACGCGCCCAATGCGCTGGCATCGAGTCTGACGACTGGGCGCACGCGATTGATCGGTCTGGTGTCGAACAATTTCCATAACCCGATATTTCTTGAAGTCTTTGATCTTTTTACCCGCGGGCTGCAGGATCGCGGATTACGTCCGCTGCTGGTCAATTTGTCTGACGAAACAGACCCTGAGCAATCGGTGAGAATGTTGCGTCAGTATTCCGTTGATGGCGTTATCGTTGCGTCTTCGACCTTGACGCCTGAATTCGCGGAAGCTTTTCGTGAAGCCAATATGCCAGTCGTACATTCGTTTGGCCGACATACAAGCACGCCTGCAGTCCATGTGGTTGGTATTGATAATGTCGAATGCGGGCGAATAGCCGTTCGCGAACTGGTCGCTCGCGGATATCGTCGCATTGCTTTTCTCGGCGGACCTGAATCGGCGACATCCACTCAGGATCGACACAAGGGTTTTTTGACTGAACTTAAACTGCATAACGATGTAAGCGCGACGGTATCCTTTGCCACGGCTTATTCGTTTGATGCGGGCCGCAACGAAATGTCGCGATTGCTTGAGTCGACGCCTGCCGAGGCTTATTTTTGCGGTGATGATGTGTTATCGATTGGTGCGCTTAGTGCCGTGCAGGCGGCAGGTCTGTCAGTGCCTGAGGATATCGGCATACTCGGTCTTAATGATATGGAGATGGCGGGCTGGGAA
>CAYULV010000304.1:0-4517 GCA_964445655.1 uncultured Granulosicoccaceae bacterium | reverse complement strand
TTCCAAATTCCGTGTGGAATCAGGTCGCCTCCGGAGACATCGTCCATTCCCTTGCCAACCAAGGCGACATCAACGCAGCGTGTGCCATTACCACGAATGGTTATATTGTCCACCTCGACCGAAAGCGTTCGCTTTAAATCGTATCGGCCCGGCTCAAGCAAAAGAATGGTGTTGGCGCGCAGGTCGTTCATCGCTTCGTGCAATGCCTCGACGCTGTCAATGTCCAGCACCCTGACCGCGGCATTGTCTCGCTTGACTTCGGGCAGCGGCGGGGCTGCGACGCAATTCTCGCTGGGAGCTCGTGGCAGGGCCGCAGCTTGCGCTTCGGGTGGTGGCTTATCGGTGTCAAGATTAAGCAGCGCGATGCCGACATACACAATAGCAGTCACACTGAATATCACTGAAAGTACTGGCATGATTTTTTGCATGAGGTCTTTAAAATAGAGTGACCGAACCAGAGAGTTCAATCCGTATTGCTGCGTACAGTTCCTCCACTAATAATACAGATCGCCAATAAACGTTACTATTATTTTCCGCTGACAAACTCACAAACCATGTCGAAAAATTCCCCGCGTGTCTGAACCGTCCCTCACCCTCAGAAACCCGCACGATCAGCCGATCGAGCAGCAGGCGATCAGTATTGGTGTGCCGTTTCCGATCTCCATTTGTCCGAGTGTCAGCGAATTGTCTCTCAGCACCGATGGGGGCGAGGTGCACTGCCACGAGCTGGACGCACTTGAATTCTGGCCCGATAAATCCGTCAAATGGGTATTGCTGAGGGCGGCCGTGTCCTTGCCAGCAAACACCGAAATGCGCTGCACGCTTTCCGCCAGTCTGGCGTCAGAAGACCAATCGGTCAAATCGCGTTTGACCGTCTCTGAATCCAGTACTGTGATCGAAGTCTCGAATGGAATCTCGAACTTCTGTTTCGACTCCAAACAGGGTTTTTTTCCAGCTGCCACTCCGGACGGTGACCGCACCGCCGCGGCTACTACTGCCGATCTTGTCTTGACCGATGCGCAAGGAGACCATTGTCGTTTCGAGCTCCAGGAACAGCGTATCGAACAAGGTACTCGCGGCCAGATAGCCCGCATTACTCGGTGTGGGCATCTGACGCTGGCAGCCACCGAGCGCAGGATTCTCGTCGAAGTTAACTACACCGTGTACGCCGGTACTGGCCTGTTGGAATGTGCACTGACCGTGCATAACCCATCGCGCGCGCTTCACCAGAACGGTTTCTGGGATCTGGGTGATCCAGGTTCCATCGAGTTTCGCGCACTGTCTGTCGAGATGAACGGTACATCACTTCACGCGCCCGCGTACCGTCTGGATGACAACCATCCTTTGATCAATGTGGACGATGGCGCGATCGAGATCTTCCAGCGGAGCAGTGGCGGGGCACAGCGGGAATCGACGATTCATGTGCAGGCGGACGGTTCCATGCCCGATCTATCCAGCTGTTGTGTCGTGACGGGTGATCAACACAGCGGTGAGGAAATCGAACGCGCAAGCCCGATAGTCTCGTTCGGCAACGAGGAACTTTCGACGACCATTGCGCTGGAGCATTTCTGGCAGAATTTTCCTAAATCCATGCGAGTCGAAGAAGGTAGCTTCGGCTTGTCTTTGTTCCCCGATATCTCGCCGACCCTTCACGAGTTGCAAGGGGGCGAGAAAAAAACCCATCGATTTTTCCTGCAGATTGCGCGTTCGGATAATGCGCTGCGATGGCTACATCAACCGGCGAGCATTACTATTGATCGCGACACCGTGCACAGTAGTGCTGTGTTTCCTTACACTTCAGCCAATCATACGGACGCCGAGTACGATGCCTTGCTGTCTCTCGGCCTCGAGGGAGAACATAACTTTTTCGCCAAACGCGAACAGGTGGACGAGTATGGCTGGCGGAACTTCGGCGAACTGTATGCTGATCACGAAGTCTGGTTGTACGGCGTGCAAGAGGATTTCCACTCGCATTACAACAATCAATATGATCCTCTGGCAGGTTTTGCCCGACAATTCGCGCTGACAGGTGATCAACGTTGGTACGAGCTGATGCACGATCTGGCTCGTCATGTACTCGACATCGATCTGTATCACACGGATGAAGATCGAGTTGAGTACAACCGTGGTTATTTCTGGCACACCAATCATCACGTCAGTGCCAACACCTGCACCCATCGCACCTTTTCATTGTCACATCAGTCGGAACTCGAATCGCATTCGACGAGTGGTGGCCCTGGTGATCAGCATTGTTACAGCACGGGCTTTCGTTATTACTATGGCCTGACAGGTGATCGCCGCGCTCGTGAGGCCGTATTGTCGATTACCGAATGGGCTGACAAAACCATCAATGGCTCGGGTAACTTGATCGATGGTGCGATTCGTTTTCTACGTCGTGGTCTTCGCGACGGTATGCAAGTCATGCAAGGGCGTCAGGTGTTCCGCTATGCCTACCCACTGGATCGCGGGACTGGTAATTTTATCCGCGCTCTGCTTAACAGTTATCGACTAACGGGTACGCGTGAGTATCTGCAACGCGCCGAAGTGGTTATCGAAAACACATTTTCGGCCACTGATGATCTTGATGCAAGAAACTTCGATGATATAGAAGGTACTTGGTATTACACCGTGTTTTTGCAGGACGTCGCAGACTATTTGCAAGTCAAGCGACAGGAGGATGATCTTGATGAGCATTTCCTGCGGATACTGCGTGGCTTCTTTCACTATGTTGACTGGATGCTGGAACACGAAAAGCCGTTTCTGGAGCAGGAGTCGAAACTTGAATTCGTCAACAATACCTGGGCCGCTCAGGATATTCGCAAAGCGAATTTATTCTATGTTGCCTATTTGCTCTCGACCGAGAACCGGCTGGCGTATCTGCAAAAGGCGCAGTTTTTTCGTGAATATGTCATTGACACCTTGAAGCAATCAGATACCCCCTGGTACACCCGTATTCAGGCCATTCTGCATCAGAACCAGGGGCCGAATACGTTGATGTATACCGAATCACCGCTTGACCCCAAGCTTCAAGGCTTGGAAGAGGTGTCCATACCGGATGGCTACTATACTCGACTGAGTTTTTGTCTCGACTATGCTCGAGGCTTGTGCAAACGCCTCATGGCATTTTCGCCAACAAAGGAAATCAACTGGGTGAAAAGCCGCAAGGGGAAACCCGTATGAGTCGTCCCCTGAATGTATTGCAATTCATCTGCTCAACGGGCTATTACGGGGCGGAGCGCTGGGTTGTCGCATTGGCAAACAATGCGGACCGTAACATCATCAACAACGAACTGGCTGTGACGCAGGAACATTCAAGCCACCAGCTTCAAGTCTCCGATGAATTCATAAACCTTGGTTTGCCTTCGCATGTCATCCCGATGACAGGGGCCTTCGATCTACGGCTGATCAAGCGCTTGAAAGCACTGATCAAGGAGCGCAACATCGATTTGATCCATACACATGGATACAAGTCAGACATCATCGGCCTGCTCGTGGCGAAACTGGCAGGCATCAAGTGCGTCAGCACGCCACACGGCTTCGAGATGGGTGACGATCTGAAACTGAAAATGTATATCGGTCTTTCGTGTCGATTGTTTCGTTACTTCGATGCGGTGGTTCCTTTGTCGGAACAGCTCGTTGAAGATGTGCGCGGATACAAGATCAAGCCTGAGAAACTCAAATTGATCGAAAACGGTGTTGATTTGAAACCGATTGATGCCTTGCGCGAGCAGTTGGCGCAGTCCCCAACTGGCGATCGAGCGCCAGCCATCGGCTACATCGGGCAGCTGATCAAACGTAAGAACGTCACCGATCTCATCACTGCATTCGCCCGTCTCAAGCAAGACCATCATGATCTACGACTGATTTTGCTCGGCGATGGTGAAGAGCGTTCTGCGCTCGAAGCCCAGGTGGCAACACTGGGTGTTGCGGATGCGGTTGACTTTGCCGGCTACCAGGATGAGGCACTTGCCTGGCATCAGCGCTTTGATGTTTTTGCCATGACCTCCAATTTAGAAGGCATCCCACGATGTCTGATGGAATCCATGGCACTGGAAACCCCTATCGTTGCCTATGATATTCCGGGTGTTGATCAACTCATCGTCGACGAAGAAACCGGATTGCTGGCACCCTTTGGTGATGTAGACAAGCTCGTCGAACAGTGCGCCCGACTTCTCGATGATAAACCGTTCGCTGATACGATCGCTGATCGTGCCTTCGAAACCGTCAATGCGCGTTTCTCGGCGCAACGCATGGCGCGCGAATACGAATCCCTGTTCAGCGATATTGTCGGTAGTCCGCGCGACTGAAGTTGCGAGGGCGGGGGAACAGGCCAAGAATCATTTCACGGCAGATGTTTCGCTACCAATGGCCCGATAATTCGAGTCACAAATACCGGCAGCTTCTGCCACACAGCAATAACGAGTCGGAACTTCGGATTATCCGGATTCAAGCCCGGAGGATCGTCCGGATTGGATAGCCAGTAGTGCCAGTACAAGTTTTGTTGTACCGCTCCCCAT
>CAYULV010000303.1:0-4524 GCA_964445655.1 uncultured Granulosicoccaceae bacterium | reverse complement strand
CCTTCTCCGGCTGTTGGTGGCATCCCGTATTCGAGCGCGCGCACGTAGTCAGCGTCGTAGTGCATTGCCTCTTCGTCGCCAGCGTCCTTGTCGGCCACTTGCGCCTTGAAGCGTGCTGCCTGATCTTCGGCATCGTTAAGTTCAGAAAAGCCGTTGGCGATTTCGCGACCACCGACGAATAGCTCGAAGCGATCCGTTACAAAGGGGTCGTCATCATTCAATCGAGATAACGGAGAGACTTCGGTTGGGTAGTGGGTGATAAAGGTTGGATCTTTCAGATTCTCTTCAACCGTTGCTTCAAAGATCTCGGTCTGTATCTTGCCCAGCCCCCAATTCGGTTTGACATCAATGTGTAACTGCTTGGCGATATCAGTCGCACCGGCCTCATTACGCAAAGCGTCTGCGGACATGTCCGGGTTGTGCTTGAGGATGGAGTCAAACAAACTCAAACGCGTAAACGGTTTGGCGAAATCGAAATGACCATTGCCCTCTTCGTTGGCAATTTGCAGCGTACCGACAACATCTTCGGCCAGACCTCTGAATAGTTCCTCGGTCAGGTCCATCAAGTCGCGGTAGTCGGCATAGGCCATATAGAATTCAAGCATCGTGAATTCAGGGTTGTGCCGCGTACTCAAGCCTTCGTTACGGAAGTTGCGGTTGATCTCGAACACACGATCAAACCCGCCGACAACCAGTCTTTTCAAATACAGCTCTGGCGCGATACGTAAATACAGATCAATGCCCAGTGCATTGTGATGTGTGACAAACGGCTTTGCCGCAGCACCACCTGGCACCACTTGCATCATCGGTGTTTCTACTTCCAGAAACTCACGTGCCATGAAAAAATTGCGAATATAAGCGACCACCGCTGAACGCACGCGAAAATTGTTGCGCGTCTCTTCGCTGGTAATCAGATCGACATAACGTTGCCGATAGCGGGTTTCCTGATCGCTCAGACCGTGAAACTTTTCTGGTAATGGACGCAAGGACTTAGTCATCAACTCGCAGGCACTGGCCTTGACCGACAGCTCACCCGTCTTGGTCAGAAACAAGGTACCGGTAATACCGATAATGTCACCGATATCAAGGCCCTTGAAGTCTTCATAGCCTTCTTTACCCATCACACCTTGATTGACAAAAAGCTGTATGCGCCCAGAGACATCCTGCAAGTCAGCGAAGCTTGATTTACCCATGTCACGACGAGACATCATGCGCCCGGCCACCTTGACCGTGATTTCTTCGGCTGCCAGGGCGTCTTTTTCCTTGGCTGCATGATCACGATGCAGATCATTGGCCTGATGCGTTGGCCGAAAGCTGTTCGGAAACGCATTACCGGCAGCGCGCATGGCTTCAAGCTTTGCGCGTCGTTGTTGAATCAGTTGATTGTCGTCGTCACTCATGAATACAGTCTGGTCGCAGGTTTCGGCCGGATGAATACTGGTCTGTTATAGACCAGCTTTAAGGCTCTCTTGCAGGAAAGGCGTCAGATCGCCATCCAGCACGGCTTGGGTATTACTGGTTTCAAGGCTGGTGCGCAGATCCTTGATGCGTGATTGGTCGAGTACATAAGAGCGAATCTGGCTGCCCCAGCCGATATCCGACTTGCCCTCTTCCACCACCTGTTGATCGCCCTGGCGCTTCTGCAACTCAGCCTCATACAGTTTGGACTTGAGCTGCTTCATCGCTGTCGCCTTGTTCTTGTGCTGGGATCGATCATTCTGGCATTGCACAACAATACCGGATGGCTCGTGTGTGATTCGAACCGCTGATTCTGTCCGGTTGACATGCTGACCACCCGCACCACTGGCCCGATAGACATCAATGCGTAAATCAGCCGGATTGATTTCGATATCGATGTCGTCATCTACTTCGGGTGCAACAAACACTGCGGCGAAAGAAGTATGGCGACGATTACCGGAATCAAACGGGCTTTTACGCACCAGGCGATGTACCCCTGTTTCGGTACGTAACCAGCCAAAGGCGTGATCGCCATCGAAACGAATGGTTGCCGACTTGATACCAGCCACATCACCCGGGGATGCTTCGATGAGTTCGGTCTTGAATCCGGCGCGCTCACCCCAGCGCAAATACATACGCAGCAGCATCTCGGCCCAGTCCTGCGCCTCGGTACCACCACTGCCAGACTGAATATCAAGAAAGGCCGCAGCAGGATCGTTGTCACCGGAGAACATGCGACGAAATTCGAGCTTGGCAACGCCTTCTTCCAAGGACGCAAGGTCGGTAGCCACGGCCGTCACCGTGTCCTCGTCGTTTTCCTCGCGCGCCATCTCCAACAGGTCGCCGGCATCGCCCAAACCTGCATCCAGCGATTCGAAGACATCGACGATATCCTGCAAAGAGGCACGTTGCTGACCAAGTTTCTGGGCTTTTTCAGGCTCGTTCCAGACCGCCGGGTCTTCGAGCTCGCGCAGAATTTCTTCTAGCTGCTCTTTCTTGGCATCGTAGTCAAAGATACCCCCGGAGGGAGTCGGCACGCTGCCGCAAATCCTCAATGTGTGTCAGGTAAGCGTTTATCTCGATCATGACGCGAAGTCTAACCGAATCTCACCGGTTCCAGATGCAATACATTGAGTTGAAGTGTCACACGATTACGCCAGCGGTTGACATCAAGACTATAAACCAGCCGAACCCAGTCACCATGTTGCACAGGCAAAGTGCAATTAAAGGCGATCGCCTCGAGCGAGCCATGATCGGTGACGACGGATAATTTCAGATGCCCTTTGCCGACAGGCTTTGCCGTCTTGACCAGAAAATCATTATTGAATACCGGCGCCGCAAAGCCCTGCCCCCAAGGCATCAAACCAGACAGCAACAAGGCGGTATCAAGATCAAGTTCCTCTGTCGCCAGAGAACCATCCGTCAACCAGGTTCTTGTGGGTCGACGATTTTTCAGTACCCGCCGCACCTCCTTATCAAACGCCTCCTCGAATGGCTCTAAATGCTCACGTGGCAAGCTCAGACCTGCCGCCATTGCATGACCGCCAAACTTGTCGATCATGCCCGGATGCCGGGCAACGATGGCCTGCAAAACATCTCTGACATGAACACCGGGAATCGAACGCGCCGAACCTTTCAGGGTGTCTTTATTATCCGCCGTGAAGACAATCACTGGGCGATGCAAGCGCTCCTTCAATCGTCCTGCCACGATACCGATCACACCTTGATGCCAGGTCTCATCCATCAGGCAGATGCCAAATCGATCATCGCTATTATCGGTATCGATGCGGGCCAGCTGCGCTGAAGCAGACTCTCGCATACCCGCCTCGATCTGCCGCCGCTCTTTATTGAATGTATCCAGGGCAGTTGCCAGTTCATGCGCGTCGAACGCATCCTCACTGAGTAGACAGCGAATACCCCAGGCGATGTCATCAAGACGACCCGCCGCATTGAGACGCGGAGCGATACCGAAACCGATATCCGTGGTACTCAGAGATTCGTGATCACGTCCGGCCACCTTGATCAGCGCCAACACACCGGGTCGGGTACGCCCGGCACGTATTCGTCTGAGGCCCTGTTCAACCAAGGTACGATTGACCCGGTCCAGCGGCACCAGATCGGCAACCGTACCGATGGCGACAAGATCCAGCAAATCAGCCAACGGTGCGGCGCCGGCCGCATCGTCATCTTCTGCCAATGCACGGCGCAATGCCAGCAGGACATAAAACAGCACACCAACACCCGCCAGATTTCGGCTCGGGAATGTTGCGTCCGGCAAAGTGGGATTGACGATCGCAACGGCCTCAGGCAATTGCGTTGGCGGCAGGTGATGATCAGTGACGACAACATCGATGCCGAGCTCATTGGCACGTTCGATACCCTCAACGGATGCAACACCGTTATCCACGGTCAGGATCAAGGATGGATCACCGCGCTTGGCAACATCAACGATGGCAGGTGACAGCCCATAACCATATTCAAAACGGTTAGGCACCAGATAGTCGACCTGTTCAAAACCCATCATCGCAAGTCCCAAAACGGCGACCGCGGTGCTGGTGGCCCCATCACAGTCGTAGTCACCGACGACCGTGATGCGCTCCTGGCAGGCTAGTGCCCGTCGTAATCGCGTAACGGCTTTGTCGATTCCCGGCAATGTATCGGGTGTGGGCAAATGGGCCAGCGAGAAATCAAGCTCACTGACGTCGGTAAGTCCGCGCGCCGCAAGAACACGATGTACAACCGCGCTGGCATGTAACGGTGGCGATATATCCGGCACGTCGCGCACTTCGATCTCAGCCGGCGTCGCGCTTGTGGCTTCGGCAGTCGTCATCGAGACATGAATGTCTTGCGCAGACGAGAAAGCCATCCCGCAGCCGCCTGTAGCGTTGCCCGATGTCCGTCTTCAGTGACTACATCCAGGCGCGACATGCGGTTTCGGTCAAACGCGTCCACCAGCGTTGGTATCAATATATTATTAATTTTTTGTAAAGCATCCGTCAGCTGCTCTGCATTTCTTGCCATCCAGGCATCCAGTAGAGAGGTATCCAGAATGATTACCCGTGCCAC
>CAYULV010000302.1:0-4563 GCA_964445655.1 uncultured Granulosicoccaceae bacterium | reverse complement strand
TTGTAATTAAGGCTACGCGGGTCCACATCAAGGCCCTTGCCTGCCCGGACCCAACCGCGCTCGGACAACACCACTGTAATGGCCTCACTCGGTATCAGATCAGCTTCGGAAATCGCCTGAGCGGCTTCACGGGCAACGATCGCCGAGCGACGCTCATCGCCATAGGTTTCTATATCTTCCTTGAGTTCATTCTTGACCAATGTCTTCATGCGTCGATCCGAACCAAGGGTCGCCTGCAGACTGTCCCGCTCTTCGATGAGCTTGTCTTGCTCGCCCTGAATTTTCATCTCCTCGAGTTGCGCAAGGTGACGCAATTTGAGTTCAAGGATCGCTTCGGCCTGTTCATCACTGATTTTGAACCGCTTCATCAGCACCGGCTTCGGCTCATCGTTGTTGCGAATAATCGCGATGACCTCATCAATATTGAGATAGGCGATCATCAAGCCTTCAAGAATATGCAGCCGCTTCTCAACCTTGTCGAGCCGCCATTGCAAACGGCGTCTTACGGTTTCCATACGATAGACAAGCCATTCCTTGAGCATTGGCAAGAGGGCTTTGACTTGCGGCCGACCATCGAGACCGATCACGTTCATGTTGACGCGATAGGTACGTTCAAGATCCGTGGTCGCGAAAAGGTGCTGCATAAGATCGCCGACATCGACCCGGTTACTGCGCGGTGTTATGACAAGGCGCGTGGGATTTTCATGATCTGATTCATCGCGTAAGTCTTCAACCATCGGCAATTTTTTTGCCTGCATCTGTTGATGGATCTGTTGCAGTACTTTGGCACCCGAGACTTGATAAGGCAGTGCGGTAACAATGATGTCTGGCCCTTCACGTTCATAGATGGCACGACAGCGCAAACCACCATGTCCCGTTTCATAGATGGACCGAATGTCTTCAGCTGAGGATATGATTTCAGCGGGCGTTGGATAGTCCGGCCCTTTTATATAAGTGAGCAAGTCGTCCAGCGTTGCGCGCGGTTTATCGAGTAGATGAATACAGGCATTGCCAACTTCCACAACATTATGCGGTGGTATATCGGTCGCCATGCCAACTGCGATACCCGTTGTACTGTTCAACAATATATGCGGCAGACGCGATGGCAACAACGAAGGTTCTTTCAAGGTGCCATCAAAATTTGCGACAAAATCAACCGTCCCCTGCCCCAGTTCCTGCAGCAGAGTCTTGCTGAATTTTGCCAGTCGCGACTCGGTGTAACGCATGGCAGCGAAGGATTTGGGATCATCCTGTGAACCCCAGTTACCTTGGCCATCGACAAGCGGGTATCGATAGGTAAACGGTTGTGCCATCAGTACCATGGCTTCGTAACACGCGGTATCGCCATGCGGATGAAACTTGCCGAGTACATCGCCGACGGTGCGGGCTGATTTCTTGTGTTTGGATACCGCGGACAAGCCTAGCTCTGACATTGCATAGATGATGCGACGCTGCACAGGCTTGAGGCCATCACCGATATGCGGCAAGGCCCGATCAAGAATGACATACATCGAATAATCGAGATAAGCCTTCTCGGTGTAGGCGCTGACCGAAAGCTCCTCTACGGATTCACCAGTGAACTCGGCGCCAGCCAGTACCAGCGACTGTTGCCGTTCCTTACTGTCAGCGCGCTTGGCCTTCCCGGGACGCGTCGTCTTGGGCTCGTCCGCAAGCTTTTCTTCGGTCTTTTTCGCGGTTTTTTTGGAGACTTTTTTAGCGCTTTTACCAGTGGTCTTCTTCTCGACCTTAGCGGCTTTCGCTTTCTTTTTAGAGTTGCTGGAGGTTTTTTTTCGGGCGGCCATAGGGTTTTCAGGCGTGCAGATGCTTGAGCTTTAAAGCTCGATTGATCAAACCATTGGTTGACGCATCGTGCGAACCGACAGATGTTTGGGTTTGCATTTCCGAGACAATCGACTGGGCAAGTTGTTTACCCAGCTCCACACCCCACTGATCGAAAGGGTTGATATCCCAAATAGCGGCTTCGACGTAAACTTTGTGCTCATACAGTGCGATCAAGGCGCCTAGTGCATACGGGTCCATTCGTTGTACAAGAATGGTATTGCTTGGACGATTGCCAGAAAAGCATCGATGTCCCAACAGCCTTTCGATTTCATCTTTCGCAATACCCGCTGCAGACATTTCGATCGTGACCGCTTCGCTGTCCTTGCCAAGCATCAGCGCCTCCGATTGGGCAAAACAATTGGCCATCAACAATTCATGGTGATTACCCATCGGGTTCAGCGATTCGAGCGGCATGATGAAGTCGGTCGGGATGATATGGGTGCCCTGATGCAATAGCTGAAAGAAAGCATGCTGACCATTGGTGCCAGGTTCACCCCAGATAATTGGACCGGTTGCTTGATGCACATCACTTCCATCTCGATGTACGGATTTACCGTTGCTTTCCATCGTCAGCTGCTGCAGATAGGCGGGAAACCGGTGCAGGTACTGATCATAAGGTGCAATCAGATGGCTGGTACTGCCACGAAAATTCGAATACCAGACCGTTAGCAAGGCCAAGGTGACAGGCATGTTCTCAGCCAGCGGTGCATCCCGGAAATGCTTGTCCATATCATGCCCGCCTTGCAAAAACTGCTCAAAGCGATCCATGCCGATGGCAAGCACAATAGGCAGGCCGATCGCAGACCATAATGAATAGCGTCCACCGACCCAATCCCAAAAGCCGAACATGTTTTTGGTATCAATGCCGAACTCGCCGACCGCATCGCCATTGGTCGATACGGCGACAAAATGCTTCGCGACATCATTTTCACTGGCGTCAGAATCCAGAAACCAGGTGCGTGCTGAATGCGCATTGGTCAATGTCTCTTGCGTTGAGAAAGTTTTGGACGCAATGATGAAAAGGGTGGTCTCGGGGTCAACCTTGGCCAGGGCCTGGAACAGGTGCGAGTCATCAACATTGGAGACAAAATGAAAGTTCAACCGTTCATGGCTAAATGGCGCAAGCGCCTCGACCGCCATCAAGGGCCCCAGATCGGACCCGCCGATACCAATATTGACAATATCCGTGATCGGTTTGCCCGTGAAGCCCAGCCATTGCCCGCTACGTACAGCCTCTGAGAAATCCCGTATGCGAGACAGTACATCGAGAACGCCAGGCATCACGTCTTGACCATCAACCATGACCGGATCGCCCGAGCGGTTGCGCAACGCCGTATGCAAGGCCGCGCGATGTTCCGTCGAATTGACCTTGTCACCGGCGAACAAGGAGTTGATTTTCCCTGCAAGATCCTGTCGCTCGGCCAACGACAGCAACAAGGAACGAGTTTCGTCCGTAATGTGATTCTTGGAGTAATCCAGAAACAAGCCTGCAACACTCAGCTGATAACGCTCGAAACGCTCAGGATCAGTGGCAAAAAGGTGCTTGAGTGACGTTTGGGCGTGCGCAAGCTGATGCCGTTCGAGTGCTTGCCACTCCTCTAGCTCTATCGGTTTTTTCATGGGTGCAGTAAAGTACCAGCGCGGGTTCATGCGAAGACAATACGAAGAACCCCAATTGTAGCTGTTCCACCGGTGGCCCGTCCGTATCTTGTCATCTGCGGTTCCAGAGCGCGTTAACCCATCAGGACAAATCGAGTGACATCAACGATTGAACTACCGATATGGATGGTATTGCTCAGTCTTGGCCTCGCTGCGCTGTGGTTGTTGCAGCATTTCCTGCTCCCGTCGGCCCGCTGGTTTTTTCAACGCCGGGCGAATCGTCTGATTGCCGAAGTCAATACACGCCTTGCACTGCGCATTCCTTCTTTCAAGTTGACGCGTCGCACGGTACTGATTGACAGGCTGACGTTTCACCCACGTGTCGTCGCACTGGTGGATGAATTGTCCGAGGAGCGCAATATCCCGCGCGAAGTCCTGATGAAGCAAGTACAGGGTTACGCGCGTGAAATAGTCCCCGCTTTCAACGCCCTGATGTACTTCAAAGCCGCCTATTGGGTAGCGCGACGCTTGGTACATGCCCTGTATAGAGTACGCCTCGGCTTTGCTGATGATGCCGAGCTTGGGCAAGTTGACGAAAACACCAGTGTCGTATTCCTGATGAATCATCGCAGCAATATGGATTACATTCTGGCGACCTATCTGGCGGCAGAACGCACAGCGCTTTCTTACGCGGTCGGCGAATGGGCACGCGTCTGGCCACTACAGCAACTTATTCGCGCAATGGGGGGTTATTTTGTACGGCGTGATTCGGGCGACCCGCTGTACCGGCGTGTGCTGGAGGCCTATGTGCAAATGGCCGCCGAAGGCGGTGTGCCGCAAGCCGTATTTCCCGAAGGTCGACTGACTCGCGACGGAACACTCGGTGAACCTAAACTCGGTTTGCTCGGCTATTTGACACGCGGCTTCGACCCAAGCGGCTCGCGCGACATCATGTTCATACCGGTCGGTATCAACTACGATCGTGTTTTCGAGGACCGCACCCAGCTCAGAGCGGCTAAGAAATTGCCGCGCCGAAATGTCTTTTTTGGCGTTCGCACCGTGGCAGGCTACCTTGCGAAAACCTTGTGGGTATTTTTTCTCGGCTTCTTCGTCGGTCACTGC
>CAYULV010000301.1:0-4577 GCA_964445655.1 uncultured Granulosicoccaceae bacterium | reverse complement strand
CCGCCTGCATTTCGCCAGCAATCACTGGAATGCGAATGTAATTGGCAGTCAACGCATCTTCAATACGATCACTGGTAACGAGAGTGTCATAGCAATGCAATCGATGGGTGAAGAACAAATCGAAACTGGTAGAGGAATGATCGATACCGACCACTATCGCATCGCCGGCCAAATTCAGGCAGATGTCTGGTATGACAAAAATCTTGTTTGGACGCGCCTCGCATTCAAAGGCAAGGATGGCAGTCAGATTGACTACCTGATTGAATAGCTATCGATCGACGTCGTGTTTGTCACGCAGCCTTTTCAGTATCCGGCAGCGTGGAAAAAACACCACTTTGGCGACTAATTACCTCACTGCACGTTTGCGAACCGTCATGGCGGGTGTATTGAGTAGAGACGGTCCCGATGCGAATACCCCATTTATAGACTTGGGTGATGTTGTGCAGACTGTGATCAGGTTGCAACAACATGAAATCCTTCATGGCAAGTACCCACTCTTTGCCTTCGGCGACTTTCACCCGCATGGTGTAATTCATAGCTAGGGCGTTTCCACTGAACGTACCCGTGGCATCACCAATGAGCGAATCTGATGTTGCGCTGAATTGTCCTTCGGATTGAAGGTCGACCAACCACACTCGGCTTTCTGTAACGTCGTCGGAGTAGAAAAGTGTTTCATCCAGTTCAAGCTTGCCGTTTTTCTCGGTCCCGACAAAATCTCCACAGAAGTGGCGTCGAGGCTTGCCAAACCTATCCGAAAACCATCCAGACGCACGCGTATGCCCCTTGAAATATTCAGCAAAATCAAACGTCGGAGTATCTCGCGCCAAGCCGTTTATGGTCATGTTGGAACACCCGCTCATCAGTGTGAAAACAGTGCCTGCCAGCACAGCCCTCAGAGATAATTTTTCGGCCATGATGGTCCTTAAGCCGTCGTTGGGAGCCGTTACGCTGGCATATCGCTCACGGATCATTTTAGATTGTCAAATACTGCAAAACGTTATCGTTTGCACAAAACCAATTGACCCACGTCGGTGCGCCCAAAGCGAAATCCAGTCTCACAATAAGTCAGGTAATAGCGCCACATCCGCAGAAACCGCTCATCAAAGCCTTGTGATCGCACATCCCGAGAAGCACACTCAAACCGTTCTCGCCAGTCTTTCAAAGTATCGGCGTAGCTTTCACCAAACCACTGTGATTGAACAAGATCAAAACCAGCCTCCTCTATCAAGGTCTTCAGTTGAGTTTTAGTCGGAAGCATGCCACCCGGAAAGATATAACGCTGAATAAAATCAGGATTAGCCCTGTAACTGTCGAAAAAATCTTCCAGAATGGTGATTATTTGCAAGACGGCAGTACCGCCGTGATCAAGCAGTTCATGGATCTTATGGAAGTAGGTCTGCCAATAACGCTCACCGACCGCTTCAAACATCTCTATCGACACAATGTGATCAAATTGACCCGTGATCTCTCGGTAGTCTTTGTATTTAAAGCTGGTTTGGCCCGAAAAGGTTTCGTCTGAATTCGCAATATGGTTATGAGCTCGCGCGTAATCCAATTGCTCGGCCGATAATGAAATCGCATGTACGTCACAAGCGTTTTCACAAGCAAGGTGCTTCGCCATCGCCCCCCAGCCACAGCCGATTTCCAGTACTTTGGCACCCGCTTCGGGGTTTAGCAATCGACTCACATTGTGCAGTTTTTTCTGTTGCGCGTCCTCGAGTGTATCGCCCGGTTCAAAAATACCGGAAGAGTAGCTCATGCTTTGATCTAGCCAAAGAGAATAAAAATCATTACCCAGATCATAGTGATAAGCGATATTGCGTTGACTGCCCTGCTTTGTGTTGTCGTTACTATCATGCTTGCGATTGTTGAAAAATCGCGCAACGCGACTGCCACGAATCAACTGCCTGATATTCGCGTCGTTGTTCATGATGAGCCGGAAGAGATTTTCAAGGCTATCGGTGGTCCAATGGCCGGCAAGATAACTTTCCGCGAATCCAATCTGACCATTAAACATCAACAGGCGGATGGGTTTGAAATTGCTCAGTATCACATGCGCATTTTCTTCGAGTTTTTCAGAGCGATTCCCGTGCTGCGTGGTATGACCATCGGGCCAGGTCAAGCTCAACTGGCCAACACTGATACCATCAAGCACTTGATCAAACTTCCGACCTATCACACTGCCAAGGAGATTTTGCAAACGATAGTGCACCGGTAATCGAGGCTGAACGAATTCGCTGTTGGAATCAGGCATGATTTTTTGCTTTTTATTGATTCGGTTTTGGTTGATGACTAAACCAGGGAACTCGTTTGATCCACAAACGCAAAGCTTCCCAATGAATAGCGACAATGACTTTGAAGCTCATCAAAGGAATACGCAAGAACTCGCGCATCAGAGCGACGGCTGTCAGCGACTGCTTGCTGGCCTTGTAGCTTGCAGTGATCAGAACGCCGTCCTCGTCGCTTGCGTTTATCACGATGACTTGTTTTTCGCCGGGTAAATTGAGGCGAAAATCATAGTGCATGTTCATCTGCGCAAATGGTGAAACGAAGAGCTCCTTGACCGCATGCTGATGAATCCACTCATTAGCGTCTGGTAAAACCGGTAACACATATGCATGGCGCTCACCAAAGGTGTTGTGTACCTCATGCACGACAGCAAAAAGACTACCCTCACTGTCGATACAGTAGAAAAGGCTCAATGGGTTGAACACATATCCGAGAACCCGTGGGTAGCAGCTCAGCAGTATGGTGTCCGGATATTCCTTGATGTTGTTTTCTTGTAGCAATCTCTCGATGTAGTCACGCAGAGGCTCATGTATATCCTCACCAAAATCCTTGTCATGGAAACCAAGTAGATTCCAGCGATTGTGCGAAAACAGCCAGAGCGACGAAGCAATATCGGGTATTTCATCGAGATCCAGAAGTAATGTGAACACTCGATAGTGCAAACGATGCTCACGCGGGCGCTTGCGCCTGTGATAGACATCGCCGGTGTAAAGCGCGCTGCTTGTCACGCAGCGACCAACCCGAGTACGGGGCGCTTGCGAACGAAGATTCTTCCGGACGGATTTTCAAGCACCCATGGGCGCGGTGTGCCACCGAGTTGTTCCGCAACCGCCAAGCCCGCCTGCACGGCATCTTCATGGAAACCGGCGCCAAAGTAACTGCCGCAAAACCACGTGCGGTTCTGACCCTGGAGCGACCACAGTCGTTGTTGCGCAGCCAAGGTATCACTCGTAAACACGGGGTGTTCGTAAACTTGGGAGCGCAGTATCGTATGCTCTTCCGGAGGCACTTCAGGATTCAAGGTAACAACATATTGAGTGTCAGATTCGATATTCTGTAGACGGTTCATCCAATAGCTGACCGATACAGGCGCGGCTGTACCGCCACCCATCTCAACGTAATTCCAACTGCACCAGGCACGCCTGCGCTTTGGCAAGTAGCGGGTATCGGTGTGCAATATGGCGAGATTGGATTCGTAAGCAAACGGGGAGAGTAACGCCTGTTCCAGATCACTGGCGCTGTCAAGGCAACTTAACGCTTGATCTGCATGGGTGGCGATAACCACGTGGTCAGCGCGAATGTGTTGTCCGTTGCGCGCATGAATGATCACTCCGTCTTTCTGACGCTCGATGCGATCAACATGAAAATTGGTCATGATATTTTCCTGACCGATCGCTTTTTCCACTTTATTGACGTAGCTGTGCGAGCCGTCGGTCACAGTTCGCCACTGCGGCCGGCCCGACAGTTTCAACAGCCCATGGTTCTCACAAAAGCGGATGAAGGCCATGGCAGGATAATCAAGCATTCGAGTTCGGGAGGTTGACCAGACGGCAGCTCCGAAGGGCAGCAGATGATCATGCACAAAGGCCCCCGAATACTTGTTGCGAACAAGAAAATCTCCCAGAGTTTCAGAAGCATCATCGCTCATGGTATCCGGCGCCTCGCGATAGAAACGCAGCAAGTCTCGCAGCATGCGCCAGAATCTCGGCTTCAGCAGCAAACCGGGTTGTGCCAGCAGGCCAAATTTGGGGCCACCCGCGTACTCGAAAGAGCCATTATCACGAGACACCGCAAATGACATGTCGCTAGTCTCGGTCGCTACGCCGATTTCATCGAACCAGGCGACCAGATTCGGGTAACAGGGTTCGTTGTAGACAATGAATCCGGTGTCGATACACAGACCATCAGCCCCTGGAACTTCAGCGGTGTGGGCATGCCCGCCCAGTCTGTCGTCCTTCTCCAGCAAGGTCACCCGATGGGATTTCGCCAGTAGCCAAGCAGCTGAGAGCCCTGCGGCGCCGCTACCCACGACAGCGATATGGGTGTCTCCTTCAGTTAACATTGTATTGAGTTTACCCTAACGAGAATCGCATAATGGAGTGCTACGGAGGTCGCACCCCAGACAGATCAACTCGGATTGCCAAGATCCGGATTGGTCTCGGATGCGTAAACCCGATTACTATGATGGAAGCCGTCGTGACACCAGAGTTCGAAACAGAGGCAAAACCCGGTTCAGCCGCAAGTGCCAGCGCGGTGCTGCGCAAACGAATGGGTGATAACCTCCTCGC
>CAYULV010000300.1:0-4587 GCA_964445655.1 uncultured Granulosicoccaceae bacterium | reverse complement strand
TTCTGGATAGATCAAAGCAAAGGCAAATTGAAAAGCAGCTGCGAAATTCGAAAGAATATCTGGAGAGATTGGCAACACATGATGCATTGACAGGATTACCCAATCGCATCCACTTCACTGATGCCTTGCGCGCAGCCATGCTTAACTCGAGAAAGGCGAAACGCGAACTGGCCCTACTGTATTTCGACATAGACGGCTTTAAAGCTATCAATGATCAGCACGGACACCATGTAGGCGATAGTCTCTTACGAGAAATTGCTAACCGACTACGGGTACGTACGGTCGAAGTGGGTAAACTGGCCCGATTGGGTGGTGATGAGTTTACGATGATTCTGGAGCACTCTGGAACCTACGATTCCTTATACCAGGAAGCCGAAAAAGTACGCCAAGCCATTAGCGAGCCTGTTTACGCTTCATCAAAAACACTGCATGTATCTGCCAGTATTGGTATTGCCATATACCCAGAGTATGCGAAAACCCCCAGACAACTGATTCAGTATGCTGATACGGCTATGTATCAAGCAAAGGGAATGGGCGGGAACTGTGTGGTCAAATTTTCCGCACAACATCAGGAAAAACTGAAACGAACGGCGAGTTTGGAAAATGATCTTGGACAAGCCATAGAAAATTCGGATTTCTATCTCGATTTCCAACCTATTATTGGTGGTGAAACTGGTAAGGTGGACGTGCTCGAAGTGCTGATCAGATGGGCACATCCTGAGTACGGGATAATATCACCAGAAGAGTTTATTCCAATCGCCGAGCGATCCAGGCATATGTCAATATTGGGCAACTGGATTGTTGAATCTACCTGTCGCGTTTGCCAGCAATTGCTCAACGATGGAATCGAGATGAGATTCGCTATCAATCTCTCGCCTGTTCAGCTAAACAACAGCAATTTGGCTTTCGATATCGTTAATTGTATTGAGAAGTATGGACTAAGCCCGGACCTATTTGATCTGGAGATAACTGAAAGTTGTGTTATGAGCGATATCGATTGCGCCCTGACACAAATCAATGAGTTGGGAGAGCACGGATTTGCCCTGGCTGTTGACGATTTTGGAACTGGTCATTCATCCCTGGCACGCTTATCCAGCCTCCCTGTATCGAAGATAAAACTTGATCGATTATTTATATCTGATCTGGTAAGCAATAAAGATTCAAGAATTATCGTCAAAGGTTTTATTGGTATCGCACATGAACTGGGTATGACTGTTGTTGCAGAAGGTGTAGAGCAGGATCAACAGCTGGAATTACTTCAGTTGTACGGATGCGAATACCTGCAAGGCTTTGGTATCCTGCCGCCCTGCTCTGAGAAAGAGTTGCCCGAACTGCTACGGAAGGGGATTGAAGCGTTTAAATCGATTGGGTCTGAGAATTCAGTGGTGTCTGGAGCTGCTTAGGTACTTAGGCAGGGGACGTTATGTCAAAGATCATCGCTGTTGATGAAAGCAAGACACTAAACGAGAGTCTGCGCTTAAGTTAGTTTGAACCGATGGGCGCACTTGATGAGTGCACTCGAACTCAGTAAATAATCTTTCGGTTATTTACCGCTAGGTTATTGTTTATTGTTTGGGTTGCCGCACGTGGTAGGTTTTACTAGTCCACAGTTAAAGGTTCTTCCTCAGTGCTAAGTGGATCCACCGAAAAAGATTGTAAGTTGGATAAATCCAGCATCGTTATTATTGCGCCCTGAGCAAAATTGGAATCAATCGTATATGGGTAGATACCTATATGCAGTCTGCCTGGGCAGTTGTCATAGTCAATATCACACTCATAGCTTTTGCCTAGAGAAATGACATGCGATACCCGCTGTTCCATTTCAGGAAAATTCAATTTTTGAGATATCAGTGATATTGAATTGCCAATAGCTGAGGGAGTCAAATTGGTCAGCTTTGTAGCTTGCTCAGTAAAACGACGAATCGACAAATTGGAGTCAATAAAAACTATGCCGATATCCGTGCATCGCATCAGATTATCCATATCGTTTGTCAAGTCTGACAATTCATGGATTTTTGATTGGTATTCAAAATTTACTGTATAGAGTTCTTCGTTAACAGATTGCAGCTCTTCGTTGGTGCTCTGCAATTCCTCGTTAGCAGCAGTTAGTTGTTCAAATGCATCCTGCTGTTCCTGGTTCGATTTTTCCAATTCTTGTACAGTATCAAATAGTACCTTGCGAGTATCTCCAAGTTGTGCATTTGTTTCAGCCAATTTCATTTTGATCTCTGAAATTTTGTGATCGCTAGTACTGCTTGACCCTGTTTCCACTGTTACGCCATCCGTCGGCAAATCAGTTGAATTATTTTCTACTTCATCGTTCAAGTTGCAGGTCAATAGCCAAGTTTGTTCATCGCTTTCCTGCGTTAATCGGTGTATTTCCATATTGATACAGACTTCCTGATTGTGATTATCAAAACATCGAATATCACGGTAGATGATCAAGTCCTGCTCGAGTTTGATTAACTGCTGTAGATTGACAACCACAGTAGGCACAAGAGAATTCACAAGCAATTTGTCAATGCTGGTATCTGGCTGGCCTCGAGCAACTTTCAGCAATCCAACCGGGTCGCACACAACGAGTTCGACATCACGCCTTTCATTTATTATTAGTGCTGTTTTGTTTTGAGCTAGGCAGAGTGCTTCGATGCCTTTTCTGTACATGGATTGATCCTTTACTCTTGCTTTAGTAATTTTCTTTTTCTTCCGAGCCGGATTTGCTATTTTTGTTTCGTGCGGGATATATCTATTCGACTCAAGATGGAGGGGTATTTTTTTGTCGTATTTCTTTATATGTAAATTCCATTTCTGACTGATGGTTTTGAATTCGGAACCCATATGCCCAGTTGATTCTGAGGGTCCGAGAAACAGAATTCCGTCTTTATAAAGTGCAAAATGAAGTATTCTAAGTACTTGCGCTTGCAGCTCCGGCTGCATGTAAATAATAACATTTCTACAGCAAACCAGATGCGTGTTGGTAAATGGCGCGTCGTCGATAAGGTTGTGTACGGTTGTAATTACATTTTCACGAATGGATTGTCGAACCTGATAGGCGCCGTCGACTTTAATAAAATATTTTTTTATATGGTCTTCGCTAAAATTCTTGAGGCTTGAGGTTTTGTATATTCCACTTGCTGTCGCGCTTACGCTTTTTTCAGATAGATCAGTTGCGAATATCTTGTAGTTTGGTTGAAGTCCATGCTTATCATATATTTCCTGCAGCATGATGGCGATCGAATATGCCTCTTCGCCAGTAGCACATCCAGGCACCCATACGCGCAAGGTATCTTCGCTTCCCACGACGTCCATGAGCTCAATCTCAACAAGACCTCGAAGGCTATCCCATGCGATTGCATCTCTGAAAAATTCGGTTACGCATATCAGCAAGTCGCTTTTAAGTAGTCGCCTTTCTACCTCTGAGTGTGCTACTAACTCGAGATAGTCTTCCAGTGTTTCGAGTTCCAGCAGAGCTTTTCTTCTAAGAATCCGATTATTTACCGTTTTACGTTTGTACTTTGTAAAGTTGGCACCATGCTCAGCCAGTTGCACCAGGATACTTTCTATTGTGTTGGCATCATCCTCATTCAATACAACGTTAGGAGGATCACTTTGTGTCTGGATATTTGTCTCGATGAAGCGCGCCAGTTGTTTCGGGGACAATACTCGATTGACGACATTCTCATCGATCGCTGACTGTGGCATTGAGTCAAATTCGGAAGTTTCCGGACTCTGAGCAAGCACGATGGCTCCCGCCTCTTGCAGAGCCTTGGCCCCTCTGGTGCCATCACAGCCACTACCTGACAAAATGACACCGATGGCTTTTCTGCCATATTGCTCGGCCACGCTGGTGAAGAGAATATCAATAGGGTGAGGGACTTTCGATTCAAGGTCGAGACTGTTTAAGGCAGTTGGTGAATCTACTCTGTGCTGGTCGCTGATGAGAATTCGCCCGCCTTTGACTTCCAGGTTTTTGCTCGGTGGTATCAGATGAATCGTTCCTGGCAGAATTAGGTCATGGTCTTGCGCGATTTGCACGTGGAATCCAGATTCACGTTCAAGAATTGAATCCAGTAAGGTTTTATGATTGGGCGAAAGATGAATTGCAATCAAGATCGAGGCGTTTATATCCTTCGGAAGGTTTCCCAGTAGATCCTTGATGGCAATAATGCCGCCGGCTGACGCACCGATAACTACCACTTTCTTTCCGACTATATCGTTTTCAATATTCTCTCTAAGCGGTTTGCTACCCATGCAGTCGAGTAAACGAGCCAAGGCTGCTTCTGCGGAAGTTTCAATATTTGATTGACCGGCTGAAGATTCAATAATGTGCATTATCGAATCCAGCAGCGTCATGGTACCGGTATTCAAGGAGGGGAAAACCCTCATCATTGACCAGTCACGGTAACGCCGAGAATTGGACGTCGGAATATGAATTGAATTGAGGATAGTATGTCGATTGTCCTTACAGATACGATCAAACAGCGCCGATATTTTGGATTCGGGGCCTTCTATATACTGAAAGAATTTTTGATGGTGAAAACACAGAACACCGGTTATCCCGTTGTTCAGGTTAAACAAACCGGCCTG
>CAYULV010000299.1:0-4620 GCA_964445655.1 uncultured Granulosicoccaceae bacterium | reverse complement strand
TAGTTTACCAATAAAAACCTTAAAGCATTGTTTTTACTTCATATTTTCAATCGGCATGCATAGTGCCATATGACCTGTATCCAACATAAAAGCAGGAGATCAAATGAAACTCGTTACGGCAATCATCAAGCCGTTCAAGCTTGAGGATGTGCGCGAAGCACTATCCACGCTCGGTGTACAAGGCATGACCGTCACCGAGGTCAAAGGGTTTGGCCGCCAGAAAGGCCATACAGAACTCTATCGCGGCGCGGAATACGTCGTTGACTTCATCCCCAAGACCAAGCTGGAAATCGGTATCGACGACAACCAGCTCGACACGGTGATCGAAGCCATTTCAAACGCCGCGGGCTCAGGAAAGATAGGTGACGGAAAGATCTTTGTCACCAACCTTGAACAGGCCGTTCGTATTCGTACCAGCGAAACCGGCCCGGTGGCTCTGTAAAGAGCGCACCAATAACTAGCTATAAAAAAATTAGAGAGAGAAAACTGATGGAACAACTTGCAGAATTAAGTTATGCACTGGATACCTTTTATTTTCTGGTATCCGGTGCATTGGTCATGTGGATGGCGGCAGGCTTTGCGATGCTCGAAGCCGGCCTTGTAAGGGGCAAGAACACGGCCGAAATCCTGACCAAAAACATTGCGCTGTATGCAGTCGCCTGTGTCATGTTCATGGTGGTCGGTTACAACCTGATGTATCCAGGCTCACCAATAAGCGCTTATATCCCGGGGCTTGATTTCTTCCTCGGTGGCGACAACGACGCCGCAAGCGTAATCGCTGGTGGTGATGATGCACCTTACTACTCCTCACGTTCAGACTTCTTTTTCCAGGTTGTGTTTGTTGCAGCCGGTATGTCGATCGTCTCGGGTGCCGTCGCTGAACGCATGAAGCTATGGTCCTTCCTGATGTTCGCCGTTGTCTTCACCGCATTCATCTACCCGGTGCAGGGCTACTGGAAATGGGGCGGCGGTTGGTTGGACGCTGCTGGCTTCAATGACTTTGCAGGCTCAGGTGTTGTTCATATGTGTGGCGCGAGTGCAGCGCTTGCAGGTGTACTGCTGCTTGGTGCCAGAAAAGGCAAGTACGGACCTAATGGTCAGTTATCACCCATCCCCGGTGCCAACTTGCCACTTGCCACGATTGGTACGTTCATACTCTGGATGGGTTGGTTCGGCTTCAATGGCGGATCGCAGCTAGCCGTCTCAAACGTTGAGAACGCGAATGCAGTCGCCGCCATCTTCGTCAATACAAACATGGCTGCCGCAGGCGGTGTGGTTGCAGCACTCTTGACGGTAAGAGCCTTGTGGGGCAAAGCTGATCTGACCATGGCACTTAACGGCGCCTTGGCGGGTCTTGTTGCCATCACCGCGGAACCACTGACACCCTCACCTTTGGCTGCCACCTTGATCGGCGCGGCCGGTGGTGTCTTGGTCGTGTTCTCGATTACAACACTCGACAAGCTCCGTATTGATGATCCAGTCGGCGCGATTTCCGTTCATGGTGTTGTCGGTGCATTTGGCTTGATCGCTGTGCCATTTACCAACCCTGATGCCAATTTCGGTGCGCAATTACTCGGCCTTGGTGCCATCTTCATCTGGACGTTCAGCCTGAGCTTCGTCCTCTGGTTCATCCTGAAGGTAACGGTCGGCATTCGTGTCAGCGAAGAGGAAGAGTATGAAGGTGTGGATATCTCGGAATGTGGTCTGGAAGCCTATCCGGAATTCGGGTCACGTTCGTAATCCATTAATCCATACTGAGTCAATAACGGCTAAACACGAAAGACAGTATGACCAACACAAAGGGCCGCGTTCAACGCGGCCCTTTGCGGAAACGGGCGAAAGGATCAAAATGCAGAAAAGGAATCTGCAACGGTACATTTGCATGCTTGAAAAATGTCACCAGCACCATCCCAGCGATAAACCCGCCAATGTGTGCCCCAAAGGCAACGCCACCGCCTTCTGAATCTCCCGCAGTCAACGAGCTGAACAGCTGCATCAGAAACCAGATCACCAACACCAGCATCGCAGGCACCCGAACTGTCTTGATGATGAAGAAGATCGGAATCAGTATGAGCACCCGTGCTTGAGGGTAGAGCAGCAAATAAGCACCCAGCACACCAGAGATTGCACCACTGGCACCAATCATTGGAATTTGCGAGTTCACGTCTGGCAGGGCATGCGACAAGGCCGCAATGATTCCGGTGAGCAAATAAAAGCAAATGAACTTCACGTGCCCCATGGCCGCTTCGATATTGTTTCCGAACACCCACAGGTACAGCATATTGCCCGCAAGATGCATAAAGCCGCCATGCAAAAACATCGATGTGAATATCGTCGCGTGTACCGGCACCCGGACAAACTCACTGGCAAGCTCGGCATGACCAAAAAATGCCGCAGGGATCATCCCATAGCTGTACACCATGTCCAGCTGCCCAGCCTCGCCTAGAAAAAACTGATAAGCGAAGATACCGATACAACTGGCAATCAGTGCATAAGTGACATAGGGAACAACCGGTGTCGGGTTGTCATCATGAATAGGAAACATGATTAGCTAACTCGGCTGAACAACAAAAGGTCTTGCAGCCTTTTCGCTACGCGTAAAGACAGGCTTCTCATCGCTCGACAATTTTTTGCTGTACTTGTAGCCCAACTCCTTGAAGCACTTGAGATCATCAATAGTCTTCGCCCGACTCTCGACGAGATATCGCGCCATCGAGCCGCGTGCTTTTTTAGCGAAGAAACTGATGACCTTGTAGTCACCATTCTTTTCATCATGAAACACAGGTGATACAAGTGGTGCTGATAAAACCTTCGGCTTGATTGATTTGAAGTATTCGTTCGAAGCCAGATTTACAAGCAATGGATTTTTAAAGCCCTCAAGTTCTTCATTGAGGTGATCGGTCAGTGTGGTTCCCCAGAACGAGTACAGATCACTGCCACGTCGCGTTTTCAAACGCGTTCCCATCTCGAGTCGATAAGCCTGCATCAGGTCATAGGGTCTGAGCACACCATAAAGTCCAGACAGGATCCGCACATGCTTTTGCGCATGATCAAGATCTTTTTTGGCCATCGTGTCGACATCAAAACCTGTGTAGACATCTCCACGGAATGCTTGAATGGCCGGGCGAGCATTACTGTTGGTAAACGGAGGCTGCCAGTTTTCATATCGTTCGACATTGAGTGTTGCCAATTTCTCACTCAAGTTCATCAATGTACCAAGCCGCTTCGGCCGGTATTTTTTCAATGTCTCGACAAGCTTGTCCGACTCTTCCATGAATTGCGGCTGCGTCGGACGCGAAACACGCGAGGGCGCTTCCATATCAAGCGTCTTGGCCGGAGATAAAAGTATCAACATGGTTTAACCTATTATCTGAATCAGATCCAGCAGCCACAAGGCCGCGTTGCGCAAGCCGGAAAAAATCGGCAAGCCAGCAAAACTCAAGAGTATCAGCCCCATGAAGGCATAGGTACCGTACTGCGCATTTAGCTGTTGATATTTGACAGACAACTTGCTCGACAATAAATACGGCAATATATAGTGCCCATCGAGTGGCCCAAGCGGTATCAGGTTGAACAGCATCAACAATAAATTGATGAAGCAGAAATAGAAAAAGAAAGTCTGTGCCGCTGGTGTTCCGGCAAACTCAAAGCCCATCTTCAACGAGAAGCCGTAAAAGTTGATCGCCAGAAAGGCCAGAATCAGATTCGCGGCTGGACCGGCTGCCGCGATGACAAGCGTCGCCCACGGCGAATTGAAATATCGCGGATTGGTTGGGACCGGTTTCGCCCAACCAAAGCCTACAATCACGATCATCAGCAGCCCGATGGGATCGATATGCGCAATCGGGTTAAGGGTTAGACGCCCTTGCTGCTCAGCGGTACGATCACCGAAACGCTTGGCTGACAGCGCATGACCATACTCATGACATGACAGTGAAATGATTATCGTGAACAGTAACAACGCAAAGGTTTGATACTGACCACCTTCCAACAGTGTAATCATCTAGGAATCCCTTTGGAATTCCGCGTGAATTTCAACAAAGACTTCATCAGCTATCAAACCTCCAAATGCATCGACGCCATAATCCGACCTCAGAAACGAACCGGTAGCTGCGAAGCCTAACGTATATTTACCCGTCAGAAGATTATCTGCCCCACCTTTGAACACCGCATCGAGCGTCAGCGACCTTGTGACACCATGCAAGGTAAAATCGCCGGTGATAGCGATGTTGTTGCCACCCGTAGGCACCACTTCAGTGGTCAGAAAACTGGTCTCGGGATACCGAGCGACGTCAAACCAATCAGACCCGAGCAAGCGCTTTTCCAGTGAAGGGTTGTTCATATCAAGGCTTGCCATGTCGATGACGCCTTCGAGACGCATATCGGCCATATTGTTAGGATTGAAATCCAGCGAAGCTTCTGACCGATTAAAACGCCCCACCACCGTTGACAATCCCAGGTGTTCTATCTTGAAGTGAATGTAGACATGCTCCGGATCAAGGCGATACTCGCCCGGGCGTATTTCGAGTACCTCCTGGGTAAAGTTCGGTCGGACGAGGCTAGCGCAAGCACTGAGGGTCACGAGTACCATCAAACCACACGCCATGCGCGTCGCGATTG
>CAYULV010000298.1:0-4650 GCA_964445655.1 uncultured Granulosicoccaceae bacterium | reverse complement strand
CGCGAATAGGTGCCAAACAGGCTTGCGGCGACCCGATCAAGGCGTTCACCGGCCTGATCAGGGTCAACCTGAAATGTGACATCTACTAAAGAATTGCTCAAAGCCTACTCATTGATCTCAAAGGAACCCGATGGGTTCGCTATACTTTTCTCATGATAAACATTCATTCGGCCCAGCGCATGGCGTTTCAAGACACTCCCCGCAAAAGCGGCCCCGTTCGATTTACAGCCAGAATTGCTCTCGCCATGGCCATTCTGCTCGGTGTCGCCTGCAGCAGCGCCCCGCAAACTCGTGCGCCAGCTGGCGGCAGCGCTGAAGAACTGTATAACAACGCCAAACGCTCATTGAACCAGGGCGATTTTCAATCCGCTATCAGCTTTTTCGAAGCCTTGGGCGCCCGCTTCCCGTTCGGGACCTATACGCAACAAGCACAGCTGGACATTGCCTACGCCTATTTCAGGCAGGATCAGTACGATGCCGCAGTCGATTCGGCCGATCGTTTCATCAAGCTGTACCCGCGCAGTGATAACATCGATTATGCCTTTTACATCAAGGGCATCAGCCATTACTCCCGCGGTGGATCAGCGATGGAACGTATTTTTCCTCGCGACCTTGCCCGCGTGAATCAGAACTGGCTGCGCTCATCTTTTGCTGAATTCGACAATCTGGTACGTCGTTTCCCTGACAGCGAATATGCCAGTGACTCTCTCGCTCGTATGCGACATCTGAGAAACGAGATGGCACGTCACGAACTGATTACCGCTGAGTTCTACTTTGAGCGTGGCGCGATGGTCGCGGTCATAAACCGTATGACTCACTTGCTCGAGCATTTTGATGGCTCCATACATGTGCCTGATGCGCTGGCCTTGCTGGCAAGAGCCTATGACTCCTTGGGTCAGGACGATCTGAAGTCCGATACCCTTCGGGTACTGTCTCTGACCGAACCAGATCACCCAGCCGTCAAGAGTTGAACTGACAGGGAGATCTTCGAGCAAGTATCCCCTCCAGTCACCCTCAATTTAGTGCACACGTAGAGTGTGTGTGATGTACTTCACAATTTAACTCGACTGCCGACTGCGGCTATCTATCGAGCGGCTGCGTTTTCAATGGTCTGATACTTGCCTCATGGCTGGGTCATATGCTTCGAAAAACGTAGCCGACCTTTGAGTTCCATCGAACCGACTATCAAGCGCCACGCCATTCCCGGAACACACGTTGCCGATTGGCCTGTGCTGCGCCTGTTCAATCAATACCGCCTGTTGATGTTGATGGCATTGGCCGCGGTTTTCTATATCGCTGAAGATCAACAAACGTTGGGATCTCGCAACAGCGAGCTATTTGCGACAATTCACCTTGCCTATCTGGTATCCACACTATTATTTGTCTACCTGATAGTGCTACGCAAACCAAAGGCACAAAGTCAGTTTTTTGTGCAGTGCTATGTTGATATTCTGGCGATTGGCGGCTTGATGTTCGCCAGCGGTGGCGTCAACAGTGGCTTGGGCGCATTGCTACTGATCAATCTGGCCTTACTCAGCCAAATGACAAGCGTTCGCTATGCCTTGCTGTTCGCAGCGATCGCCACAAGCATTGCGTTCAGTGAGGAGCTCCTCGCACAATTTCTATTGGGTCACCGAGAAGCCGATTTTCAATCAACCGCCTTACTCGGGACTTTGCTTTTTCTGACTGCCTGGGTAATGGCAGTCCCCATGCGTCGCCTGACGAGCAGGCACTTTACAGAAGCGACTCATTCGCGTGTCGGGCTTGATGTCAAACAGATCGCCCACCTGAATGAAGAAATTATTCGTGAATTGGATTCCGGTGTCATCGTTATCGACAACGCTGATGAAATTCAATTGATAAACGACACAGCGCGATCCTTGCTCGGCGCAGAATTTACGGCGATACCCATACCGCTTAGACTCCTTAGCATCGACCTCGACAATCATCTCAAAGACTCAGAGGTCTCGCCGACACTAGGCACCCGACCTTTTAAAGTCGCCGGTAGCAATCAATCGATTCTGCCTCAGTACATACCACTGTCCAATGGGGGCATGCTGATCAAACTCGATGACCACGCACACATTCGCCAACAGTACCAGCAACTGAAATTGGCCTCACTTGGCCGCTTGTCGGCAAGCATTGCTCATGAGATACGTAACCCACTCGGTGCGATTTCACATGCCGTACAACTGGTACAAGAATCAACTACGGTCCACGAAAAAGATCTCGAACTCCTGAACATTGCCAAACGCCATACGACGCGAATCAATCGCATTGTTGAAGATGTCCTGCAATTATCAAATCGACAGCGCGTCATTCTCGATGTCCTGGACCTGGCAAAGGTGATCACTGATTTCAGAGACCGTTTCCTTGCCGAAAACGGACTCGACGCTGATTCAATCAATTGCGATATCGAACCGGGCTTGTTTGCGATGTTTGATAACGAGCACCTGGATCAGGTGCTATGGAACCTTTGCTCCAATGCTCGCTTGCACAATGGCGAGTCGGATTTGACCATCACCATCAAGTGCTGGCGCGCGCATAACAATACCGCTGTTATCGATCTTATGGACAATGGCAAGGGAATATCGGATATGGAACGCGAGAACCTGTTCGAGCCATTTTACTCAACCCACCATGCGGGCACAGGCCTTGGTCTTTTCATCATTCGTGAACTTTGTGATCTGAACAAAGCCCGAATAGAATGTCTCAAGCGGGACCAGGGCGCACATTTTCGTATTACGTTGAGTAACGCTCAGGAAATGGCAGCTTGATATGACAAAAGTTGCCCTCATCGTCGACGACGAAGCAGACATTCGAAGCCTGATCGCGATGACGCTCGATCGTATAGGCTTTGATACACATACCGCCGCCAACCTTGGTGAGGCCCGTAACCTAGCCGACAGCTACCAATTCGATGTCTGCCTGACGGATATGCGGCTGCCTGATGGCAATGGAATCGACTTTGTTGAGTATATTGCCAAAACCCAACCAGACTTACCCGTTGCCGTTATCACAGCCCATGGAAATATGGATGCCGCGATTGATGCCATGAAGGCAGGAGCTTTTGACTTCGTCTCAAAACCCGTCGATATCGTGCAGCTGCGTAAAATGGTTTTGCAAGCGACGAAACAACGAGACTCGGATACACCGGACCATCGCCCAATAAATCGGGCATCGGCACCCCAGACGACATCACAGGCAAAAACTCAGACAACATTCGCAACTCCGCAGGATAAAAGTCTGGAATCTCTGTCTCATAAAAACTCGGCCCAACCGGATGAGCAATCGCTCGTGGGCGGCGAAAAGCTTATTGGTCACTCAGCACCAATGCGCGAACTCCGTAAACTCATAGACAAGGTTGCGCGAACCAATGCCCCTGTGTGGATAACGGGCGAATCAGGCACCGGCAAAGAACTTATTGCCCGCTTGGTACATCAGAACAGCGCACGGGCCAACGAAGCGTTTGTCGCAGTTAACTGCGGTGCAATTCCGAGCGAACTTATGGAAAGTGAGATGTTCGGGCACAAAAAAGGCAGCTTTACCGGAGCAAATAGTGATCACGAAGGGTTGTTTCAACAAGCTGACGGCGGCACCCTCTTCCTCGACGAAGTCGCCGAGTTGCCATTACACATGCAGGTCAAGTTGCTGCGTGTCATTCAAGAAAAATCCGTAAGACATGTGGGCGGTAATTTAGAGATCCCGACTGATGTCAGAATTCTCAGTGCCAGTCATAAAGACTTAGGTGAAGAAGTAGCACTTGGGAAATTTCGACATGATTTGTACTACCGCTTGAACGTCATCTCGATTTGCTCTCCGAGACTCGCGGACAGAGCCGGCGACATTACTGACATCGCACGGTTCATTTTAAAGAAGATTGCGAAAACCAATGGCCTGGACAAGCCCCTGGAGCTGTCGAGCAGTGCAATCTCAATACTGGAGTCATACAATTTTCCAGGAAATATACGAGAACTTGAAAATATTCTTGAACGAGCCTCTGCTTTGGTTGACGGAGGAATAATCGATGAATCGGAACTCGCCATCGCACCAAGTACGTCGGAAACACCTGCGTCAAATAATAATGTCGTCGCGCCGACTGCAATTCGTCCAAGCGAACACCAGGATATTCTCGATGCACTGGAGAAAACGCGGTGGAATCGAAAGGCTGCAGCAGAGAAACTTGGACTTACCTACCGTCAATTGCGCTACCGGATCAAACAATTTGGCATAGACAATAGCGACACAGGCACTTGAACACACTGGGCGTTACTCCCTTGGCGGAGCATCAGAGTTAATTTTTGGTCCAAATTGTCACTGAATGGACACTTCAATTGTCACTTGTTGCCAAAAATGTCACTTCAAGATGCCGACCAATTCAATGTAGAAGAGCGTCACAGTACCTCTATCTAACTGTTTTTATTAATTTTTTTCCTGTTTTTACAAAGTAAGCGCAAATGGCACAGCGCCTGCACTTAATAACTTGTCCCTACGGACGATAAAACATTCGTGGATCGGGGCTTGACACCTAGTCTGCTAATACAAAATCTCTGGAGATATAAATAAAATGGTTAAAGTACAAAAAGGTTTTACACTGATCGAACTCATGATCGTAATCGCGATCATCGGTATTCTGGCAGCTGTTGCTGT
>CAYULV010000297.1:0-4658 GCA_964445655.1 uncultured Granulosicoccaceae bacterium | reverse complement strand
ATCGACACAGACACCTCATCCTTGTCAGCAACGCCACAACGTTTGGCGTCATCGCTATGCATATGAATATGGCGCCGTGCGCAAATCAAGCCTTCAGTCAAAACAACCGTACCGGCGGGACCTTCCAATGTAATCGGCGCAGAACCGCGCACGTTTCCAGAGTCACGCACTGGCGCATCAACACCAAGACGAAACTCATCAGTGCGCGAAATCTCGATCTGATCGACTGATCTGAGCGGGCCGAGCAACCGAACACCATCAATACGATCACGTGGACCAATCAAATTGACTTTCTGTTCGCAGGCATACTGACCTGGCTGGGATAAATCCTTGTATGGCGTTGGACTTGTATCCTCACCAAATAGTGTTTTGAAGGTTTCCTCTGTCAAGTGACAATGGCGCCCGCTGACCGCGATAGGTATGGGCTGTGCGACGTCCGGACGATCAGTATTCAACAGTTGACGAGTCTGTCGTGCGATCATCAACTCTTCGTTGGTCTTGACAACGATCGCTTCAACGCGCGAGCGAGCTGTTGTAATCAATGCATACTCATTGTCATTACGCACACTCGCGTCCCGATTACGGTCTTCATCGAGTATTACGCCAAGAAACTCCAGTCGTTGCACGATACGTGCACGCATGCTGGCACTGTTCTCTCCAATGCCACCGGTAAACACAATCGCGTCAACTCCACCCATCGCAGCCGCGTAGGCACCGATATATTTTCTTGCACGATGCGCAAACACATTGATCGCCAACCGAGCTCGGTCATGACCATCAGCCGCGGCAAGCTCTATTTCACGCAAGTCATTGCCAAGGCCTGACAAGCCAGCAAGACCACTGCGATGATTGAGCAGCTCATCAAGTTCATCCACGCTCATGCCTTCTCGCAGAAGACCCAGCAGAACACCCGCATCGACATCTCCCGAACGAGTACCCATGACCAGTCCTTCAAGCGGTGTGTTGCCCATGCTGGTTTCGGCTGAGCGGCCAAACTCGACAGCGCAGGCACTGGCGCCGTTGCCTAAATGCAGAGTGATCAAACGCAGCTCGTTCAACGGACGTTCAAGAAAATCAGCGGCAATACCTGCGGCATACTCATGAGAGATGCCGTGAAACCCATAACGGCGAATACCATGCTTGTTCGCAACGTCCTGATCGATCGCGTAGTTGATTGAGCGACGCGGCATGCGCGCATGAAAGGCGGTATCAAATACCGCAACTTGCGGGATACCGGGCATGGCAACAGCAGCGGCTTCTATCGCAGCCAGACTGTAGGGGTTATGCATCGGCGCATCCGGAATGTAGGCACGGATCGCCTCGATCACGGTCTCGGTAATCAGCTGCGGGTCGTGGTAGTCAGGCCCCCCGTGAACAACGCGATGACCCAAGGCATCGACGGCGTACTCCGACAACTCTGCGAGGATGTCCTTGATGGCCTCACCATGAGTTCCTGCCCGGGCAGACGCATCACCACCGAGTCGCTCGCGTTTGCCCTTGGTGAGAATCTCACCAGCATCGTCAAACAAGGCGTACTTGATACTCGAGGAACCGCAATTGATAACCAGAATATTCATAACGAAATTTATTGTGTCCTATTCGTTGATGTGAGTGATCGCAACGACTTACACGCAACCGAACCTCGATCGGTTCACGATAAACGGTAATTCTCCACAACTTTACTACCCAACTGCCCGACTACACTTACTAAGAGGCCATAACTGTTTACAGACGACCTGACGACGATCATGTCATGAAATCTACACCCACAACTCAAGGATTCACACCTCGCCTGAGTGCCATCCCCAGGTACCTGTCGGCTGTGTTGAGCCAGGGCCTCGTCAGCGGCTTCCATTTTGTCTTGAATCTGCTGCTGGTCAGAATACTGCTCGCCGAGGATTTTGGTGTCTTCGCGCTGACTTTTGTCATCGCGGTCATGGCAAATTCGATCAGCAATGCGCTTTTCTCAACGCCACTATGCGTTTTCGCGCCATCGGCAAGAACGGGCAAGGAACGCCAACATACCGAATCGCTCCTGACCACGCTGATGGCTTTCCTGCTGGGCGCCGGCCTGTGTCTAGGGCTGATAATGACATTCAGCCTCAACAGTAACGCGCTGGAGCTGCGAACTCTGGTAGCCGCTCTCGGATTCACAATCGCCTATCTCGCTCGACAGTACAGCCGCAGTGTAGGCTATGCCCGATTTGATGTAACGGCGGTTTTGCTCGGCGACATGATGTATGTCGTGACCGGGACAGCCCTGTTCAGCCTGTTGCTTTGGCACGATATCTCGCTGACGGTGTTCGACGTGTTCACGGTACTGACAATCGCCAACGCACTGGGCGTACTGACAGAGCTAGCCCGCCTGCCCACGCCCATCCCACTGCTATCGCTGCGACACGCCTTGAGAGACTATCGACCAATCTGGTTCCAGTCACGCTGGGCATTGGTCGGTGCTGTTACCACCGTACTGGTATCACAGGCGCATAGCCTGATTGTTTCTGGTCTCGAGGGTCCTGCGGCTTTCGCGCCACTTGCGGCTGGATTTATCCTGTTTGGACCGGTTCGGGTGGTATTCATGACGATCCAGAATGTCATCAAGCCCGAAATGGCCTTGTCTATCGCGCAAGGGCAGTCCAAAGCAGCTGCCAGGCAGATGATCATGGTTAGCGTCATTTCTGTGGCGGCAATTGCAACGCTTTCGGTCTTGACCCTGCTAGGATGGCCGCTCCTCGACGAATTGCTCTATCAGGATCAATACAGCGACGCACCGATGAGAGATATTGTGCTGCTTTGGGCCGCCATTACCCTGATTGCAGCTGTACAAAATGGGCCATTCGCTGCTCTGCAATCCCTTAAAGCCTTCAAATCGCTGGCTCTCGCCACCGTCTACGGCTCGATCCTGAGCATATCTCTGGTGACTCTCGCCGTTCTGACCCTGCCGATCCACTTGTCGATCCTCGGCGTACTCTCCGCTGAAACCTTTGTTGCGATCTGGGTCGTGTTCCTCTGCGTCAAGCTGTTCTCGGCGCTGGACAGCGCTTCTGACGCGTCCAGCGTGGTCAACAGCGATGTCGGAGGCAACGCACTCGACTCTAGCTCGAGTGCCGAGGAGGCCAACGGCGGCCAGCCCTCATCAAGCGCAATATTGAACAGCAGGCGATGAAAAGAACATGAGTATCGTTATTTTGGTCGGCGGCGAAAGCGCCAACGGTAATCCAGAGCACCGCTACCTGGTGAACGCGTTTCTGTCACGGTTTGGTGACAAGGTGACTCGAATCGTCTCTGCAGAGCCGACCAGACGCCCACTGAAAACCCGTCTGCAGCGCATGCTCAAACGCGGAAACTACGTCGAACGCGTTCGACGGGCCTTGTACAAAGGCGGCTACGGTCCTGATCCTGAGGCGCTGAGTGCCGCCCTGTTTGACGCCAACCCGATCGACAAGATGCCCGGCGGCGCACGACACAGCATAGTTTCATCACACAACGGCCCGGATTGCCTGGATCTTCTCGACCAGGAAAAGCCCGATGTCATTATTGTTTACGGTACCGCCATACTGAAAGCGCCATTATTTGATCGCGCCCGAATCATCACATTGAACATGCACACCGGTCTTTCCCCTTGGTATCGAGGTGACAGCACCCTGTTTTGGCCTGTTTTCTATGACGACCCGGATCATTTGGGAGTTACCGTGCATGAATTGGTGGCAGCTGTAGATGGCGGTGATATTGCATCGACTGGCAAAGTAGTCTACGAAAAGGGTGACAGCGAGGCAGATTTGTTTGCCAAAGGTGTGAAGATCGGTACCGAACTCTATTTATCAGCTGCCGAGTCAGCGCTGAATGGAACACTGGTTTGCACGCCGCAGGATCTCTCGCAAGGGCGGGAGTTTCGCTGGATTCATCGCACGGTTGCCGCTGAGAAGCAGGTTCTAGTCAACCTTGAAAAATGGGCATCGAGCGCAAGCGCGCAGAGTAATTGATGAGCACGAAACCAGACAACACGGTACGACGCTGGCTACGCAATATTGGCGTGATCATGTTTCGCCTCGGCCTCGCTCGTATCGTGATCGGTTTGAGCCCACGCGGCCTCCGAGCGATGCTATACCACGACGTCGATGACAATCCCGGTAGCGCGACAGATGGTTTGAATATCACCGTCAACTGCACTACGTTCGTGACGCACCTGGAGTACTTCAAACGTTATTACAAAGTTATTTCGGTATCAGATGCAGCCAAAGGCGATATTCCTCACCGTGGACTTGTCATTACATTCGACGATGGATACTTGAGTGTTGGCGAGCACGCCACACCGCTGCTGCACGAACGTAATTTATCCGCTTGCGTTTACCTGATCGGAAGAGCAGTCAATGGCCGTATGGTCTGGGTCAATCTCCTTAATCAAGCCATCCGACTATTTCCCGACGAAACCAGCGAGGCCCTTGCGGAATACGAAGGACTGACTGATATACCGCTGGCAAACCTTGTTCATCATGTTCAAGTCAATTTCACACCGCCGAAAATTGAATCACTGTGTGATCATCTGCTACAACAGATACCGGGCATCAGCGCAACGACAGAAGGAGTTTTTGCGACGCCAGACAATATTCGTCACATGCAAACGCAAGGGATTGAATTCGGATTTCATACCCAGGATC
>CAYULV010000296.1:0-4674 GCA_964445655.1 uncultured Granulosicoccaceae bacterium | reverse complement strand
GGCGTGCTGTTTTCCGACAGTGCGGTGAAAGGTGCGCACTTTGTGGAACTGTGTTGTCAGCGTCATATACCTTTGGTGTTTTTACAGAACATCACAGGCTTTATGGTTGGGCAGGCCGCTGAAGCGGGGGGTATTGCAAAAGATGGTGCCAAACTTGTCATGGCAGTCAGTAATGCTGCGGTACCCAAACACACAGTGATCATCGGTGGCTCATATGGTGCCGGGAATTACGGCATGTGTGGGCGTGCCTATGACCCGCGTTTTCTGTGGATGTGGCCCAATGCACGCATTTCGGTTATGGGTGGCGAGCAAGCTGCTGATGTGTTGGCATCGGTCAGCGAGGCAGGTGCGGCCAGGGCTGGTAAACCGTGGACAGATGAGGACCGCGCCAGTTTTCGTCAACCTTATGTTGATCAATTCGATGCGCAGTCGAGAGCACTTTATGCATCATCTCGTTTGTGGGACGACGGCATCATCGATCCGCGCAAGACGCGTGATGTGCTCGGCTTGAGCCTTGCGATCAGTCTCAACGCTCCGATCAAGGACACGCGTTTTGGCGTGTTCAGGATGTAGGTGATGGTGATCAAATCAGTATTGGTCGCTAATCGCGGCGAGATCGCGGTACGTGTCATGGCCACGGCCAAGCGTCTTGGCATTCGCACTATCGCTGTGTATTCCGATGTGGATGCGAACGCCTTGCATGTGCAGGTTGCGGACACCGCAGTTTGTATTGGCGAAGCATCGGCAACCAAGAGTTATTTGTCGATAGACAAGATCATCAATGTGGCAAAAGAAGCAGGTGCTGATGCCATACATCCCGGATATGGATTTTTATCCGAAAACGCCGCACTGGTAGATGCCTGTCATGCAGCCGGCATTATCTTTATGGGTCCTGGCAGTGACGCCATGCGTGCAATGGGACTCAAGGATGCGGCCAAAAAACGCATGGTCGACGCAGGTGTACCTGTTGTTCCGGGTTATCACGATGAAGATCAGGATGATGCCGTACTTAGCTCAGCTGCGAATGATGTGGGTTATCCCATATTGATCAAAGCACGTTCTGGCGGTGGCGGTAAAGGCATGCGACGTGTCGACAATGCCAGTGACTTTCATGATGCCCTAACTTCTGCACGCCGTGAAGCGCAGCAGAGCTTTGGCGATGATTCCATGCTGATAGAAAAATTTATCGTCAACCCTCGACACATTGAAGTACAAGTGTTTGGTGATACACATGGCAATGTCGTGCATCTGTATGAACGCGATTGTTCCTTGCAGCGGCGTCATCAAAAAGTGATCGAGGAGGCACCTGCCCCAGGGATGTCCGAAGCCGTGCGCGAGGCGATTTGCGATGCCGCTGTGCGGGCGGCAAAAGCGATCAACTATGTGGGCGCGGGTACGATCGAATTCATAGCTGATGGTTCGGATGAACTCAGCAGCGAGCGTTTCTGGTTTATGGAAATGAATACGCGCTTGCAGGTAGAGCATCCAGTTACCGAGGCGGTCACTGGTATTGATCTGGTCGAATGGCAGTTCATCGTTGCAGAAGGTCTACCGATACCTCAGCGACAAGAGCAGATTACGCTTACTGGGCATGCGGTTGAAGCACGACTGTATGCAGAGGATGCAAAAGCCGGATTCCTGCCTGCGACGGGGCGTCTACTTTATTGCGATCTGGATGCGTCACAGCGTGTCGATACCGGTGTCAGAACAGGTGATGACATTTCGCCGTATTACGATCCGATGTTGGCAAAACTCATCAGCCACGGGGCAGATCGAGACGCAGCGTTTCAGGGTTTGTCGAATCAGCTTGCCCGTTCAACGTTGTTGGGTACGACAAGCAATCGAGAATACCTGTGGCGTCTCGTCGATCACCCGCGGGTGCGCGGAGCTGAGTTTGACACAGGCTTTATCGAGACACATCACGATGAGCTTGTCGTGGTTCCCGATGCAATACAACGCGCCTTGTTGGCCATTGCGGCGTTGACAGTGACGGATCAACTCACCTTCGAGGACCGGACACAGGAGCCGCTTGTCGCTTTGGGCCATTGGCAGTTATGGGGTTCCCCGAGTCGTCCAATTCGCTTGATCGTCGATGGAGCTGTGCAGCATTTTTATTTGCGCAAGCTCGAAGCTCGGCAGTGGGAGTTGTGCTTGAGCGACGGGACAACAGTCACGCTGCGAGAAGAGCAGGGGCGTTTCTCGGTCAACGGTTCTGCAGCCAGTCCGGCGCAGGCAGTGCTGAACGATACGCAGGTGCATGTGCAATTTGCTGGCTGGGACCAGAGCTTCGGTTTACCGGTCGTCGGTGCCGAATCAGACGATCAAGGCAATGCCTCGGGCTTGGTCAAAGCGCCCATGCCGGGCAAGGTCATCGCTCTGGAGGTGGCCACGGGTGACGATATTTCGGCGGGTCAGGCCCTGCTGACGCTCGAAGCGATGAAGATGGAGCATGTGCTGACCGCGCCGCATGATGGCCGCGTTGCCGAAATTGGTATTGGCGTGGATTCTCAGGTCGCGGCGGGGCAATTGCTGCTGACTATTGAGGATTCTTAACTCAATTCAAGGCACGACCCGTGCAAGTCTCTGGCGTAGGTGGTTTACGACTGATATAATCAGTTGATTACCCGAGCGAACTCCCTCGTTTCCACGTTGGATTCCGATAGTAGCGTTCGGTCAAGTCGTCCGGCGTAGCTTGCCGGGTGCACCTTACCGGTCTTGCATCGACTAGTTTCCTCGATGTGGACGGGTCAGGAACAATCAGAACAACGAAAAAAAGGCTCCTACAGGGAGCCTTTTTCTTTGGGACATTTATTGAGTCATGCAACGTGCATCGCCCGCCATTGTGGAGATTGTCTCCCCGGTGGTGACAGGTTTGGGATATGAGTTTATCGGAGCCGAGTTCGGTCAGGCCGAGAATGGTCAGACCTTGCGCGTGTATATCGACAAGTCCGAGGGCATTGTGCTCGACGACTGTGCGGTGGTCAGCCGTCAGCTGAATGCTGTGCTGGATGTAGAAGATACGATCAAGAGCGCTTACCAGCTTGAAGTGTCGTCGCCGGGCGTTGATCGCCCGTTGTTTACCGAGGAGCAGTTCAGAGATCAGCTCAAGGAAGTGATTCGCGTGAAGATGGCGGACGGCGTTGATGGCCGGCGCAACTTCAAAGGCGAGCTGGTGGCAGTGAATACCGGAATCGTTACCGTGGAGGTAGACGGTCTGGACTATGATCTACCGCTTGATGACATCGATCAAGCGTATGTTGTTGGCAGATTAGGATTGGCGTAAGGCCAAAGGAATTATTGTTATGAGTAAAGACATACTGCTGGTTGCGGAAGCTGTTTCCAACGAGAAGGGCGTTGACGAAGGCATCATCTTTGAAGCACTCGAAGCAGCGCTCGCTTCGGCCACTCGCAAGCGCCACGGTGGTGATATTGAAGCACGCGTCAGAATCGATCGTGAAACCGGTGACTACAACACGTATCGTTGCTGGGAAATCATCGAAGACGATGCTGAGATGGAATTCCCATTGCGCCAGATCACCCTGTCGGCTGCACAGTATGACGAACCCGAGAAACAACTCGGTGACTTCATCGAAGAAGAAATCGACTCGGTAGACTTTGGCCGAATTGCTGCGCAAACCGCCAAGCAAGTCATTGTGCAGAAGGTGCGAGAAGCAGAGCGTGAGCGTGTTGTTGATGCTTACAAGGGTCGTGTTGGCGAACTCGTTATGGGTATCGTCAAGCGCCTCGAGCGCGGTGGTGTCTATCTGGATCTGGGTGGCAATGCCGAGGCTTATATCTCTCGTGAGGACATGATTCCGCGTGAAGCTGTCCGTCCTGGCGATCGCTTGCGTGGCTATCTGCGCGAAGTGCGTAGTGAGCCCCGCGGACCACAGCTTTTTGTCACACGGACTGCGCCAGAGTTTCTGATTGAATTGTTCAAGCTCGAAGTACCTGAGGTGGGTCAGGGCATTATCGTTATCAATGGCGCGGCGCGTGATCCCAGTGCGCGCGCAAAGATTGCCGTGTCATCGCTCGACCCAAGACTTGATCCCGTCGGTGCCTGCGTGGGTATGCGTGGCTCGCGTGTGCAAACCGTGTCGAACGAGCTTGCCGGCGAAAGAATCGACATCATTCTGCATAATGACAACCCCGCCCAGTTCGTCATCAATGCGATGGCACCTGCCGAAGTCAAGGGCATTATTGTTGACGAAGACAAAAACAGCATGGACATCGCTGTCGAGACCGACAAGCTGTCGCTGGCTATCGGCCGAGGTGGTCAGAATGTGCGACTCGCGTCCGAGCTGACCGGTTGGGAGCTCAATGTCATGGATGAGGCCGCAGCCGAAGAGAAAAGCGAAGAGGAATCGAAAGAAACCTTGCATAGCTTTGTCGAGCAGCTCGATGTCGATGAGGAAGTGGCTCTGATTCTGGTGCAGGAAGGGTTTACCACTGTCGAAGAAGTGGCTTATGTGCCGCGTGACGAGCTTTTGGGAATTGACGAATTCGAAGAAGAGATTGTCGATGAGCTGCGCAGCCGCGCTCAGGATGCCTTGTTGACCAAGGCGATCGCGACCGAAGAGAAGCTGGGTGGCAAGACGCCTACTGCTGAACTGATTGCGATGGAGGGTATGACTGAAGAACTAGCCCTGGAAATGGCTAGTCATGACATCCTGA
>CAYULV010000295.1:0-4712 GCA_964445655.1 uncultured Granulosicoccaceae bacterium | reverse complement strand
AACGTCTATGGTGACAAGAACCTGATTTGCTCCTGCCCGCCATTAAGCGACTATCAAGCACCTGAGGAGACTCTGGAGGCGTCAGTCGTGTCCAAAGGCGCGGCCTGAGCCACAGTTTTTTTGAAAAAGGCTTGCTGTTCAGAAAGGGTTCAGTCGAAGATGGTTACAGTTGTAGCCATCTTCTTGTACCGTTAGAGCAGTATGAATATCACAAAAATATACCTCAGCTATCTCGCCCCTCTAATCTTGCTGGTCGCCAGTACGACGAGCCAAGCGTCGGATGCTCAATCGGGACCCTACTTCGGTATTGATGGCAGTTCATTTTCCCTGGACGGCAGTATCGATGATGACTTGAATCCACGCGGCGTGCGACTACGTCTGGGTTTACCGATTGGTCGGGTTTTTGACCTTGAAGGTCATCTTGGCTTTGGCAGTGAGGACGACGTCGATGCATTTGACGAGATCGATGTTGTTTTTTCCAGTGTGTTCTTGAAAGCACATGCTCCGCTCGGCGCTCGCACCACTGCCTATGCGATGGCTGGGGTCACGGCACTTGAACTGACCGAGACTATTGGCAGACGAGAATTTACCGACGAAGACGCGGGCATTTCATTTGGCTTTGGGCTCGAAGTTGTCTTGAGTCGGCGCGTCGATCTATCGGCAGACTATGTTTTCTACAGCCAGGATGTGGGAATTTTTGAAGACCTGTCTGCGGTAAGCCTTGGTTTGAAGTTGTATTTCTGAGCGGCTTTCACAACCACGGTTAAAGTGTGTGTGCACTCATTATCTTGTAATGAGCCTGACACGAATCAACAATCTTTTCTTGTTCCGCTGACAAGGTCAATGGCTTGTTGTTAACAGGGCCGAAGCCTGTGGACTGGATAACTGCATCGTACCAGTGACTGGCCCACAGGCCATCACTGTCGCGTTTGCCGGCAGGCCAGTCAAGCATGCTGTTCTCAAACGCGATGTTCAATTTTTCACATACGCTGCGTAATTGTGCTTCAGGGTCGAGTAAAAAACGAGCACTGTCGATAACGATTGGAGGCAAACCTTGCTGTTCGCTTATAAGCTCAAATAGCATCGCTTGTTGCGTATAGCCAAGATCAAATGCAGTCAGGTCCTGCCGCTTGACCGCATAGGATGCAACAACCCGCGAAGGCTCACGAATCAGGAAGACATGTTTGATATCCGCCAACCAATCAACAGGAAAGTATTCCATCCAGTGCGTAGTAATGTGCTTTTGATAAAAGATGCCTGATGCAGGAGCTTGGCGAAGCTTCTCGATAATATCTTTGAAGTCGGTATTCCCAGCCGCTATAACTTCATCCGCCATCGGATGATCGATGCCTGTTTCCTTTAGAAAATGTGCGTAGAACGGTTCATCAATTACCTCCGTATCGCTGCGGTTCTCCCAGGAGCGCATCATGGCCGTTGAAATATTTCGCGGGCCCGACCACATGGCTATACACTGTCCACTCATGCTCTGACTCAGGATCAGATTCAGGCAAAAGACTTGAAAGCGCGAGCCGCAGCGTCAATAGTGGCCTTAAAATCCTCGTCACTGTGCGCAGCACTGGTGAAGCCTGCTTCAAAAGCGGATGGCGCGAGATAAATGCCGGATTCGAGCATCGAATGAAAGAAGGCCTTGAATCGCTCTCCATCGCAAGCCATGACATCGTCAAAGCTGGTGACCTTGTCCTTGTCGGTAAAAAAGAAGCCGAACATGCCACCTGCGTGTGCTGTACAAAAAGGCACCCCACAATCGTCAGCGGCTTGTTTCAAACCCGCTAGTAGCATGCCAGTGCGTTCATGCAAGCGATCATGAAAACCAGGTTCGGATAGCAGCTCGAGTGTCTTGATACCTGCACTCATAGCGATAGGGTTGCCAGACAGCGTACCTGCCTGATACACAGGACCGACAGGGGCAATCTCATTCATGATGTCGCGCCGACCACCGAATGCACCGACCGGCATACCGCCACCGATAACCTTTCCCAGTGTTGTCAGATCGGGTGTCACTTTATAGCGCTCTTGCGCACCGCCGGCCGCGACTCTGAAACCGGTCATGACTTCATCGAAAATCAACACGGCGCCATGCTCGGTGCAAAGCTCGCGCAAGGTTTGCAAATAGCCGGGCAGTGGCTCAATAAAATTCATATTGCCGGCAATCGGTTCAACAATGACGCAGGCGATTGAATCACCGCGCTCTTTGAAGAGCTCTGTTATCGCATCACTATCGTTGAATGAAACGGTCAGGGTGTGCTTGGCGAAATCAGCGGGGACGCCAGGCGAATTGGGTACGCCGAGTGTCAAAGCGCCGGAACCGGCTTTTACCAGCAGGGAATCGGAATGTCCGTGATAACAGCCTTCGAACTTAACGATGTCGTCGCGACCTGTAAAGCCGCGTGCGAGGCGAATAGCGCTCATGGTCGCCTCGGTGCCGGAACTGCACATGCGTACCATGTCCATTGAAGGCACCAGTGCACAGATGCGTTCGGCCATCTCAACTTCCAATTCGGTCGGTGCGCCAAAACTCAAGCCATTGTCCGCCGCTGCCTTGACTGATTCGATAACCTCAGGGTGCGCGTGGCCAAGTAACATCGGCCCCCAGGAGCCGACGTAGTCCACGTAACGGCGTCCTTCGGCATCGAATATGTGGGCACCTTCTGCGCGAGTGATGAAGCGCGGTGTGCCGCCGACGCTGCCAAACGCTCGCACGGGTGAATTGACGCCACCGGGAATGATCTCCCGAGCGCGGGAAAATAGTGTATCGCTCAAAGCTGAATCCTCAAAAGTCATGCGATCATGAAAACTGGATGATACGGTAACTTCTCTGGCTAAATGCGACAATCAATCGCTGGCACGGAACGAGCAAACTGTGGGTTACAAAATGGTGGAATTATCAACATGAAGCTCGGAACCAATCTGACCCAGTACCTGGTTGAAAGCGGCGCTCAGGAATCGGCGGCCGGCGACGCTTTGACCGCGCTACTTGATGATGTTGCGACTGCCTGCAAACGCTTGTCGAATCTGGTTCGTCTTGGCGAGCTTGCCGGGGTGCTCGGGGCTGCCGGGCAGGAAAATGTCCAGGGCGAAGATCAAAAAAAGCTCGACATCATTGCCAACGATGTTTTTATCGAATCCATGCAAGGTTCCGGTTTGCTGGCCGCAGTTGCCTCTGAAGAGATGGATGCTCACTATGCGATTCCGCAGCAATACGCGCGTGGTGACTATCTACTTGCATTTGATCCGCTGGATGGTTCCAGTAACATCGATGTCAATGGCGCAACCGGTACCATTTTTTCCATCACGCATCATGGGGAAAGTGAAGCACCCACGGATGCAAGTTTTCTTCAGCAAGGGCGCAGACAAGTCTGCGCTGGCTATTGCTTATATAGCTCGGCCACCATGATGGTTCTGACGATCGGTAAAGGCGTTGCAGGATTTACCCTCGACAACAGCATTGGCGAATTCATCTTGACACATCCGGACATGAGTGTGCCCGCCAGTACCAATGAATACGCGATAAATGCAGCCTATTCGCGTCACTGGTTTCCACCTGTGAAACGCTATATTGATGAATGTATTGCAGGCGAGGAAGGTCCAGTTGGGCGTAATTTCAACATGCGTTGGGCTGGCTCCATGGTCGGAGATATACATCGCATACTCTGCCGGGGTGGCGTATTTCTTTATCCGAACGATGCACGTCTGCAGGCAAGCGGGCAGGCGGGTAAGTTGCGTCTCTTGTACGAAGCCAACCCAATGGGCATGCTGATAGAGCAGGCGGGAGGGCTCGCCCATACAGGTGAACAAAACATACTGGATATCGAACCAACATCCTTGCATCAGCGTGTACCGGTGTTGATGGGCTCGAGCGAAGAGGTGCAACGCTTGATTGACTATCACAGTTCGGCCGCTGCGTAGTAGCGCATCGATTGATGGCTGAGCGCGCAAAATTCTGGGAAGAAAAATCACTCGACGAATTGAGTGACCAGGAGTGGGAATCTCTGTGTGATGGTTGCGGTCGTTGTTGTTTGCAGAAACTTGAAGACGAGGATTCGGGTGATATCCGATATACAAAAGTCGCTTGCGAGTTGCTTGACGGCAACACCTGTCGGTGCACGGACTATCAACATCGCTTCCAACGGGTTTCAGATTGTCTGTCGGTGCGGCCATTGACGGCGCAGAAAATTTCCTGGTTACCGAAGAGCTGCGCCTACCGGCGTCTGGCCGAGGGCCGCACGCTGGCGCCGTGGCATCCGCTGATAAGCGGAGATCCCGATACGGTGCGTCAGGCCGGGATCTCGGTTGCCGGCTACTCGGTGCCGGAAAGCGAGGTCCCTCTGGCGGAATATCACCAACATGTCATTAACTGGGTAGATACCTGATTCTTAAACCTTTCGCTAGTTCACCATATCGTAAAGTCAAGTTTAAAAACTTAATATTTTTCATTCGCTTGCATAAACGAACAGAGAAAATAAGTTAACAAATATACGTGGCTTTCCGGGTTTTCTTGTGTTTAAATTGCGGTACGCGGATGGCAGTATCCTTGCTTGTTTCAGGCAGCTGTAAATCCGATCCGATGTCGTTTCAAACCATGTCTGCTGGAGAGCCTGATGTCTGCAAACGCTGAAGCTAAACCTGATGGCACAACTCAAGGTGTAGAACGCCGTGGTCGACTGCAACAGACGATCAACTCATTGATCAAA
>CAYULV010000294.1:0-4738 GCA_964445655.1 uncultured Granulosicoccaceae bacterium | reverse complement strand
ATTTGACGACCTTGCCGGTTGAGGTGTTGTAGTTGATCGTGCCAAACGGGCAGGCGATCGTGCAAACCTTGCAGCCGACACAGACATCACTCAAGACATCTTTGGAGCCGTTGGCCGGATTCAGGACAATGGCATCAACCGGACAGGCCTGCATGCACCAGGCTTCATCACACTGGGTGCAGGTATAAGGAACAAATCGCCCTTCATCATGAAAACTGAACACTTTGATCCTGGACTTGCTCGGATTGACCATTCCCTCATTTTCGAGAGAGCAAGCCGATTCGCACTGCAGACAGCCGGTGCATTTGCCCGGATCAATATGCAGGGATTTCTGCATGGGGATTTCCTCCATTATTATTCACGACGAATTCTGGCCAAGCGCGACCGTCTTGGACATGGGCAATCGGTACCAAGGCAAGTGAGGGCGAACCCGGATCGCCACAGCCCAACTGCAATATCCCCACAATATGTAATGTTGCTTTCGAATGCAAGATGTAATGTTGCTGTCGATCAGGAGGATCGACCGCGGTAGACTCGGCTCTCCTGAATCACCCGATCCTCGACAATTCCCATGGCAGGCCTGGTCGCACTGGCATTCGCCTACTTGTTCTCTCAGTTCTATCGCTCGTTTCTGGCAGTTCTGACACCTGAACTGGCAACGTCCATTGGCGCGACCAAGACCGATCTTTCGGATGCACTCGGCGTCTGGTTCGTGACGTTTGCTGCGATGCAGTTTTTTGTCGGTGTCGGCCTCGATCGATATGGTCCACGTCGAACGGTCGGTTGGGTGTTTGGTATCTGCGCCACCGCTGGGGTGTTGTTGTTCGCCAAGGCTCAGGCACCGTGGATGATAACCGTTGCCATGGGCCTGATCGGCATGGGCTGCGCTCCTGTGCTGCTCGGCACCTTGCTGATTTTTGCCCGGCGCTTTGAGGCTCGCCAATTTGCCATCATGACCTCATGGTTTGTCGCGGTTGGAAACCTTGGCAACGTTATCGGTGCAGCACCCATGGCCAATGCCGTTGATATGTTTGGCTGGCGAACCACCATGCTGGCATTGGCAGTCACCACACTTGCTGTTGCTATAGCTGTTCTGCTACTGGTCAAGGACCCGGAACATGATCAATCCACCAGTGACGGTATGCGTGGCTACATCACCTTGTTGAAGATGCCAGTGCTATGGCCAATCCTTGTCATGGGACTTCTGTGCTACGCGCCAGTCGCAGGAATTAGGGGACTTTGGACGGGTCCTTATCTTAACGATCTGCACGCGGCCGACACCTTGTTGATAGGCAAGGTCACCTTCTGGATGGCGATCGCCATTATTGTCGGCAGCTTTGCCTATGGTCCGTTGGACAAGATATTCAACACACGCAAACGCGTCGTATTGATTGGCAATATTTGTGTGCTGGTATTGCTACTGCTCTTTGTCTTTCTTCCGGACATGCCGCTTGGAATGGCTGCGGCACTATTCATCGGATTTGGCTTGTTTGGCACAAGCTATGCCGTCGTGATGGCCCACTGCCGAGCCTTCCTGCCACCAGCACTAGTGGGTCGAGGAGTCACGCTGCTTAATTTCTGTTCGATTTGCGGTGTTGGCATCATGCAATTCGCAACAGGCCAGGTGATCTCAAGCCAAAGTGATCAATCATCACCCCAAACATATCAGCTGATCTTTGGCACTTATGCAATCGTTCTGGCGATCACGATAGTGATTTATCTTTTTTCACGTGACGCGCCGCCACAAGAAAAGTCACACACCAATTGAAGCAAACCAAGAAAGCCGATTTGAGATAACACTTGTCGGCAGATTCGCAACTCGACAAACAAAAAAGCCAGAGAGCAAAACACCCTCTGGCTTGAACGTTTTACGTTTTACGTTGCCATGACACCTGTACACAAACCGCAAACCCAATCCCGCTGGTTATGAGTTACCTGTACTTGTCACAACATAAACAACGGTATCAATCAATTACCGTAAAAAGGACCCACGTCGAAAAAGTCCTTGATCAGCGCATCAACGGTACCGTCTGCCTTCATGTCTGCAAGCGCAGCATTCATCTTTGCAGCAAGATCGGCTTCGTCCTTACGCATACCGATAGCAACACCGCCACCGATCGCAACATCAGGACCAACGAAAGCAATCGCACCGCCACTGCCTTCAACCACAGGTGCGAGGAAAGAGTTGTCAGCCAATAACAAATCGATATTGCCAGCAACAAGATCGGCAATGGACTGATCAGGTGTTTCGTAAGTGAGGATAGTATTGTTGGCGCCTAAGTTTTCTTCAACATAGGCTGCCTGAATGGTGGCTCCTTGCGCACCGATCTTCAAACCCTTGAGGTTATCGAAATCAGCTTCAAATGATGCGGCACCGGCGTACTTGGACGGATCCGGTGGATAGTAATCTGCGCTGAATTCAATCGTTTCCTTACGCTCGTCAGTTACCGACATACCTGCCATGATCATGTCGTAGTTACCAGCAATAAGATTAGGGATGATGGAATCCCACTCGTTGACAACAAACTCACAGCTCACGCCAGCGCGCTTGCAGAGTTCGTTACCAAGTTCGATTTCATAGCCAGCAAGTTTGCCGCTGTCATCGAGAAAATTCCACGGCGCGTAAGCACCCTCAGTACCAATGCGAACATCCGCAGCAAAGGCGGCGCTGGTCGAGAGCAATGTGCCAACGGCGAGGCCAAGGACAATCTTCTTCATTGAGTGTCTCCGAAAAAAGTTAAGTTGATTCAAACCCATGGGTTGGCCCATCACTTTACGCTATCTAAAGGTCAAAAGTCCGGTTTTCTCGGCAACCAAGCTGTAACGAGGCGGCAATAAAAACTCCAACTGGGACACAGTTTTAACGCGGGGTTAACAATAGTTTTCAAACTCCGGTGAGCGCACCAACAAAAGCCTCAGTGCGCCTCTTCCCAACTGTTACCAATGCCGCTATCAACCTCAAGCGGCACCTTCAAGGTCGCCGCCGTCACCATCAGCTCCTGCACCTTGTCGGCCACTGACTCCAGCTCCCCAGCCTTCACTTCGAGGACAAGTTCATCATGGACTTGCATGATGACCCGAGCATCGACCTTGTCTTTCTCAAGCCATGCACTCACATCGAGCATGGCGCGTTTGATGATGTCGGCGGCTGTGCCTTGCATCGGCGCATTGATTGCGGTTCGCTCGGCATAGTTTCGCATCTGTGCATTGCGTGCATTGATGTCAGGCAAGTACAGTCGTCGCCCGAATACGGTTTCGACATAGCCTTGTTCCTTGGCAAGCTCACGGGTTTCATCCATATAGCGTTTCACACCTGGGTAACGCGCGAAGTAAAGCTCAATGTACTGAGCCGCTTCCCCGCGTGAGATATCCAGTTGCTTGGCAAGCCCGAAGGCAGACATGCCATAGATAAGGCCGAAATTGATCGCCTTAGCAGAACGTCGTTGATCATTGTCTACCGCGTCGAGCGGCACACCGAACACTTCCGCAGCCGTAGCCTTGTGCACATCGAGCTTTTTCTCAAAGGCATGCAAGAGACCATCGTCCTCAGACAAATGAGCCATGATGCGCAGTTCGATCTGCGAGTAGTCTGCTGCCAGCAAGCGATAACCTTTCTCGGCAATAAAGGCTTCTCGAATACGACGCCCCTCTTCGGTGCGCACCGGTATGTTCTGTAGATTCGGATCGGTACTGGACAGTCGACCGGTTGATGCAATCGCTTGATTGTAGGAAGTATGTACTCGCTGCGAATCAGGATCGATCTGCAAAGGCAGCTTGTCGATATAAGTGGATTTAAGCTTGGTCAGACTTCGATGTTTGAGAATCAAGCGCGGCAAGGGATAATCAAGAGCCAGCTGTTCCAGTACATCTTCGGCGGTTGACGGTTGACCCTTTGGCGTCTTGCGAATAATTGGGTACTGCTTTTCTTCGAAAAATATTTCACCAATCTGTTTCGGTGAACCCAGATTGAATTCACGCCCTGCATCGGCATACGCTTCACTCTTGACTGTATCGATAGTCTCTTGAATTGTCGTGCCTTGCTCTTCGAGCATGCCGGCATCAATGCGCACACCTGTGCATTCAATGAACGACAATACATGCAGCAAGGGCAGTTCGATCTCGGTATACAGCGTCGCCAGTGTCGGCTCTGCTTGCAAACGTTCCCACAGCACTTCATGCAAACGCAGCGTGATATCAGCATCTTCCGCCGCATAGTGACTGGCTGTCTCTACGGGTATTTGGTTAAACGTCAGCTGCTTTTTGCCTTTGCCGGCAATGTCTTCGAACTTGACGGTTTGCACATCAAGATATTTTTTTGCCAGCGAATCCATATCGTGACGAGTGGCTGTGCTATCGAGAACATAGGATTGCAACATGGTGTCATGTGCAACATTACGCAGCTCGATACCATGGTTTCGCAATACATTGATGTCGTACTTGATATGTTGGCCAACCAGATTCGACTTCTTGGCATTTTCCAATAAGGGGCGCAAACGCTCCAACACGGTGTCCCGGTCCAACTGCTTCGGCGCATCTTCATAGTCATGTGTCATCGGCACATAGGCTGCCGTTCCGGGCGCAATCGCAAATGAGACACCCACTACTTCTGCCTGCATATAGTTGAGGCTGGTGGTTTCTGTATCAAAGGCAAAGATGTCCGCCTTGTTCAGCTTCTTTATCCACGCATCGAGCGACTTGAGCGTCGTGATCGTTTCATAATTGCGTTCAATGGCATCGC
>CAYULV010000293.1:0-4749 GCA_964445655.1 uncultured Granulosicoccaceae bacterium | reverse complement strand
TCAAACGGCGCGCCGTGCTCTATTTGAACCTGCAAGAGCCCCGTTGAGGCAAAACTGACGCGAAGATCAGACGCATCAATTTCCGGTGGGAGCTGTTCAGACAACGCTGACCAGATGGTGCGCAGGCTTGCGGCGGCCGCGATCTGTATCGGCCGGGATTCGTTACCCGCGGCCAAGGCAGGTGTGATCAAGCTGGTGCTGAGGATGACACAGGCGCACAAACGGGCAAGGGTTAGAGTAATGTGTGGGACCTTTGTCTGGTTGATGGCCTTGCGCCATGGATCAGCCTTGTCCAGACTATGCAGTACGCGGCGCCTTGTGAATACCCTGCCGCATAGCGTTAGCTTGTCTTTCCGGATCATCTGCTTATGAATAAGAACACTGGTATCAAGCGCATCTTCATGGCTGGAGTGTACTCGATTCAGGGTATCCGATCCGCACTGATCCATGAGGCAGCCTTTCGTCAGGAGATGGTTCTGGCCGTTGTCGCAATACCGCTGGCCGTCTGGTTGGATGTCTCGGCGGTAGAGCGCATATTATTGATCAGTGTCATCGTGCTGATATTGATTGTCGAACTTATCAATAGTGCCATCGAGGCTGTCGTCGATCGCTTTGGTGGCGAAATGCACGAATTGTCGGGTCGAGCCAAAGACATGGGGTCAGCAGCGGTGTTGTTTGCGCTTTTGCTAGCTGTTTATGTCTGGATCGATGTGTTGCTGCTGTGAGTTTGAAACATGAGTGATGCGGCAGGCATTGGCAACGCCTTTACGGCAGCCCTGGGGCTGATTGTCGAATTTGACAGCACACTTGGCGAAATTATTTTTTTATCGCTCAGGGTCAGTTTGACGGCGGTACTGTTGGCTGCCTTGATCGGTTTACCTTGCGGCGCCTGGTTGGCGATGACGCGTTCACCAATCAAAACAATACTGGTGACATTGGTTAATGCCTTGATGGGTTTACCACCCGTGGTTGTAGGGCTTGTGGTGTATCTGTTGTTGTCGAATGCAGGGGTACTTGGGCCACTGCAACTGTTATACACACCGACAGCAATGATCATCGCGCAGGCGATTCTTGTGTTGCCAATCCTTATCGCATTGACGCGGCAGTCACTCCTTGCACTTGACCATGAGTATCACGAGCAGCTAAGTTTGTTAGGTATCCATGGTTTTGCAAGAATCAAAACCTTTCTTTGGGAAGGGCGTCATGCTCTGCTGACAGCATTGCTCGCGGGGTTTGGGCGAGCGATTGCTGAGGTTGGTGCGGTCATTATTGTTGGCGGCAATATCAATCACGTTACGCGAGTCATGACGACAACCATTGCTCTGGAAACCTCCAAAGGCAATCTTGCGCTGGCGCTTGGGCTTGGCATTATTCTGGTGGTGATCGCGCTCTGCGTTAATGCCATGGTGATCATGCTTGGTTCACGGTCTCGTCAGAATATTTACGGCTCATGAGCAGGAGAAATCAAACCGCGTCTTCGATCACAGAGATCTCAGGCGTCGATCTGATCATCGAGCGTGACGATCGCCGTTTGCTCGATATCTCCAAAATAGTGCTGGGTCATTTTCCTTGCAGTGTCATTATCGGGCCAAACGGTGCTGGCAAGTCGATTCTGGTCAAGAGTCTGTGCAATCTGATGACGCCGGATCGTGGCACTGTGCTTTGGAATACCAGTCCACCCTCTCGAGATCAAAGGCTTCGAGTCGGGCTGTTGCTGCAGCGACCAGTGTTGCTAGGTAGAAGCGCACGGGAGAATATTGTTCATGCCTTGAAGGCTTCAGGCGAATCGCGTGGCGATGCACGCAAGCTGGCGGACGTTGCTTTACGCGATGCAGGTCTGGATGCCACAAGTGCTGTGCCGGCCCGTCAACTGTCGGGTGGTGAGCAACAGCGTCTGGCTCTTGCTCGCGCACTTTCGTTGAAACCTGACATCCTTTTCCTTGACGAAGCCACGGCAAACGTTGATCCTCAGTCTACTGCTGCTATCGAGGCTGCGTTGCGCCGCTCAATTGATCAGGGACTGAAGCTCGTTATGGTCAGTCATGATCTGGGTCAGGTCAGGCGGATGGCAAACGAGGTGATCATGATGAATCATGGAAAGATCGCTGAGCAAACGAAAGCGACTGTTTTTTTTGATGCTCCCCAGTCAAGCGCTGCGAAAGCGATGTTGTCAGGTGAGTTGGTAACTTAAGGACTGTGTAGCTGCTTCCGGATTCTGGGGTGGTTGGTCTGTATGAGAGAAGGTTTTTATGGCTGGTGAATTCGGTACGAGCTTTATGCCAGAAATGGCAATAACTCATTTTGACGGAAGTTGGTCGCCTTATATAATGGCTCCGAGCAACGCTCTGGTCATGCACCCTGGTGCGCATGTGCTGCATTACGCCAGCACCTGTTTCGAGGGGCTCAAAGCTTTTCGCCAGGCAGATGGCCGCGTTGCGATCTTCCGCCTCGACAAAAACCTCAAACGTTTTCAGCAAAGTAGCCAGATCTTGTATTTGCCCGAGTTGGACCTTGAGCAAACCAGTCGCATGATTACTGAATCGATCGCGCAGTTTCGTAACGAGGTTCCAGAGCCCCCTTCATCGATGTATATTCGTCCGACGCACATCGGCACTGAGCCCGCGATCGGTAAAGCCGCCGCCGCGAGTGCGACCTCAACACAATATATTCTGCTGTCACCGGTAGGTGATTATTTCGCAGGTGGCGAAGCAAATCTTCGTTTGCTACTTGATGATGTGGGCATGCGTTGTGGCAGTGACCACGGCATGGTCAAGGGCGGTGGCAACTATGCCAGCGCGCTAAAGCATATCGAACGTGCTCGAGCGTCAGTCAGCGCAGATCAAGTGTTGTTTTGCCCGGGTGGAGATATCCAGGAAACCGGTGCTGCCAATTTCATACTGGTCGATGACAACACCATCATTACCAAAGCATTGGATGATTCATTCCTGCACGGTGTAACCCGTGAGTCCATTCTTGAGCTTGCCAAATCGCGTGGCATGACTGTCGAAGAGCGAGACTTGACGATCGAAGAGCTGCTGGAACGGTCAGCCAAGCCAAATAGTGAGGCAGGTCTGACCGGTACTGCTGCTGTTGTGGCGGCTGTTGGCACGTTGATTTATCGCGATAAGGAAACGCAAGTAGGATCAGGAAAGCCTGGCCCCGTTTTGCGTTCGATTCGTGATGAACTGAACAACATCCAGTGGGGTAAGACGGAAGATCAACATAACTGGCTGACTTACGTTTGAGCTGACTATGAGTAACGAAGGCGATCAGGCGTTTACCGCCAAGAGTAACCGTGAACGTATTGTCGAGCCGACCTATTCGGGCGCATTGAGCTTTTTGCGTCGACGCTATAGTCGTGATCTGGATGATGTGGATGTGGTGGTCAGCGGCATCCCTTTTGATAATAGTGTCACTTATCGGCCCGGTTGCCGACTTGGGCCAAGAGCCATTCGAGCGGCGTCTGTGCAGCTCGCCGAATTGAACGCGTTTCCGTATGGATTTGATCCGTTCCAAACCTTGTCGGTTATTGACTATGGTGATTGTGTTCTGGATCCGCATCATCCCGAGTCGATCGTCACCACTATTGAAGCGCATGCGCATGGCATCATTCGTTCAGGTGCACGTATGCTGACTTTCGGTGGCGATCATTTCATCTCCTATCCTTTGCTTCGTGCGCATGCCGAGGCACATGGGCCCATTGCATTGGTTCAGTTCGATGCGCACTGCGATACCTGGGAAGATGATGGGCGACGTATGGATCACGGCACGATGTTCGCGCGAGCCGTGGCCGAAGGCGTTGTTGATCCCAGTCGTTCAACGCAGGTCGGGCTGCGCACCTATAACGACTCTGATCATGGCTTTGAAATACTCACCGCTCCGTGGGTTCATCGCAATGGTATCTTTGCCGCACTTGACGTTGTGTGTGATCGTGCTGGTGATGCACCGGTCTATATCTCGTTTGACATTGATGGTCTGGATCCGGCTTTCGCACCTGGAACCGGCACGCCAGTGGTCGGCGGGCTTGCCAGCTGGCAAGCACTTGAATTCATACGCGGTCTTGAAGCGTTGAATCTTGTTGGTATGGATGTGGTTGAAGTTTCGCCACCTTTTGATCATGCCGAGATTACGGCTTTGGCCGCGGCGACAGTCGCCCATGATTTTCTCTGTGTGCTAGCCAAGCAGCGCGGGAGCACCGAAGCTCGCATAGGAAGGGTGTGATGGATCCAGCTGCGATCTTTTCGTATGCACGACCACTTATAGAGCTACTGGCTCGTGGTGGACCGGTCGTTGCCATTTTGTTGTTCATGTCAATCGTTGCAGTGACAATCGCGATTGCCAAGATGATTCAGTTTTCTGCGCTTGGTATTGCACGTAGCGAACACGCCGAGCGCAGTATGAACGCCTGGCAGGGTGGGCATATTCGGCAAGCCATTGAATTGTTGAATGAGTCATCTGCGCATCCGGTTTCACGGGTTATGGATGTTGGTATGCGAGGTCTTGCTGCTGGCCAGAATGCCAGCTTGGTACGTGAAGAAGTTACACGTATTGGGCGAGATCAGCTGGAGCGGTTGAGAAGCTGGCTAAGGCCACTTGAAATCATAGCAAGCTTAAGTCCTTTACTAGGCCTGCTCGGAACGGTTATCGGTATGATCGCAGCATTCAGAAATCTTGAGGCTGCAGGCAGTCAGGTTGATCCGGCTATATTGTCAGGTGGTATCTGGCAGGCACTGCTGACAACAGCTGTCG
>CAYULV010000292.1:0-4754 GCA_964445655.1 uncultured Granulosicoccaceae bacterium | reverse complement strand
CCCGGACTCGAACCGGGACAGCTTGCGCCACTACCCCCTCAAGATAGCGTGTCTACCAATTCCACCACGTCGGCGATTTACAAACAAAAAAGACCACTGCGGTCAGCCGAAGAACTATAGCGTAAAACTTTTGCTCTGTGGGCTGCCACGGGTTATTAAACCGGCTATTCAGCGGGTTTTGGCAGCTCGGAATCCGCTCCACTCGACGCTGGCGTCACGTCGTCGCTGGCACCATCCGCTGCAGGTGCTGCCAGTTCGCCGTCATCACTGCCAACGCCACCAGGCAGATCGGTGCTCGCTGGGCTTGACTCTGTCACGCTGCCGGTGTCAGTGACCGAACGAATTGCGCCGTCACGATTTGCCGCCATGTAAAACAGCACCAGACTGGTGAGGAAGAAGAGTGTGGCCGCAATAGTGGTCGCACGTGCCAGGAATGAGCCGGAGCCACGCGCGCCAAAAACGGTCGCGGACGCACCGCTGCCAAAAGCAGCACCGGCATCAGCTCCCTTACCATGCTGCATAAGCACGAGACCAATGACCACGACGGCCAGTACTACATGAATTACCAATGCCAAGGACTGCATAGTGTCTATATCTCAATCTGATGCGCGTATTCTAGGCTGATTGTGCCCGTTACGCTTGTGACTAGAAGTTAAAGGCGTTCTCTCAGGACGCAGCAAGACAGATAGGCAGAAATGAAGCAGCCTCAAGCGACGCACCGCCGATCAGCCCACCGTCGATATCGGCCTCTGCGAACAAGGTCTCTGCATTGTCCGGCTTGACGCTACCGCCGTACAAAATCCGCAGTTTATCGGCAATGGAATTGTTCTGCCGGGCAAGTCGCTCACGAATCATCTTGTGGACAGCTTGTGCTTGCGCCGGACTGGCCGTCTTGCCGGTGCCAATCGCCCAAACGGGCTCGTAAGCGACGACCATGTTCTGGAATGCATCGATGCCACAGTGATCGACTACCGCATCGAGCTGCGCACCGATAACCACATCGACCTTGTCGGCTTCCCGCTCATCGAGGGTTTCGCCGACACACAAAATGGGTGTCAGCCCAGCTGCCTGCACCGTCTCGCATTTCAACGCGACTGTAGCGTTGGTTTCTCCGAACAGGGCACGACGCTCAGAATGACCAACGATGACATAGCGACAGCCATATTCCGCCAGCATGCCAGCGGATACTTCACCGGTAAAAGCGCCACTCGGAGCTGCACTGCAGTTTTGCGCACCAAGCGTTACATCGGTCGAACCAAGCGCCTGACGAACATCATTGATATGCAGGCTGACAGGACAGATAACCGCCTCGCAGGACAACCCACCTGCACCTTCCGCGATGCCTTTGGCGAGCGCGACGACAGATTCGATCGTTCCGTTAAGTTTCCAGTTACCTGCGACAATTTTCTGCCGTGATGACACATCGCACCTTCAGTGTTTGCGGGAAAACCGCGGAAGGATACCTAGCACAGGCGCCATAGTCCAGCACAGGGGACATTTGTGTTCAGTCGAGCGCGTCCCCAACCGCTTTTGCCACTTGCTGACAAATGCGCTCTACATCATTGGCAACCTTGCCTTCGACCATGACACGCACCAGTGGCTCGGTTCCAGAAGGCCTGAGCAGGACACGACCACTATCACCGAGTGTCTTTTCCGCCTGCTCCACTGCTGTCTGAATTTCGTCATGTTCGCTCAAGTCCACTTTTTTCGACACGGGTACGTTGAGCAGCACCTGAGGATAAAGCTGCATGTCGGCGCGAAGCTTGGCCAGCGAGTCGCCCGTCGACTTCATTACGGCCAGAACCGCTAGCGCCGCGACGATCGCATCACCTGTCGTGACACGGTCGAGACAGATGATATGTCCGGAGTTTTCACCACCAAGCTCCCACCCTTGCTTACGTAGCAATTCCATAACATAACGATCACCGACACCTGCGCGTGCAAACGGAATATTCATCTCGTCGAGAGAATGCTCGAGTGCAAGATTGGTCATCAAGGTACCGACAACACCGCCTTTGAGGTTGCCGTCATTTTGTCGGGCACGTGCCAGCACATAAAGAATTTCATCACCATCGACAATCTCGCCGCGATGATCGACCATGATCAAACGATCGCCATCGCCATCGAGTGCAATTCCAACATCTGCACGTTCCAGCAAGACGTGAGCACGAAGGTTATCTGGCGCTGTCGCTCCACATTCCTTGTTGATGTTGGTGCCGTTGGGTTCAGCGCCAACTGCAACGACATCCGCCCCCAGTTCTTCGAATACTTCCCGCGCAATATGATAGGCGGCACCATTCGCCGTATCGACAACGACCTTCATGCCACCGAGACGAAAACCGGAAGGAAAAGTACTTTTACAAAATTCGATGTAACGACCCGCCGCATCATCCACTCGTCGGGCACGCCCAAGATCTTTGGAATCAACCGTGGTCATTTCCTGTTTCATCATGGCTTCGATCTCAAGCTCGACCTCATCGGGTAATTTGCTGCCTTCGGTGGAAAAGAACTTAAGCCCGTTGTCATAAAACGGATTGTGCGATGCGCTGATGACGATGCCAGCGGCTGATCTGAAGGTACTGGTCAGGTAGGCGACAGCCGGCGTAGGCATGGGACCCAGCAATCGGCTGTTGATACCGGCTGACGCCAACCCCGCCTCGAGTGCAGACTCGAACAAGTAGCCAGAGATGCGTGTGTCCTTGCCTATCAGGACTTCGCGATTACCCTTGGACGCCAACACCATTCCTGCAGCCCAACCGAGCTTCAGAACGGTTTCCGCCGTCATCGGGAATACGCCCACGCGCCCACGAATACCGTCGGTGCCAAAAAATTCTCTTGCCATGTTTTATTCCACCCTCAGCTTAGGACGTCGCGAGCCATACCTTGATTGCATCGGCCGTCTGCTTTACATCATGAACCCTGACAATGGTAGCCCCTTGTCCGATACATCGCATAGCGGCCATTACCGATGCGACTGTCCGATCTGACTCATGATCATCAAGCATCTCGGCGAGCATTCGCTTGCGCGACAGGCCGATCAAGACGGGGCCAGATGCCACCAGACGCGGCAGACCATTTAACAACGCAATGTTATGTGCGAAAGTCTTGCCAAAACCAAAACCCGGGTCCAGAAGAATCTGCTCACGCGAAATACCGGCTTTCACCGCCACATCACGCCTTTTTTCAAGAAAATCAATGACATCGGTAACAACATCATGATAATTGGGGTCGGATTGCATCGTCGTCGGCTTGCCCTGCATATGCATCAGACAAACTGGCAGGCCGGTGGCGGCAGCCGCGGCAAGTGCATCTTCTCGTTGCAACGCCCAAACATCGTTGATTAGCCCAGCACCCGCATCCGCTGCGGCTGTCATTACCGCCGCCTTGCTGGAATCAATAGAAATGATGGTGTCGAAGCGAGCTGCCACGGCCTGCACAACAGGAATGACCCGATCAAGCTCTTCTTGAACCGAGACCGGATCGGCCCCCGGACGAGTTGATTCGCCGCCAATATCAATCAAATCGGCGCCGTCGAGGAGCATCCGTTCGACTTGGCGCAAAGCATCATCAAACGAGGAAAACTGACCACCGTCGGAGAAGGAGTCGGGGGTGACGTTCAGAATTCCCATGATGCGGGGCCGATCAAGGCCCAGCACTCGAGATCCACACTGCAGCGTCGAAGTGGACGCCGCTGCAGACGCCGAACTTAGTGCCGACACGTCCGGCACCAAGTCTTCAACCATCGATCAGTGCAGGCTTGGCGTCGGATCATCGGCGGGATCTTCATCATCACCGAGGGCTTCATCATCGGACTTGGCGTCCGGTGACTCAGGCTTTTTTGGCCTGTTACCGGCAGAATCATCACCGCCCCAATCAGCAGGCGGGCCAGGCTCTTCGCGCGCCATCAGCCGGTCAACCTGTCCTTGATCAATCGTTTCGTATTTGAGCAAGGCGTCGGCCATCGCATGCAGGATGTCCATATTGTCGGTCAACAGCTTTTCGGCACGGTCGTAGTTGTTATCTATCAGCGCCCGAATTTCCGCGTCGATCGTGGTAACCGTATCGCTCGACATCGGTTTTTGTTGAGTCGATGAGCGACCGAGAAAAACTTCGCCCTCTTCTTCGCTGTACGCTAGCGGCCCCAACTTGTCGGACAAGCCCCACTTGGTCACCATGTTTCGGGCGATTTCAGTCGCGCGTTCTATGTCGCTAGAGGCGCCTGTTGTGACGTGATCAGCGCCAAAAATCAGCTCTTCAGCGATACGTCCGCCGTACAGGGATGAGATGCGGCTTTCCAGTTCAATCTTGCTCTGGCTGTACCGGTCGCCTTCAGGCAAGTACATCGTGACACCCAAAGCACGGCCGCGGGGAATGATCGTGACCTTGTAAACCGGATCGTGTTCAGGCACCAATCTGCCGACGATCGCATGTCCGGCTTCGTGGTACGCGGTCAGTTTCTTTTCTTTTTCACTCATGACCATGGAGCGCCGTTCAGCACCCATCATGATCTTGTCCTTGGCCCGCTCGAAATCTCCCATATCGACCTGGCGCTCATTGGCACGAGCCGCGAACAAGGCAGCCTCATTGACCAGATTGGCAAGATCTGCACCGGAAAAGCCCGGGGTTCCGCGCGCAATCAGCTCTGGGCGCACATCATCAGCTATCGGCACCTTGGCCATATGTACACGCAGAATTTGTTCACGCCCACGCACATCGGGCAACGGCACAACGACCTGTCGGTCAAAGCGCCCAGG
>CAYULV010000291.1:0-4770 GCA_964445655.1 uncultured Granulosicoccaceae bacterium | reverse complement strand
GCCAGAACCAGCTGTGCCGGAAGCGGCAGTACCAGAACCAGAAGCACCTGAACCGGCTACTTTAGAACCATCCGCGCTAGAACCATCTGCGAGATGTTCACCTTTTCCAGCAGGAAGCTCACAGCTACCGTCTGCCTTGGTCTCTGCTGAGCCTGCTCCTTTGCCGCTAAAAGCCCTGAACAGCAGATAGAGACCAACAATAATCAATAATAAAATGATCAAAATTTTCATGTAACTGCTCTCCAGAGGAAGGGACTTGTGTCTCTTATTATAAGGTGGCAACGGCAAGTGTCGAGAATCCGCTGCTAGACTGATCCGCTCTGCGCCCGATATTCTCATAATCCACCTGAACCGGAGCTCGATCTGCCGATGGTCAAACCCGACAAATCGATTGTCAAACGCTTTGATAGCCTGAGAACTCATCTCAAGCGTGAAAATCCGGTCCTGATTGATGCAATCGCCGGGTTTCAGTCGCTGGATTCGGTCGGATACAAGACGGGTCTCATTGAAACAGATGAGTCCTATGCCATGAAGATTTCCTGGTGGCCGCTGATATCCGTGCTTGGCGTGTTCTCGGCAGGAAAATCGTCGTTTATAAATTCATACCTCGGCAAGACCCTGCAGAAAACCGGAAATCAGGCAGTTGACGACAAGTTCTCTGTCATTTGTTTTGGCGACGATACTGCGGGACGTGTGTTACCCGGTTTGGCACTGGACGCTGACATGCGCTTCCCTTTTTATCGGATCAGTGAGGAAATCGAGAAAGTTACCGAGGGTGAAGGGCGTCGAATTGATGCCTATCTCCAACTTAAAGTGACTGATTCGGAAGTTGTGCGGGGCAAGATCCTGATCGACTCACCGGGTTTTGACGCTGATGAGCAACGAACTTCGACGTTACGCCTCACCAATCACATCATCGACATTTCAGATCTTGTATTGGTTTTTTTCGATGCCAGGCATCCAGAACCCGGGTCGATGCAAGATACGCTGACGCATCTCGTCGAACAAACTATCAGCCGCAATGACAGTAATAAGTTCATGTATATCCTGAATCAGATTGATTCAGCTGCACGTGAGGATAATACCGAAGAAATTGTGGGTGCCTGGCAACGCGCCTTGTCGCAGAAAGGCTTGACCGCAGGGCGTTTCTATACAATTTACAACAAGGATGTTGCAGTACCTATCGAGGATGATGGACGCCGCGAACGTTTCGAATCCAAGCGCGACGCTGACGTACAGGATATCGAGGACCGCATTCATCAGGTAGAAGTCGAGCGAGCCTATCGAATAGTCGGCGCGATGGAGAAACAGGCCTATGCCATTCGTGACGAGGCTATACCGGCACTTTCTCGTTTAAAGCAAGTATGGGCAACCCGGGTATTGCGTTTTGACGCCATCGCCTTTGTTTTGATCGCCGTGCTGCTTGTCGGCGGATCCATTGTGACAGGCACTATAGGTGCATTGGCAACATTCGTCCTTAGCTTGTTGGCTGCCCCTGTAACGATGCTGGGATTTGTTTTGGCTCTTCTGGGAGTGTTGCTGGCAGTGCACTTCACCGTGCGTAAATTTGTCACGGCCTACATGCTGAAGAAAATTCAAGGAAGCGAGGACGCGTCTTATGCATCCGCATTTCGTAAAAACACGCGTTTTTACCGATCTGTTTTCAGCCGTACGCCGGTTGGCTGGGGGCGTCGCTCGCGTAATTCCCTTCAAGAGGTCATCGACAAGGCTGGAACTTTTGTCGAGTCGCTGAATGATCAATTCACCAATCCCTCGGGAAGCCCGCGTAATTAGCGCCTTATGAGGGGATAATCAACTTAAAGCATTATGTTGCCTGTTAATATTTTGCATATTATCAGTAACAATATGCTGTTTGTTGGCCAAAATTAGTACAGAAATTGCAGTGGGATGGGATAGGTGCCGAAATCGGTACCGATTTTCATGATCCGAGACAATTTCCGAGATGGCTGACAAGATTTTGAGCTGGTGCGGTAATGCAGTACTGGCGACATTATTGGTACTGATAACAACGTCCAATTCGGTCTGGGCGCAAGAGGGCGCGGACGACGCGGTTGACGATTCTGGCGTGATCACCGTACCGCTTTCGGGCACGGCCACGACAACGTTTATCGAATCTCTCGATGTGTCTGAAAATCCACTCGAGTTCGGCCTCGTCGAGATCGGTGATACCCAAACAGCAAGCATGACGCTTAGCCATGTGGGTAGCCCAGACTCGCCAGCTATTTTAATAAACGATGCTGTGCTAACCGGCAAAAGCCAAAATGAATTTACAACTGACTTCAACGGTTTTATCACCTTGTTCGGCGGAGAGTCGATTGATGTTGAAATCACTTTCACGCCCTTGTCACCGGGTGACAAGTCGGCCGGTCTGCGCCTTGTCGTAGAAGGTTCGACCGCTCCTTACATTTTGCTTTTCAATGGAAGCTCACGGCACCCTTTAACTTCTGATCTTGGTTCGTCTGATGCCCTGATCAATTTTGGTGAGGTTGTGGAAGGCAGTACATCGGAAAGGAATTTTTTACTGACCAATCAAGGCGCTGAAGGATCTCCTTCCATAACGGTCTCGGCGATTCAATTGACTGGTAATACGGCTAAATCGTTTGATGTCGATTTCCAACCAACGACCCTGGCACCGGGTCAGACACTTGATGTGAATGTCACCATGTCGTCACCTGATTCCGGCTTCAAGAGAGCTGATGTAGAGGTGATTCATGACGGAAATAACCCTGCAGTTACCCTGACTTTCGAAGGCGACGTAGTCAAGCCTGACAATGTGCCGGTTAACTTTACGAAGAGCACTCTTTCAGCGAATCACAACATTATTCGGGGGACATCGTTGCAATTCGGTCCCGATGGAAAACTATATGTCACCGAATTGGATGGCTGGATTCGGATTTTCAATGTTACGCGCAATGGTGCCAATAATTATTCTGCGAATTTGGAAACAACAATCGATCTTGTCAAGAACGTTCAAAATCATAACGATGATGGGACACTGAACTTCTCAGGCAAACGTTTGGTTACAGGTATCCTTGTTGAAGGTACAGCGAACAATCCAATCATATATGTTGCCTCAAGTGATCCGCGACAGGGTGCTGGTCCATCCGGTAACGATACGAACCTGGATACAAACTCCGGTATCCTGCATAGACTAACTAAAAATGGTAACAGCTGGTCGAAGCTGGATCTGGTTCGTGGATTACCTCGTTCAGAGGAAAATCATGCGACTAATGGCTTGATAAGAGTTGGCAACAAAATACTGCTGAATATTGGTGGGCATACGAATGAGGGCGCTCCGTCCAACAATTTTGCGTTTCTTCCCGAATATGCATTGTCGGCTGCTGTAGTCGAAATCGATTTGGATGCTATCGGTAATTCCACTTATGACTTGCCGACTCTTGACGATGAAGATCGCCCAGGCGTCAATGATGCAAACGATCCCTTCGGTGGCAACGATGGAAAGAACCAGGCCAAATTGGTGCAGGGTGGTCCGGTGCAAATCTTCGCGTCAGGAATGCGCAACATTTACGACATTGTGCAGACTGAGTCTGGCGATATTTATGTTTGGGACAATGGCCCGAATTCAGGATGGGGTGGTGTACCTGTAAACTCCTGTTCGCAAAACACCGGTGAAGGTGGAGACACGTTCCCGGATGGTTTGCACAAGATACAAAAGGGATATTACGGTGGTCATCCAAACCCCACACGTGGAAACAAGAACAATACATTCAACAATTCCAATCCTCAGACGCCAATAGAGGGGCCAGACAATCCTGAGGAATGCATTTACCTGGAAGCGGGTCTTGCTGATCCTTCACTGATTACCAACAATTCCTCGACCAATGGCTTGACCGAATATACAGCGAACAATTTTTCAGGCGCAATGAAGGGTAATTTGTTGGCAGCCAGCTTACAAAAGCAAATCCTGCGAGTTCAATTAAATGCAAACGGTACAGCCGTAACCTCCAATTCGACTCTCATGCAGAATGTCGGACAGGCGCCGCTTGATCTGGTCGCGCAAGGTGATAATGATGTGTTTCCAGGCACCATTTGGGTCGTTGATAATATCAATCAAAATATTACTGTGTTGGAGCCTTCTGACTACTAATTCTCAAAAAATTGATCTGACTCCGATGCGCCTGGCTGGTTAACAGCGGAGTCAGATCGATTATGTATAACTAGAACTAGCGCAGTTTATTTTTTAAGTACGATCGAGTCTGTGGGTAAAAGATATCTCTGAATAGTTTAGAGTTTTCTTAATTGATGCCAACTCCCACCGCAGCCGGAATAGTGATGCCGCCGATACTGACTCGACCGTCTTCTATGATGGCCTCAACCTCATAACGGTAGCTTTCGCCACTCACCAGGGCTGAGTCGTAATAGCTCGTGCCGTCGTTGGTAGTGACTAATTCTCCATCGCGATAAACTGCATACTCGTTATAGGCAGCATTTCGCTCCCAGAAAATTTCACCTTGAGACGCATCGTAGCGTTGGCCTGTTAGGCCTCCCATATTGGTATCAACATCAACAACAAAAATACAATCGAACGTAATTTGTCCGTCGGCAAGCTGACTAAGATCAACTTGACCGGATAGTCTTACTCGGGCTGACGCATTTGCATAGGCTCCCGTACTGCCGAATTCGCCTTCGCCACGTAAGACAGCATCGTTCGGGGAATTGGCACCCGTGATATGGGTGAAGACAACATTGTTGTTTACTCGATCCATATCGGTGACGGCGAGACACCGC
>CAYULV010000290.1:0-4815 GCA_964445655.1 uncultured Granulosicoccaceae bacterium | reverse complement strand
TATTTTGTCGGTGCCTGTGTCGGAATTACGCCAATCGAGAATGACTGTGGCAGTGTTCGCGAATTGATTGATCGAGCCGATAGTGCCTGCTATGCGGCGAAGAGCAATGGTCGGAATCAAAGCGTTGTGTTCGCTCTTGACAGTGCTGAGTACTTGCAACATCGCAAAGAAGTAGCACAAGTCGAGATAATAAAATGCGCTTTGCGGGCGAATCGTTTGCGTTTGTTCATGCAGCCCATTGTGCCTGCCAAGCAACCTGATAATCGTTCTCACTACGAGATTCTACTGCGTCTCGAAAGCGAATCGGGTGAGCTGGTTCAGCCAGCGACGTTCATTCCCGTCGCCGAGCGGTTTCTGATCATGCAGGATCTGGATTTGTGGGTACTGAAGAATTGTCTTGAGACGATCAAGACTTATGAAGAAGCTGGAAGAGAGATATCTCTATCGATCAATCTTTCGGGAAATACCTTGAGTGATGCTAGTAGTCTGGAGAGCATCATTCAGACAGTTCGTGCCAGTGATGTTGCTGGTGACCGGATCTGTTTTGAAATTACCGAGACAACTGCGATATCAAATATCGACAATGTAGTTGTCTTCATGAATACGCTCAAGGAATTCGGTGTTCGATTTGCCCTGGATGACTTTGGTGCTGGCTTGTCATCGTTTGGTTATATTCGGTCAATGCCGATCGATTACCTAAAAATTGATGGGTACTTCATTCGTAATATCCGATCGGATGAAACCAACAGAGCGATCACCCAGGCGTTCATTCAGTTAAGTCGCAGTCTGAAGATCAAGACCGTTGCCGAATGCGTCGAAGATAAGGCCACCCGGAACTATGTGGCTGATATGGGAATTGATTTTGTACAGGGTTATGGGATTTCGCGCCCGGTAGGTATTGAAGTGGAGTTGGCAGTGCGTAATGCATCTGACTTGGTGATAGAACTGCCGAAAGTCTCAGGCGGAAACTGAGCCACACTTTATTTCATTGATCAGTTCCAGAACTGTCTGCTTTATGACATCGAGGCTTTTTTCATCGGACAAGCGATGATCTGCACGGTGTAACAAATTCAAGCGAGCGTCGCCACCCAGATTTCGCATCAAGCGTTCGGAAAATTGCCAGGGTACATCCGTGTCTCCCGTGCCATGAATCAGCCTGACAGGAATATCAAGTTCAGATAGCCTCTCGGATTCGAGCAACGCCAGTTGTCGGCCACTATCGAGCATTTGCTGGGTGATTGGTCTGGGCGGTTCATCATAATTGCTTGGCAGAAACACAGTCTCGCCGGTTTCCAGCTGCCAGCGTTGCTGATGGTCAAGGTGAGGTTCAATCAATTCGGTCACAAAGTCAGGTGCTGCGGCGATCAGAAGCAGGCCGACAATCCGATCTGGGCGAGCCAGGGCGGCATGTGCGGCGAGCCAGGCGCCCATCGACGAGCCGATCAGAATCAGCGGCCCTTTTGTCGCGTCAATGACGGTTAGCGTGTCGTCCAGCCAGTCTTGTAAGGTGCAATTGATGGCGTCACCATCAGATTCTCCGTGAGCGCGGTAGTCAAAACGCGTGAAATCATAGCTGTGCTCGGTGGCATGCTTGGTCAGAGCCTCGCATTTGGTCCCCCGCATGTTCGAATGAAAGCCCGCACAAAAGAGCAGGTGTGGGGCATGAGCGTCTGTTGCGTCAACGGCTGCTGTTGCCTCTGGCGCAGTGGATATCATCGCCAGCTGTTGATCGGGGGCGCTCCGGGCTGGAATTCTTTGCACAAACTCAGTCTCTTTCATTGACACAGTATAAGGTGGGTGCAAGACTTTCTGTTTGCCTCGGAGCCTTTATCGATGTCGTCACCACGTGTGGGACTGTTTGTCACCTGTCTGGTCGATTTGCATCGGCCTAATGTCGGTTTCGCCTCGATTCAGCTGCTTGAGCAGGCTGGGTGTGTGGTTGAAGTACCGGACTCTCAAACCTGTTGTGGGCAGCCCGCCTATAACAGCGGAGACGATAAATCGACCGCAGCGATTGCTCGAAATGTGATTGCCGCGTTTGCTGACTTTGACTATGTCGTCGCGCCCTCAGGTTCTTGTGCCGGCATGATCAAGGAACACTATCCGACATTGTTTGCTGATGATCGCCAAATGCATGAATCAGCGCTAGCGCTGGCGTCAAGAACGCATGAACTGACGAGTTTTTTGGTCGATGTGCTGAAAGTCGACAGCATAGCAGCGGACTTTGATGCCAAGGTGACCTACCATGACGGTTGCTCGGGCCTTCGCGAATTGGGTATCAAGGCGCAGCCGAGGGCCTTGTTATCCGGTATTGCGGGCCTTGATCTGGTCGAGATGGAGGATACTGACGTCTGTTGTGGTTTTGGCGGCACCTTCTGTGTGAAGTATCCGGATATCTCTGAGCGAATGGTGACTGACAAGATTGCGCTGGCCAAACAAACCGGTGCCTCGAGCCTGCTTGGCGGGGATCTCGGCTGTCTCTTGAATATCAGCGGAAGACTAAAAAGGTTAGAACAACCCATGAAGGTCTATCACGTAGCAGAGGTACTTGCCGGCATGGCCGATGGTGCGGGCATCGGCGATGGCGAGGATTCACGAACTGAAAGTCAGGACGATCGCTGATGGAGTCACAATCCCTTTCATTCAAGAAGAATGCACGCTCGGCTTTGCTCGATGACGATTTGAAGGCGGCGTTATCCAATGTTAAAGAAGGTTTTATCGGTAAGCGCGCGGCGGCGGTCGCACTGGTGCCCGAATGGCAGTTGATTCGTGATGAAGCGAAAGCGCTGAAAAACCATGTGCTGGAAAATCTTGATCATTACCTGTTGGCCTATGAGGCGTCTGTCAAACGTAATGGCGGTGAGGTTCATTGGGCTAGCTCATCAAAAGATGCCAATGACATCATTATCGATATCTGCAAGTCGGTTGACGCTAAAACCGTTACCAAGGGCAAGTCGATGGTCGGTGAGGAGGCTGACATCAATGGCGCACTGAAGGCTGCTGGACTCGAACCGATTGAGACAGATTTGGGTGAGTACATCATTCAGCTGGCGAAGGAAGCGCCGAGTCATATTATTGCACCGGCCATTCACAAGACGAAAGAGCAGGTGTCTACCTTGTTTCATGAACATCATGCTCAGTATGGTCTGACAGAGAAATTGATCGATAGAACCGCCTTGGTCAATGAAGCTCGAACCGTCTTGCGTGAAAAATTCCGAGCGGCAGATGTCGGTATTACTGGGGCGAATTTCCTAATTGCCGAAACCGGTCAACATGTGCTGGTAACGAATGAAGGCAACGGAGATCTGACGTCAAACCTGCCGCGTGTTCAAATAGTTATTGTTGGTATTGAAAAAGTGGTGCCCACTCTCGAAGATGCCAGTTGCCTGTTACGCCTGCTGGCGCGTAGCGCCACGGGTCAGCACTTTTCCAACTACACAAGTTTGATGAGTGGGCCTCGCCGAGAAGACGATATCGACGGGCCTGAACAATTTCATATCGTGCTGGTGGATAACCATCGTACGGATATGCTTGCGGGCGAATTGCGTGAGATGTTGCGCTGCTTTCGTTGTGGGGCGTGTATCAACCATTGTCCGGTTTATGGCTCGGTCGGTGGCCATGCCTACGGTTGGGTTTATCCAGGGCCGATGGGTTCGGTCGTGACACCCGCAATGATTGGCATCGAGAATGCGCCTGATCTGCCGCACGCCTGCACCTTGAACGGGCGATGCGCCGAAGTCTGTCCAATGAGCATCCCATTGCCGGATCTGTTACGTGAACATCGGCGTCAGACGTTTATCCAACAGTTGCAGAGTGGTCCGAGTCGGTTCGGTTTATCCGTATGGGTGTTTTTTGCAAAACGCCCAGGCTTGTATCATGCTGTAACTCGACTTGCAGTTGCCTGTTTGTCACGGCTTGGGCGTAAACGCGGATCGTTCAAGCGTTTACCATTGGCTTCTCAGTGGACGGCCGGGCGTGATCTCCCTGCGCCACAAGGCAACTCGACCTTCATGCAACTCTACAAGGCCAATGGCCACGGACGAAAATCATGAGCGGGCGTGAGCAAGTTCTACGACGCATTGGCAAGGCACTCGGGCGTGATGCGGGTGTGTTGTCCGCGAATGAAGCACCGCAAGTGGTCCGTGATCGTCTCGCGTCGCCACCGTCGCATACATTACCGGCGATTGGCGAAAAAACGCTCGATATCCTGATAGAAAAGATGGAGTCGGTGCTGATGAGTGTTGTCCGGTTGCAGACGCGAGATGATGTTGTCAAGGCGGTTGACTGGTACTGTGAGTCCAACAGTCTCGATGGCGCTGTGACAGTTGCACCGGCGCTTGCCGATCTGCCGTGGTCAGATAACATCAGTACCGGTGCTGCCAGTGGCGAGGAGGCCATTAGCGTGACGCCGTGTCTTGCAGCGGTGGCGGAAACGGGGAGCGTCGTCATGGCCAGTTCCGGGGACACACCGGCGACGCTTAATTTTTTACCAGAGACGCATATTCTGGTGCTGCATGAAAATCAGGTCGTGCGTCATGTCGATGAAGTCTTTAGCAAGCTGCGCGCACTGGATACCTTGCCGCGTGCGCTGAATTTTGTCACCGGTCCATCACGCACGGCTGATATCGAACAGACGATCGAAATCGGTGCGCATGGGCCCAGACGCATGCATGTCCTGTTGATTGCTGGAGACGCTGAATGAGCCATGGTATTGCCGCCCGAGCTGCGGCTGTGTCCCTTGGTGATATAAAAGCCATCAGCTTTGACCTGGATGATACCTTCTGGGATTGTGCACCGGCGATCATCGCTGCGGAG
>CAYULV010000289.1:3710-4878 GCA_964445655.1 uncultured Granulosicoccaceae bacterium | reverse complement strand
CTGCGCTGGGGTAACAAACCGAAATTCTGAAACACCATGCCCATCTTGTGACGCCGCAGGTTGATCATCTCCCGCGGTTTGGCTTGCAGAATATTTTGCCCTTCGAAATCTATCTCACCGGTAGTCGGATCGTTCAAGCGAGTGATACAACGAACCAGAGTTGATTTACCCGAGCCGGACAAGCCCATGATGATCAGGATTTCACCCTGAGCGACATCAAATGACACATCCTGAACCGCACCAATGTAACCAGCTTCACTTAAATTTTCCGCGCTTGGCTGATTCCCGTGAGTACGCATGAAAGCGGCAGTATCATCCCCAAATACCTTCCAGACATTGCGACAGGAAATAATGGGACGTTCGCTCATGTATTACCTCTGTCGTTTAATAATTTTTTTATCGAGAAAGCGAGTACAAGCTGGCGCTTTACCGAGACAGCAAATTGCCGACCCGGTAAAGCGCCACGAACAAATCTGACGCAAGCGTCAGTCGTTAAGCGACTTGATCAAGAGGCGCTCAACCAGCCAGCAATGACATCAGCATTGTCAGCAGCCCACTTTTCAGCCGCTTCTTCAGGCGACAGACCATCAACGTCTACCAACAGGGCAGCCGCCGCGATTTGCGCATTGGAGAAATCGATTTTCTGCATGACGCTCCAGGCCGCTGGGTACTTGTCAGCAAGCCCACTCCAAGCAGCTTTTTTCAGCCAACCTGAACGAGGCGCACCGCAATCACCCGTCGCGTCCGGGTTTGGTCCCCAGGAAGCATCGCTTTCACACTCAGCCACTGGCTCTGGAAAATCGACAAACGTGCCTTCGAATTTTGACTCGATAAAGTTCGGCGTCCAGTTGAACAGAACGATTGGCTCTTTACGATCATAGGCAGATTGCAATTCAGCCCACAAGGTGGCTGCCTGTCCGACGTTAATGGCTTCGAAGTCCATCTGCAATGCGGTGACACGCTCAGAATAATTCTTGCCCCAGTCAGCCGGTGGTCCGACAAAACGTCCCTTGGGTGATGTTTCTGCTGTTGCGAACTGATCAGCACAAGCATTCAAACCTTCCCAATTGGTTGCCTCAGGGCAGGTTTCCAACACGTAGTTTGGAATCCACCATTCTTCACGTGTCTCAGCAGAATGTGATCCCGCATCAACCATGCCTTCTTCCAA
>CAYULV010000289.1:1626-3610 GCA_964445655.1 uncultured Granulosicoccaceae bacterium | reverse complement strand
CTAATGCGCGCCACCGATCGATGGCGTGGCACTACTCTTATCCCAGTCCGGTTCGAAAGCGAGCACGACTGTTTTGGGGTGCAGGCTGGGATTGAACAACAGGTTATGCCACAAGGTGGCCTGATACAACGGATGATTCTCTGAGAGCCTGCGGGGCAGGCATTGCAGGCTGAATTTCTGGTTATAGGCATCGAAATCGAGCGTACATTGACCCGAGTCCTCGATGGTTTTCGCACCGAGCGAGTCTGGTGGGAAAGTCGCGGTCAAGGTGTCAGAAAATTCACGCGCCTGTTGATACCAGGTTTCTGAAAATATTCTGATGGCCTTGTCACGTCGCTGAGCCGGGTCGTTCATGCTTTTGACAACATGTTTTAGCTCTGACGTTCGACTACTTGCACCCCACTTCGATATAAGCGTAATGATATGCCCCATCGGCTCTGACGCGCCGTTCAACGTCAGAGCCGGCATGATGGCATCGTCCGGACGACCTTCGCGTTCACGCATGGCCATCTGACGAACACGGCATTGCCAACGCAAGAACGCATCTTTCAAGGCGTGGTCAACGGGACGTTTCCCGAATACTTGAACCACTTCGCCCGTTGCTTCGCTGCCGCTCATTTTTATTAAAAAACCTCGATCAGAACTTCATATAGGCTTTGCGCAAATTCACCATCGGATGTCTGTCAGACATCTGAAACTTGATAAGAAGTTCTCGGGCAATCATGTCACGATCCTGTTGATTATCTGGCAACTCCATGGATTCAGGTATACGCACCCAACCATTGATGTTGCGATCAAAGACAGCAGCATTGCCTTCTTCATAGCCCATATGGATATCCTCAAGCCAGTTAAGATCATCCCAGCCCATGGTTTCCATATATTGCTTCAGGAACGGTGTGAGTCGTTCGTAGTCCGGCACAAGGTTAACGTCATAGCGATAACCGATGTGCTGGCCAATCTCCTGCTCTCGTTCACTGGCGAGACCTTTTGCATCTTTACGAAACTGATCAACATCATCAATCTCGGAGCCTCGATATTGTGTACCTGCCATTGTGATTCTCTCCGATTGACCTTACAGGTGGTGATAATCTTCAACGCCAACCGTATGGTTGGTACCGGCAAGTGGAACACCTGCCATCGCTGAAGCTTCCATTGTCAATGCTGCAAGATCTTCAGGTTCCAGCGAGTGAAGATTGGTCTTGCCGCAGGCACGTGCGAAAAGCTGCGCTTCGATGGTCAGTGTGTGCAAAAAGTTATACACACGCTCTGCCGCATCATCCGGGTTCAAACGTTCACGCAGTTTTGGATCCTGTGTTGCAACACCCACCGGGCAACGACCGGTATGGCAGTGATAACAGTATCCCGGTTCGACACCCATCTCTTCCTGATAATTTGCCTCTGGGATATCCTTGTTGCAGTTCAGCGCCATCATCGATGAATGCCCGATAGCGATGGCGTCAGCGCCCAAGGCAATCGCTTTGGCGACATCAGCACCGTTACGAATACCACCGGCATAGATCAAAGTAATATCCCCGCGCTTGCCGATGTCATCAATGGCTTTACGTGCCTGACGAATGGCTGCGATGCCTGGCACACCTGTGTCTTCTGTCGCCAAGTGTGGTCCGGCACCCGTACCACCCTCCATACCATCGATATAGATCGAATCCGGATCGCATTTGGCGGCCATACGCACATCGTCATACACACGTGCAGCACCGAGTTTCAATTGAATCGGGATTTGCCAATCTGTGGCTTCGCGAATCTCCTGAATTTTCAATGCCAGATCATCAGGCCCCAACCAATCCGGGTGACGCGCCGGTGAGCGTTGGTCAATACCTGCTGGCAGTGAGCGCATCTCGGCAACCTGATCAGTTACCTTCTGACCCATCAAGTGCCCGCCAAGACCCACCTTGCAACCTTGACCAATAAAGAACTCACAACCGTCAGCCAGCATCAGATGATGCGGGTTGAATCCATAACGCGA
>CAYULV010000289.1:0-1526 GCA_964445655.1 uncultured Granulosicoccaceae bacterium | reverse complement strand
TTGATATGAATATCGTCCATAACCCGTGGAGGGAATACAAACGATTCGCCCAGGCGATTGACATCGCGTGACAGGGTCTTGTTTTTTACTTCATCCATTTGTTATTTCCCCTGGATTACAGAATGAGTTTCTTTTCGTTTGGCTCAAGATTGTCGTAATTCCACAGTTGCTTGCCAGCAACGATCTTGGTGTAATTATCAACGCCCTCTTTAGGCATCAGATCGTATTGCTTGAGCTTGCGTGTCAACCACTTCTTGTCCAGATCGGTTAATTCAGCTTCAACCGCATCCACTCCGCAGGACTTGATTTCACCGCCGACAAAAATGGTGCCGTCATACATGGAATCGCCAAGGTTCTTGCCCGCGTTACCACAGACAATCATGCGACCACGCTGCATCATGAAACCGGACAAGGCGCCGGTGTCACCACCGACGATTATCGTGCCGCCTTTCTGATCAATGCCGGTACGTGAACCCACCGAACCTCGGCAGACAAGATCGTCACCGCGAATCGCAGCGCCGAAGGTCGAACCGGCATTCTTTTCTATGACGACCGTGCCAGACATCATGTTCTCACCACAGGACCAGCCCACACGACCTTTGATACGCACATTCGGTCCATCGATAAGACCGACTGCGAAGTAACCAAGCGACCCTTCAAACTCCAGCGTCAGGCGATTGAGAATACCGACACCCAGTGAATGCATACCACGCGGGTTCTTGATGACAATGTGGCCGAAGCCTTCTTCCATCAATTCCCGTGCGCGGGTGTTGACTTCAGTCGCTGTCAAATCGTCAGCGTCTATTTCCGTACGCTTGTTGTAGAAGACATCCGGTGCCCAGGGATAGGTAAAGCGTTCCTCTGCCTCCGGGTCAAATTCAATCAGCAATGAACGTCCCGTCAACTGCTCGGTTGTCATACCCAGCGCAGCAGCACGTTCTTCCTGGCTCATGCCTTGTAATTCGGCATCAGTTACGCTTGCCATACTCGAACCTCCTCATCGTAGGGATCAGTTGTATCGATTTCCTGCGGCAGGATCGCGCGGATAGCAACTTCTTCTGACGCCATGGCAATCAGATCATCACTTTCGTACAACACCAGCGGTTTGGCTGCCATGGTGTCTTTTGCCATGCCAAGCTGATCTTTCGTTGCGACAAGGTAGGTAAAGACGCCATCGATTTCATCAATCGAGCGACGCAAACTGTCCTCAAGGCTGACACCATTGTTCAGATTGTCAGCGGTGTACACCGCCAGTAACTCTGAATCACAACTGGACATGAAACGATGCCCCTTGCGTTCCATATCTCGGCGCATCAACCAGTAATTGGTGATCTGACCATTGTGAACAACACAGACATCGTTATAAGGAAATGCCCAATACGGATGGGCTGAACGAATATCTACATCCGATTCTGTGGCCATGCGGGTATGACCAATTGCATGAGTACCGGTAAAACTGCCCAGACCATATTGCTCGGACACTTGTCCCGCATCACCGAGATCCTTGATCAATTCAAGGCCATTAC
>CAYULV010000288.1:0-4903 GCA_964445655.1 uncultured Granulosicoccaceae bacterium | reverse complement strand
CTTTTCTCGAACCAGGTTATGCAATCGGGTTTGAATCCAGTCGCCAAGGGAAGGACGATCGCTTTGCTGATTACATTCTCGTTGAGTTGTTACCTGGGCGTGACTCCGGCTTGTTTGAAACCGATGGCAGACAGCGTGAGATGATCAAGGTCAATGGCAAATCCGGTTTCCGCGAACAACTGCGAATTGATGGCCGCGAAAACGGATTGAGTGCAATTGATTTGATTGTGCATCAGGCGGAGATTCATGGCCTTGGTTACACAATTGCCTTCTATGCAATCGGGGAACCAGCCAATGAAGTCATGATGCGCGATGCCTTTGACGTCATGTTGCGTACTTTTCGTCTGAAAAACAGTCCATTCTTTATCAGCTGATAGATCCTCTATGATAGTGGCTAGCGTTCAGGGTATCCTTCCGGCCATTGTTCAAAAGATGGGCGATGGTTGGGCGAAGTGCCTGGCACATTGACCGCCAGAGGAACAGCGCTAGTCGAGTCATCCAGGACAACGTCGTTGAATGGTGTGGTTTTTTGATAGACCCGAATGTAGTCAATCTGATATTGGACCGGGAAAGGTGTTGTCTCGTCCGGTGATCCAGGCCACCAGCCGCCGATTGCTGTGTTGGCGATCACATACATTTCCTGTTGTGACACCTTGGGGTCAACAACGCGATGTCGTTCTATGCCATCCACGTAAAACACCAGCGTTCCTGGCTTCCATTCCACAGCATAGGTATGAAAGTCTGCGGTGTAATCGATTCCAACTGTTGGCGCTGATTCGGTAGATCGTAGAACATCATCGCTGTCGTAGTAATGGTATGTGTGGTAAACGACATCCTGATCATCACCAATGAATTCCATGATGTCGATTTCCGGCTCGTCATCTACATAGTAGGCGTTAAGTAGCCAGAATGCTGGCCACAGGCCTTTGCCATAAGGCACTTTGGCGCGTGCTTCTACATAGCCATAAGTAAATTTGAACGCATCGTAACTGGTTATCACTCCAGATAGATACGGTTGATTCAATGCTTGTGGTTTCAGTGCATCAGGGGTTCTGATCGAATTGATCGACAGGTTTTCTCCATCGAAGCTGAACGGATTGAAACCAAAATCAGGATCGTTGTTCACATCGACGTAATATTGCTCTTCACTGTTGATGAAAAGATCGGTACCCCATAGATAAGCCGTATTCCATTTACTGTTATCGAGTGTATTACCGTCAAATTCATCGGAGAACACCAAGGTGTAATCTTGTAGGAGTGCAGCATTAGCGACAGGCGCATTCGGATCAGGTTTATCAAGACCGCGAACTTTGACAGTTAGCCCGGTCGCAATGCGGGTAAAGTTATCGGCAAAATCGAAAGCTTCAATCTCGTAGTAATAATTGGTATCAAACACATCGGTATCGATATATTCGGTATCAAATACCGTAGTGATGTATTCCGCTTGTCGATAGATGTTGTAACCACGAGCAGTCGGGTCACTATTCCAGCGAACTCTGATGGTTCCGTCGTCAAGTACCTGGCCTACAAACCCTTGGGACCTAAGCGACTGGAATTCGGTGCCCACAGTGTTGTCCGGTGTGTCGTCGATGATCGACCCTGGAGGTGGGGTTAGAGTAGCCAGTGCATTTGTCTCTATCAGTGAATCTGTCTCGCTAGAACTTGTTTCATTACCAGACTCAGTTGATTCGTTGTTGGAATCAGTTGCTGTGGGCGTCTGATTTGTAGTTGGCGCAACTGTTGTAGTTTCAGGCTGTTGAGGAATTGAGACTGTTGCGGACAGAGGCTCGATAGGGGCTTGTGTTGCGACCGTATCGGTGTCTGGTGAAGCGTTCACTGCAGGCTCAGGCGTAATGGCCAAGGGGTTGTTATCAGATGAGCTGTTAGCTGCCTCAGCGTCAGCGACTTGACGGGCAAAGCTTGGAGTTTGTGTCACGTCGCTTGCCAGTTCAGCTGCGCTACGAGACGGGCCTGCGGCACCCAACGCAGGAGTTGATGCAATCACGTCCGCGCCATTGGTCGGCGCCTCTGTACCGCCAGCTGGCGCCAAGTCTTCGGCGCCTTGTGAGCAGGCTAGAAGAGTGCAGCTCGTGGCAAGCGCGAGCGTGTTTCTCAGAAAACAGGATAAAACGACCGCTTTTGACGTTCTCGAATTCATGGTCTATTTCGGGCCTTAAAAATTAAATTAGTTGACGCACATCTCATTTTTGGACGTGGATCACTGGTCAGACTCGAAAAAGCCCACGAGTCTTGTGTTCTTGATAGGAGTTATCGGAACGCGGCGAGCGGCCTTAATGGCTGGTTACGTAAATCGTCATTATTTTCTGGTAACGGATGGCATGTTTTCTGATGCATGAATTGCGTTCTTTCTCTCTGGAATCGTGAGTTCATGCGAATGCAAAGCATGCCAGCAGCACTGCTGGGCTTCTCGATGTTAGCTGTGACACAGCCGTCAACCGCCGCTGACTCCCTTTGGAGGGGCAGCTATGCCGCTGACGGCGCTTGTTATTGCCTCGGCGCTCTGGATCAGGCTATTCATCGCGATATTGTGCCTACTCCCGTAGGTGGTCAGTCTGTCAAGCAGGTCTGCGAACGCATAGGCTCTGGCCCAGCACTTACCCGAAGTGGCGGGGTGTTCAATTATCCGGTTTATCCTGACGCACAATGTGGTCATGGTCCGGGTGACGTCTCTTTGGGTGCATCCGGTGATTGTTACGGCAGTCTGAACCCTGAATCTGGTGATTGCCAGGGGATAGGTCCGAGCTGGAATCTTGAAGCTGCCTATGCATCAACGGCTAACTCGTCGAAGCAGGCGACGGGCAACGATGCTGTTAATGCAAGCTCAGGGGTATACATAGCCAATACGGAACCTGTCAGGGAAACGAGCAAGTCGACACTATTGAGCGAACCGGTCGTCACGACTGCGACAGAAACGGATGCCAGTGGCAAACAATTGAAAGCGACCATCATTCGTTCACAAAGCGCTGCTGTGTATGCTAGTGAAAATTTGCCTGATGGCCAGACATCGCCAAACGCTGCGCAATCCGAATTGCAATCTGCGTCATCGATAAATGTGTCTGCCAGTTCGGGTTCACCGGCAGGCCGATCTGTCGTGATCGACGGGCAAGCCTATCGTCAGGCTCATCCAGATGTGCCTGCGAGTGGTGGTTCCCCGGGATCACGTATTATTCTTGATGGGTTGGTATTTCTGCGTGACGATGGAAATCTTGATCCGTCTGATTTATACGCGGTGCCAACGCGAAAATCAGTTGCTCAGACTGTTGTCGTGCCGGCGCCATCCGAAGCGATAAAGCCCCCAGCGCCTGAAGCGGTAGCCGAATCACCTGATCAAAATGAATCTGAAGAGGTTCGATATCAGCGTTTGCTTGCTGAAGCGCGCAAACGATTACGAACCCAACAACACTTAAAAGATAACGCTGTTACCGAGTCTGAAACACAACAAACCGTGCCAACAGAAAGTGAAACACTTGCAGTTGAAACGGATGACACATCGCTGGCAGTTCCCGATGCTGACAATGTCCGTGAGCCAACGGTCGCAGCTGCGAACACCTTGCCGGAAACCGATGTTCATGGCGATGAAGAAAATGCCCTCGCTGTTACTGAAACTGCTGAGCAAGTCGGAACACCAGATTCTTCTTCAGGAATCTTGAGCGCCTTACGTCTGCCGCCTGCAATTCGTGCAAGTAGCAGAGATTTTGATTATGTCGACGCGCTGCCAACAGCCTTCGACTTTGGTGGTGGCGGTCTGAGCCTCGAAGCGAGCGCCGATAGTCATTCACGTTTCCACTATCTTGGACGTGTTGGCCTGGCGAATAGTTATCAGGAAGTGTTGCTTGGTGGCGGTTATTATCTGACCCCACCCAACGCTGACCGGTTGACGGTTGTTTTGACAGCAGGTCTCGAATATGGCAATCACGAATTCAGTGATGAGGACAGGAATCTCAGTGCAGAGTCGAGTGACACTGGTGTGTTTCTTGGCTTGAGCTCAAGGGTGGTCGTCAATCGTCATTTTGAATTTCAAGGTGGCGCTGGTTACAGCAGTTTCTTTGACGGTGATCCTGTTTTGTTTGGAAGCGGCTTCATACATATCAATCGCCAGATTGATCTTGTCTCTCGATTTGAACTTGGTGACAACGACTCTCTGGGTCTTGGCATCCGGTTTTATTACTAGGAGCATGTGATTATGAACCAGCAAAACTTCACAAGACAAAATTCATTGGTTTCAGGCCGCACACCTGGTATCGCGCTGTTTGCAGTATTGTTTATCAGTGCCTGTGGTGATTCGGGGCTCGAACCGATTCGAGATGAAGCGCTAAACGATGCCTTTGTTGCTCAACAGGCAGCTCCGACTGTTGATCTCGCCGAAAATAACGGTACGCCCGATCCGCTTGATCCGTTCGAAGTCACAGATCCTGATCCGGTTGATCTGGGGCAGGCTAACGAAGAGGACGAAGATTCGTCGCCGGCACCCGTACAAACCCCGGATGAAACCCCGGATGAAACTCAGGACGAAACGCCGGATGAGATCCCAGCAGCCGTTCCCGAGGGTATAGATCTGAATCAATTCGACCTAGTGTTCAGTGACGAATTTCAGGGTACATCACTTGATGCGCGTAAATGGAACTCGGCTTTGCCATGGGGACCGGATGTGGTCATTTTTGATCAACAGCAATATTATGTTGATGTACAGAATACGCCTGACTTTGGATTCAACCCATTCAGTTTTGATGGCGAGTACCTTACGATAACTGCACTGCAAACCCCAGAGGCATTGCGCTCTGCAGCCAACGAACAGCCTTGGTTGTCTGGGACGATTACCACTGCCGAGAACTTTGATCTTACCTATGGTTATATTGAAGCTCGAATGGATGTGCAGGGCGGT
>CAYULV010000287.1:0-4921 GCA_964445655.1 uncultured Granulosicoccaceae bacterium | reverse complement strand
GATCCAGCCGCACCGGCGTTGTATCAGAGACAAACTGAATCTGACCGATCGACGCGGAGCTCGACTCAACATCTACGTCCAAAGTTGACAGTGCCGTCAGTACTGCATCGTAAGAAGGTTGATAACCTTTATTGATCAACAACTGGCTACCCGCAGACGTTGTTTGCAAATAAGCATCATCCAGAACCGCACTCGCCTGCTCATCATTCAGGATGCCCCGTGCTTTTTGTTCTTCGACACCAAAAAATGTCATTAACTGAACAAGCAAGGCACTTGTCGCTTCCGTATCGTGCGATGAAGCGGGCCAGCTGCCGCCATCGGTGTTGTTATTCGCAAGCGCTTCGGAAGTCGCCTGCAAGCGAGCAAACAGTCGGGTGCCAGTACCATCTCGCTCCAGACGAAAAGCGACCCGCGAGAATTGCTCGTTGGCGCCAAGCAGGTTTTTCAACAAACCACTGTCGCTACCACTTGAGGCCGGGCGCCATAGCGTGGAGATCACGCCGTTGGTAGGGGCCGTTTGCTCGACTCGAAATTTTTCTTTACGCAGAAAGGCCAGCACCTGCGGCCATACCGACTCAGGCGCAGCATCGATAGCCAACCAGTTCTCACCGGTATCACGCACGAATCGGATCGATTCAAATTGCGGCAACAAGGTATTGCGTTTGATCTGTCCGCCATTCTGCCCCGGTAACACGAACTGTTCCGTGTCACTGATATCTGTCAGATCAGGTGGGACCTGCAGCTGCCTGGCCGACTCGGCGTCGCTACTGTAGACAAGATCCGGGCTGTTAGGGCTGCGCAAGAACGAACAAGCAGATAATGTCGCCACCAGGGCGAACAGCAGTCCCGAGCGTAGCAATACGCGCGGTAAACCGATAGTGCAGAACGATGCTTCATCAAGCCGCATGGATAACCTCAACCGTGTCTTTCTCTGATACAAGCCATAGAATAGTCCAGCGCAGCGTCTTGACAGCTACAGAGCTCCGGCTTTTTCAAGCGCTGCGCGCACAGGTGCTTCAAACTCCGCCGCCATTGGCGTCAACGGCAGTCGAATACCTGACCCCATTCGCCCCATCTGGTTCAGCGCCCATTTGACCGGAATCGGGTTCGACTCCAGAAACAGCACACTGTGCAAGTCACTTATTCGGGCTTCGATCGCCTCCGCTGTCGCGCGATCACCTGCCCGAGCCGCCTTGCACATCTCGTGCATTTCACGCGGTACGACATTCGCGGTCACCGAGATGTCTCCATGCGCACCGGCCAGAATACTTTCCATGGCGGTCGAATCATCACCCGTGACAATCATGAAACCAGGCTCGCAGACATCCAGTAGGGCCTTGATTCGCGAGACCTCTCCATAGGCTTCCTTGATCCCGATGATATTAGCGATTGCCGACAGTCGCGCTGTCGTCTCAGGTTGCATGTCGAGAGCAGTACGTCCCGGTACGTTGTACAGAATCTGTGGTATCGCGACTGCGTTTGCAACCGCCTTGTAGTGCTGGTATAGCCCTTCCTGGGTTGGCTTGTTGTAGTAAGGCGTGACCAGCAAGCAGGCATCTGCCCCCGCCTCTTTTGCGTGTTTGGTCAGCTCGATGGCTTCCGCAGTCGCGTTGGCGCCTGTGCCTGCGATAACCGGAATACGTTTGTTGACGAGTGTGACAACCTGTTTGACCACTGAAGCATGCTCTGGAACCGTCAGCGTTGACGACTCGCCTGTGGTGCCTACAGCGACGATGGCATCAGTGCCAGATTCGACATGAAACTCAACAAGATCAGCCAGCGCGGCCGTATCCACAGTGCCATCGTCGAGCATCGGGGTGGCCATTGCCACCATGCTGCCCTCAAACATAGTCCTACCCTCAGTTGCAGCAGGCCATGGTACTGACGGCACCGCCCTTTCACAACCGCCCTGTCAATACTCTTGTTTGGAACCAACAGAGACAACGCCGCGCTACGCTAGACTGGCCACATCTTGAGGAGGAAAAATCCATGACAGCCACGATCGGCAAACCAGCCCCGAGCTTCGACCTGCCAGCCACCGGCGAACAGCAGATAAGCCTTGCGAGCCTGAAAGGGCAAAAGGTCGTATTGTACTTTTATCCGCGCGATGCGACGCCAGGCTGCACGACTGAAAGCCAGAATTTTCGGGATGCCAGCAAAGCCTTTACGCAAGAAAACACCATTATTCTTGGCGTGTCACAGGACAGCATCAAGAGCCATGAGAAATTCAAGGCAAAAGAATCCATGCCCTTCGATCTCCTTTCTGATGAAGCTGGCGAGCTGTGCAAACAGTACGATGTCATCAAGTTGAAGAAAATGTATGGCAAGGAGTTCGAAGGCATCGAACGCAGTACTTTTTTGATCGATGAAAAAGGCGTTTTGCGTCAGGAGTGGCGCAAAGTCAAGGTTCCCGGACACGTGGACGAGGTGCTGGCGGCGGTCAAGGCACTCGCCTGACAAGGCTTGTCAGACGGGCTTGTAACGAGCCCGTATTGCCAGTGGTTCGGTCAAACCGAACGATCCAACCGCACTATCAGTGCCGAACTGTCAAGCTGCAATAAGAGCTATCAGGCCGCAATACGTTTGTCTTCACTCATCGAATCACGTGCTCGCGGCCAGGCATTCAGGACAGCCTGAACCAAGGTGGCCAATGGAATCGCAAAAAACACACCCCACAAACCAAACAGGCCACCGAAGAACAGTACGGCGATAATGATCGCGAGCGGATGTAAATTGACAACCTCGGAAAAGAGCAGTGGTACCAGCACGTTGCCATCAAGAACCTGAATGATCTGGTAGATCAATAACAAGTATCCCAACTTGGCGACCAAGCCCCACTGGAAAAAGCCTACCAGAGCGATCGGCACCGTAACGGCCACAGCGCCAACATAAGGCACGATGACCGAGAGACCAACCAGGAAACTCAACAGCAGTGAATAGTTCAGCCCCATGATGGCAAACACCACATAGGTTGCCACCCAGACAATACAGATCTCGACAAACTTACCGCGGATGTAATTGGCGATTTTCTGGTCCACTTCGCGCCAGACCTTGAACGAGAGTTCACTGCGCTTGGGCACGAATTTGCCAGCAAAGCTCAACAGCTTGTCTTTGTCCTTGAGCGCAAAAAACACCATCAGAGGCACCAGCACAACGTAGACGAGGATGGCCACGATGGTGCCAAGACGCGCGAGCGAAAATGACAGGATGTTCTGTGTTATCTGACCAAGTTCGGCACGCAGATTACCGATCATGTCATTGACCTGCTCGACGGTGAAAACGTCCGGATACTTTTCCGGCAAGCGCAGCAGCTGTTCTTGAATATTTTGAATCATACCCGGGATTTCCCGCACCAGGCCTGTCAACTGTTGTGACAGTACCGGCACCAGTCCGAACAGGACGATCAATGAAATGGTGATGATCAACAGCAGCACAAATACGGAGGCGGCAGTACGTGGCACTCGCCAGCGTTGCATCGTGGCGACGACCCCTTCAAGCAGGTAGGCCAGCACCAAAGCCACCAACACGGGTGCGAGGATATCGCCCACCAGCCAGAGCAAGCCGAACAGGACGAGCAGCAACAGGACCAGAATAACGGCCTGTGGGTCTGAAAAATTTCGCGAATACCAATCGCGAATGATGTCTATCATCGGCTTTAAGGACTCTCGCCGTTAGGTGTTAATGGTTTAGAACCGCCAAGTATGCCACCCAAACCCGGGTTGCAATCTTTCCGTTGGTTCAGGTTGCAAGATCGGTGCTAGATAACGACTTTTTTTTGACACACCTGACTGGCCATTCGACTGGAAATCAATTCGAACCTAGCGCTTTGAAGTACTGACGCGCAAATTGGAAAAGCTCGTCCATGACCTGGGTACGAAACTTCTGCCGCTGGCGAACAAAGTAGAGTGGACGCATCAACGGTGGAGACAACGGCCGGGTGGCAAGCAAGCCGAGAGCGAGTTCCTTGGCAACCGTCGCCTTCGACACGATGGACACCCCCATTCCTGCTTGTACCAAACCCTTGATGGCCTCTGTGCTGCCAAGCTCGAACAGGCGGTTGAGCTGGCCGACGTCCGTGTCATGATTGGCGAAATAGCGCTCGATAACGCCACGGGTTCCAGAACCGTCCTCGCGATTGATAAAGGGATGATCGACAAGTTGGCTTGGAGTAATGGACGCCTCTTGAGTCAGCGGGTGGTTCGAAGGCATCAAAACCTGCAACTCATCCTGCTGGCACTCCTCGATTCTGAGCAGCTGACTGTCAACCTGACCTTCCACCACACCGAGATCGATTGTGTTGTCCGCCACCATCGATACCACGGCATCGGTATTGGCAACACGCAGACGGATTTGCACATCAGGAAACTCCTGCTGAAAATCTCCCAACATGCCCGGCAACATGTACTCGGCGATGGTGGTACTGGCGCCTAGCGTGACCAGACCCGAACGATCACCGGTTAGTGATTTCACCGACTCATTCAATTCTCCGTACAAGCTAATGATGCGGCTCGCATAGGTCAGCACCGCCTCCCCGGCCGCGGTCAGACTGATGCGATTGTTGGCCCGATCGAACAGGCGAGTGTTGAGTTCTTCTTCCAATTGCCGGATCTGATGGGTGACAGCGGGCTGCGTCATATTGAGTATTTCAGCCGCGCGGGTGAAGCTCAGTTCCGCCGCCACGGTGTGAAAAACCTGTAATCGCCTGTCGGACATGGTTTCGACCCCAAAGTGCTCGCTATACTCGCCGGAAAGAAATCCGAGATTCACGCAAATGCGCGCCAGCCAGTTTCACATAGCAACGACCAAAGAAACACCGAATGATGCAGAAATCGTCAGCCACCAGCTGATGTTACGTGCAGGCTTCGTCCGCAGATTGGGCTCCGGGCTGTATAGCTGGATGCCGCTCGGCCACCGCGTGCTG
>CAYULV010000286.1:0-4948 GCA_964445655.1 uncultured Granulosicoccaceae bacterium | reverse complement strand
CAAGCAGAGAATCCGGAAGACACCGAGATTTTACTTGCGCTCGGACAAGTCTGCGTCAGTTCCGGTGATCTTGATGCCGCGGAGAGTTGCCTGAAAGCACTGAATGAAGAAGCCCGAGAGGGCAAGCAAGGACGCCGGCTTGCCGGCATAGTCGAACTGGCCCGAGAGAGCGATTCAGCCGAGAGCGTACAAAGCCTTCAGGCAAAGCTTGAGACAGATTCCGGAAATAGTGAGACTCGCTATCAACTGGCTATTGCCGAATCGCTGGCAGGCAACGTCCAGGGCGCTATGGATCACTTGCTGAAACTGGTGCAAACCGATCCGGACTATAACGACGGCGCGCCTCGCGCAAAATTGTTAGCGTTGTTCAATGTGTTGGGCGATGACCCATTGGCTGGTCAGTACCGACGCAAGCTCTTTGCCCTTTTGCATTAAGCATTTGCGCATTGAGCAATTGATTGAATTAAGTGCACAGTACGCAAGGCTATCCGTATTCAGGTGGCCTTGGTGCACCACATTGCCAGCAGGCGCCGAACTCCCCTTCGACGCGCTCGTCGCAGCTTCGGCAATACCAGCTCGATTCTGGCCCGTGGCGAGATGCTTCAAATTCTTCAATCAGCTTACGGGCGCGTTGCAGATGTTGCTCCTGATGTAACCAGACGCCGATCACTTCCGTCGGCGGCAACTCACCGATCGCACCACTCAGATACCCACCGGTAACAGACGCCTGCATTCCGCCAGCCTGCAACTCATCAACAATCAGCTGTGCTTCGACCATGTTCGCTGCACGGTATATCAGTGGCACTGGTTTCAGCCCTGGTCCTGATCGCTGTCGCAGTCAACTTCACCATCAACAAGGCTTGGCAATTCATACGGCAAGGCGACCGCATTCAACTGCCCTCCCTGAAAGGTAAAAGTATCTTCCGCAGCTGACACCTTGACCACGGCCAGCAATTCAACGAGATCGTCCACGCCGACCGCATCGACAACTATGCCCGCATTATCATCATCACCATTGACCAATGCATCGCCTTGTTTTGGGACAAGTGACGCATCCGCCGCATCGGGAAGTGGCATGACAAAACGCTGCATATGACGTTTGATTTTGCCGAGATATTGCATTCGAGCAACGATCTCCTGACCGGGGTAACAGCCTTTGGTAAAACTCAACGCGTCGATCAATTGCAGATTCACCATCTGCGGGACAAAGGCATCACTGGTTGCCGCGACAACACTCGGTACACCTTGCTGGATATCGCCAAAACGCCACAGACTTGCGGAAGTCTTTGGAATCTCCCGATGTGCCTGCCAGTCGTTCAGCTGCTGAGGTTCTGTGGCAATCAGCAAGCGTCGTTGACGAAGCACGCCCTCGAGTTCGATCGGTTGCCAGTTAATGATATGGACAGTCGAATCGTTTGCGGCCGAAAGCGGCTTGTCAGCGAGGACGAGATCAGAGGCGAGTCCCCCACCCCAGTTACCTGCTGAGTCACTGATAAGGCCGGTGCACACGAGATCATTTTTGATAGCAATGCTGACATCAGCTCGCAAGACAAACATCGACAGTCGCTTGACGAAGGCCTCACTGACTGAATCAGGAACGGCCAGCAGAAAACCTGACTCGGTAGCAAGCACAATAGGTATCGCCAATAGACGGCCTTTAGGTGTGCAATATCCGCTCAGTTGCGCTTGATCGTTTTCAACCAGCCCCAGATCGTTGCAGAACTGTCCTTGCAAAAAGTCCCTGGCCTCCGAACCATTGACATGAATGACGGTCAAGTGACTGAGATCAACCCAAACAGGCACATCAGGCAGGGCATCGCCGGCTAGCGGTTCCATCGGCATGCCCGCTGCACTATAAATCCCGATTTCTTCCATTTCTGACTGCCATGAACTAACCATTGATCGACATATCCTCTCGCGCTTACCAGGTACCTTGTTTATCATTGTGTGTTGAGTGAGAGCTGCTGACAAGAGATTATGCCAACTGAAGACGCTAAAAACGCTGATCCGACGTCCCAATTACCGCGTAGTGATTCTGCCATCACTAAAAATGTGAATCCTCAGATGGACGAAAAAATATCGCGAGAATCCGATACCTCGGTAGAAGATTCTGCCGAGACTGATAGACTTACCGATTCAAAAAGTGAATATGGTGGCCAAGCCGGTCCTGAGCCCACACGCTACGGAGACTGGGAGAAAAATGGCCGCTGCACCGATTTCTAACGAGAGCCCATCAATATCATGGCCCTGAACGATAAACGTCCGCTGTCACCTCATTTGCAGCACTACAAATTGCCGGTAACGGCGTTGTTATCGATTAGCCATCGTATAACAGGCGTCATCAACAGCTTTGCCATTGTTCTGCTGGTGTTGTTGATCGCTGCAGCGTCTGGCACACCTGATTCCTATGCCTTCATGTCGGGAATCGCCAACTCCTGGTTTGGCAAGTTGATGTTGTTCGGCTTCACACTGACCCTCTACTACCATATGTGCAATGGCATTCGACATCTATTCTGGGACGTAGGTTACGGCTTCGAGCTGGAAACTGCCAAGAAGTCAGGTTTTGTTTGTCTCGCCGCCGCAGGCGCTTTGTCTGTCATCACCTGGGGAGTCGCATTAGCCTCATGAGTCACTTACGCACACCATTATCGCAAGTAAAAGGTCTGGGTTCTGCCAAAGAAGGCACCGGACATTTCTGGGTTCAGCGACTGACTGCTATCGGCCTTGTACCACTGGTACTGTGGCTCAGTTTTTCGATCGCAGCCTTACCCGGCATGGACTACGTTTCCATTCGCGAGTGGATATCAAGCCCTTTTACCTCGATCATGCTGATTCTGTTTCTGATCGCAGGCTTCTACCACGCAAAACTTGGTCTGCAAACGGTGATCGAGGATTACATTGGTAATCACAGCACACGTACCGTCATGATCATCGTTGTCAGCTTCCTTGCGGCGATTCTCGCCGTCACTGGTGTGTTTTCTGTTTTGCGCATCGCTTTCGCCACCTGATACTGGACTCGGTTCTCCCTCATGAGCAACGCTTACAAGATTATCGATCACGCCTATGACGTGGTTATCGTTGGTGCCGGTGGCGCAGGACTACGCGCAACGCTGGGCATGGCCGCACAAGGCCTGTCAACTGCGTGTGTCACCAAAGTCTTCCCGACCCGTTCGCACACCGTCGCCGCACAAGGCGGCATGAGTGCAGCCCTGGGCAATATGGGCGAGGATCACTGGAACTGGCATATGTATGACACGATCAAAGGATCCGACTGGCTCGGTGATCAGGATGCGATTGAATACATGTGTCGCGAAGCCATGCCTGCGGTCATCGAGCTCGAACACTTTGGCGTACCGTTCTCGCGTACCGAAGACGGCAAAATTTACCAGCGCCCGTTTGGTGGCATGACCACTGAATTTGGCGAAGGCCCTGCCGCGCAACGTACTTGTGCTGCAGCTGACCGTACTGGTCACGCCATTCTGCATACGCTCTATCAGCAATCTCTGAAACACAAGGCCGAGTTCTATATTGAACACTTCGCCACTGATCTGATCATGGATGACGGTGTTTGTCGCGGCGTTGTATCGCTGGACCTTGCCACCGGTGAGCTGCACCGTTTTCGCGCGCATCAAGTTGTGCTGGCAACCGGTGGTTGTGGACGCACTTACTTTTCTGCCACGTCTGCACACACCTGCACCGGTGACGGCAACGCGATGGTCTTGCGCGCAGGCTTGCCACTGCAAGACATGGAGTTTGTTCAATTTCACCCGACGGGTATCTACGGCGCGGGCGTACTTATTACGGAAGGCGTCCGAGGTGAAGGTGGTTACCTGACCAACAAGGATGGCGAGCGATTCATGGAGCGCTATGCGCCAAATGCGAAAGACCTCGCCTCGCGCGATGTTGTCAGTCGTTCCATGACAATGGAAATCAACGGCGGTCGCGGCGTCGGCAGTGACAACGACCATATCTTCCTGAACCTGCAACACCTGGGCGCTGATGTCATTGACAAGCGCTTGCCGGGCATTTCTGAGTCTGCACGTATTTTTGCAGGTGTAGACGTGACCAAAAACCCGATCCCTGTCATCCCGACGGTTCACTACAACATGGGCGGTATTCCAACCAACTATCACGGCGAAGTGGTTACCTTGCGCGATGGCGATCCAGACAGCGTGGTTCCAGGGCTCATGGCCATTGGCGAAGCGGCCTGCGTCTCGGTGCATGGAGCCAACCGACTGGGTAGTAACTCCTTGCTGGACATTGTTGTTTTCGGTCGCGCTGCAGCCATACGTGCAGCTGAACTGGTTACCGCTGGCGCGTCCCACAAGCCGCTTGGCGACGATGCGCTAACCCCGGCACTCGATCATATCGATCGCGTTCGATTCAATAAAGGCAAGACACCGACTGCAGATGTTCGCGATCGCATGCAAAGAACCATGCAAAAACATGCGGCGGTCTTCAGAACCGGCACAAGTCTTGAGGAAGGTGTAACCAAAATGCGCGGAATTGTCGATGAGTTTGACGATGTCAAAGTTGACGACAAGAACCTCATCTGGAACACAGACCTGGTGGAAACCCTGGAACTTGAAAACTTGCTGGCTCAGGCACAAACCATCATTCACGGTGCCACAAACCGTAAAGAGAGCCGCGGTGCACATGCCCGGGATGACTTCGAAGACCGAAACGACGACGAATGGATGAAACACACACTGGCATGGACTGATGAGAAAGCCAATGTGTCGATCGATTATCGCCCTGTACACATGTACACCTTGACTGACGAATGCGAAGTCATTCCACCGAAGAAACGTGTCTACTAGTGACTGTAAACCAAGGTATGTACCGATGGCCGCAGGTCAGATAGCAATAAACAGGAAATAAACAGATGGCTGAATTCAAGCTACCTAGCAACTCGATAGTCAAGCAGAACGGCAACGTCTTCAAAGCC
>CAYULV010000285.1:0-4962 GCA_964445655.1 uncultured Granulosicoccaceae bacterium | reverse complement strand
GGAATTCTTGATCTCGCGCATCAACCGGATGAATATGTGGGTATTCAGGATATGATGGATTCCGCAAAAGTGATGGGGTCCACCTTGGCTTCGTTGCTCTTGCCTTGAAATTCTGACGTCGAGTTAGCAAGTTAAGAAGTAGCAATCGAGAGTTAGAAACTGCGATGAAGAGTAAAATGAACAGTAAATACACGAGAGGATATTCCATGTTCAAGATGTCGTTGGCCGCGTCTTTCGCGGTATTACTCAGTACGACGTCCGCATTTGCGGCCCGTAGTGATGTAACGATCGGCATGCAGCTGGAGCCACCCAATCTGGACCCGACAGGCGGTGCGGCCGGTGCAATTGATGAAGTGGTCTATGCCAATGTATTTGAAGGGCTTACGCGATTCCTGAAAGATGGTAGTGTTGCACCAGCGCTCGCATCCTCATGGGAAATCGACGATGAAAGCAAGCGTTATGTTTTTACCTTGAATGCGGGTGTGAAATTTCACGACGGTACGGAAATGAATGCCGATGATGTGAAATTTTCACTCGAACGTGCGATGGCGGAAGACTCCACGAATGCACAGAAACAATTGTTTGCAAACATCGACAACGTGGAAGTACTTGATGCAACTTCGTTGGCGATCAATCTCAAGCAATCCGATGGCAACTTGCTTTTCAACCTCGCCTGGGGTGATGCCGTGATCGTGGCTGAAGAGTCTGTCGAGACAGCAGCGACCAATCCAGTCGGCACCGGACCCTTCAAGTTCTCAAACTGGGTGCAGGGAGATCGTATTGAACTGGTGCGTAACGATGATTACTGGGGCACGCCAGCGAAACTTGAAAAAGCCACCTTCAAGTTCATCAGCGAACCTACCGCGGCGTTTGCCGCCATCATGGCCGGTGATCTTGATGCGTTTCCAGCTTATCCAGCACCTGAGAATCTCCCGCAACTTGATGCCGATCCGCGTTATGCAGTTGTGCTCGGTTCAAGCGAGGGTGAAACCATCCTGTCAACCAACAATGCAAAGCCGCCATTTGATGATGTTCGTGTTCGCAAGGCATTGGCTCATGCCATCAATCGTGAAGAAATCATCGATGGTGCGATGTTTGGTTACGGTACACCGATAGGCGCGCACTTCGCGCCACACCATCCTGCCTATGTGGATATGACTGCCAATTCGAATTTTGATCCTGAGATGGCCAAGGCTTTGTTGAAAGAAGCGGGGCATGAAAGCGGTCTGACGGTATCCCTGAAACTACCACCGCCGGCGTATGCGCGTCGTGGTGGAGAAATTGTCGCGGCGCAATTGCGTGATGTCGGCATCGATACCGAGATCGAAAACCTTGAATGGGCGCAATGGCTCGAGCAAGTGTTCAAAGGCAAGGATTTCAACCTGACCATTATCTCGCACACCGAGCCCATGGATATTGGAATTTACGCTAATCCAGAATACTACTTTCAATACGATAATCCGGCCATGGCAACTCTGATGGAAGCGTTTAATGCGGAATCGGATCAGGCGAAACGTACAGCATTGCTGCAGGACGCGCAGAAGATCATTGCCGAAGATTACGTTAACGGGTATCTGTTCCAGCTGGCAAAAACCGGTGTTGCCAACGTCAAGCTCAAGGGCTTGTGGGAAAATCAACCGACTCAGGCCAATGATCTTACCGGTGTGTACTGGGAAGAATAATTGCGGGACTTGAAGCATTAAATATCTGACGTTTCATATGCCAGACGTAAGCTAAATGCTGCGTTATCTCCTGCGTCGATCAGGCTCGCTACTGCTGACATTGCTGGTAGCGAGTCTGGTCATCTTCATCAGTATCGAAATTGTACCTGGCGATCCGGCCGCCTATATGCTGGGCTTGAATGCAGCGCCGGATACCGTTGCCGCCTTGCGCGCCGAACTCGGACTTGATCAGTCACGCATCGCGCGTTATTTCAATTGGATCACGGGGCTTGTACGGGGTGATTTTGGAACCTCGTATACCTACAAGACGCCTGTTGTTGACATGGTTCGTGATCGCTTGTGGGTGTCCCTGCCACTAGCCATTTATGCCTTGGTGCTTTCAACCCTTATTGCCTTTCCGGCGGGCATCATTGCAGCCAATCGTCGTGGCCGCTGGCAGGATACGACGATCATGGGTTTTACCCAGCTCGGCATCGCCATCCCCAACTTCTGGTTTGCGATGCTTCTGGTGTTGTTGTTTGCCATCAAGTTGTCGTGGTTTTCAGCGGGCGGCTTTGTCGGCTGGGATCAAGGTTTTTTTCTATCGATCAAATCATTGACCTTGCCGGCGATAGCGCTTGCACTGCCGCAGGCAGCCATACTCGCTCGCGTCATGCGCTCAGCCTTGCTTGATGTGTTATCCGAAGATTTCATGCGTACAGCACGGGCGAAAGGCTTGACGCAACGTCAAGCTTTATGGCGCCATGCGCTACGTAACGCGATGATCCCGGTATTGACCATCATCGGTCTGCAGTTTTCGTTTTTACTCGCCGGGGCCATTATCATCGAGAACGTGTTTTTCCTGCCTGGCCTCGGGCGACTGGTTTTTCAGAGTATCGCGCAACGAGACCTGATTGTCGTTGAAAGCATTGTCATGCTGTTGGTGTTTGCCGTGGTTATGGTGACCTTTCTGGTCGACATAGCCTATGCCTGGGTTGATCCACGGCTGCGTCATAGCCGCTGATGAAAGTCGGTAATCTCATCATAGGTGTGCTGCTGGTCCTGTTGGTGATTGCACTGGCGGTTGTGAGTTTTTTCTGGACACCGTTCGATGTCGAATCACTCGACATACGTAACAAGATGCAAACACCTAATGGCGAACACTTGCTCGGTACTGATCACTTTGGGCGCGATATTCTGTCAATGGTGATGGTGGGTGCGCGCACCTCGATCGCTGTGGCCTTGGTTGCTGTTGTTATTGGCATGGGGTTCGGTGTGCCGCTGGGGTTGGCTGCTGCATCAAGGCACGGCAGTTTGCTCGATGAATTCATCATGCGCGGCAACGATCTGGTTTTCGCTTTTCCTGCCTTGTTGATCGCTATCCTGATTACGGCCGTGTTTGGCCCAGGTGCAGTTAATGCCATCATTGCGATTGGCATATTCAACATACCTGTCTTTGCACGTCTGACGCGAGGTGCGGCCTTGTCACTGTGGACGCGTGAATTTGTTTTAGCAGCAAGGGTTGCCGGCAAGAATGCCCTGCGTATCTCGATGGAACATATTCTGCCAAACATTCTTAACCTTCTTATCGTGCAGGGAACCATACAGTTTTCATTGGGGATTCTGGCTGAAGCCGGTCTTTCCTATGTTGGGCTTGGTGCGCAACCGCCCACGCCAAGCTGGGGGCGTATGCTGGCGGACAGCCAAACGCTCATTACCTTGGCACCGCATCTTGCGCTGATTCCGGGTTTTGCGATTATCCTGACAGTTCTGGGTCTTAACCTGCTGGGCGATGGACTTCGCGATTGGCTTGACCCGCGCGTGCGTCGGCAACGATGAGCCAAGCAACTATGCCAGTCGACTACGCGCATGAGTGATAAAGCCCTGCTTGAGGTTCGGGATCTGAATCTCTCCATTCATGACACGAAAATACTGACTGATATCAGTCTGTCGGTGCCGCAGGGGCGTACGCTCGGCATCATTGGTGAGAGTGGTTCCGGTAAATCGATGACAGCCTTGTCGATCATGCAGTTATTGCCTAAAGGTGCCGAGTGTCGAGGAGCCATACATTTCGATGGTAGGGACTTGACCCAGCTTGATGAAACGATGCTGTGCGAACTTCGTGGCAGCGACATTGGTATGGTTTTTCAGGAACCCATGACTGCACTTAATCCGGTTCATACGATTGGGGATCAAATCACTGAAAGTGTACTGTTACATCAAAAGGTATCGCGCAGGGAAGCCAGGCGAATTGCCGAATCTACCCTCGAGCGTGTGGGGCTGCCAGTGTCGCAGTATCCCCTGACGCGCTACCCGCATGAGTTATCAGGTGGGCAACGACAACGCGTGGTCATTGCTATTGCGATTGCCTGCAAACCGAAGTTGCTGATTGCCGATGAGCCGACAACCGCGCTGGATGTTACAACGCAAGCCGGTATTCTGGACCTGTTGAATTCCTTGAAAGCCAGTGAGGATCTTGCATTGATTCTCATCACGCATGATCTTGCGGTTGTTGGCAATATGGCAGACGATGTGGTGATCATGCGCAATGGCGAAATTGTCGAGACCGGAGCGACAAGCCAGGTTTTCACTGAGCAGAATCATCCGTATACACAGACCTTGTTCAAGGCATCGTCGTTTGTTCCTGATTCAAGGATATCTGCACACCTGGATACCGTTGAGGGTGATGCTCCGATAACAAGTGCAAGTGCAAGTGCAAGTGCAAGTGCAAGTGCAAGTGCCCCCTTGCTATCGGTTGATCGCCTCGTGTGTACCTACCCGATTAACAAACGCAGGCTTTTTGCACCACAACGTTTTTTCCGCGCCGTTGATGAGGTGAGTTTCAATATTCATGCAGGTGAAAGTGTTGGATTGGTGGGCGAAAGTGGTTGTGGCAAGTCGACCTTGGCGCGCGCCTTGTTGGGGCTGCAAAAGATCAGCGCTGGCCAGGTGACGTTGCACGGTAAGGATCTTGGTGATCCGGATGATTTGCGCGAGTCACGTCAATATATGCAGGTGGTGTTTCAAGACCCTTACGGCTCGTTCAATCCGCGTCATCGGGTAAGCCGATTGGTAGCGGAGCCATTGCATATCCTTGCAGACAAGCCGGGCCGCGCTGAAACTGACAGGCTTGTGAACACGGCACTCGAGAACGTCGGTTTGATGCCTTCCGATGCGGACAAGTTTATCCATGAGTTCTCTGGCGGCCAACGACAAAGAATCGCCATTGCGCGGGCTTTGATCACACGACCGGAACTGATTATTCTCGACGAAGCCGTTTCGGCGCTAGATGTGTCGGTTC
>CAYULV010000284.1:0-5020 GCA_964445655.1 uncultured Granulosicoccaceae bacterium | reverse complement strand
GAATAATATCGATCTGGAAATTCAAGCGGGTGAAACCATTGCTTTTGTCGGTGAGTCAGGCAGTGGCAAAACCTCATTGGTCAATCTGTTGCCACGTCTTTATGAACTTGACGGTGGGACTGTCATGGTCAACGGGCTATCAGTTGATGAATACAGTTTGAAATCCTTACGAAGCCAGATTGCGACCGTCAGTCAGGATGTGATGTTGTTCAATGACACGATCGCCAGCAATATTGCTTATGGCAGCTCAAAGACAATTGATGAAGAGACTCTGACCGAAGCTTGCAAGGCTGCGCACGCGCATGATTTCATCTCCCGCCTCACTGACGGCTATGGCACCATGGTAGGCGAAAACGGTGTGATGTTATCCGGCGGTCAACGTCAACGAGTGGCGATCGCAAGAGCCTTACTGAAAAATGCCCCTATATTGATTCTGGATGAAGCGACCTCGGCGCTTGACACTGAGTCCGAACGCAAGGTTCAGCAAGGGCTTGATACCCTGATGCAGGGACGTACCACACTGGTAATTGCCCACCGGTTATCGACCATCGAAAAAGCGAACCGTATTGTCGTCATGGATCACGGCAGGATTGTTGAGATTGGCACACACGACGAGCTCCTTGCAAGAAAGACTCACTATTACAAACTTCATCAGCTACAGTTCCGCTGATTCGGCAAAGCCCGCATGCGAATCGAAAAAGCATGGAAAAAGAAAGGGCCGGTGGCCATTGTTCTCTGGCCTGTGTCAGTTGTTTATCAATTGTTGAGTGCCATTCGTCGCGAGCTATACACACGCGGTCTTAAAACGGTTGTCAGTAACGACAAGCTGCCAGTGATTGTTATTGGCAATATAACGGTGGGTGGTACCGGCAAGTCACCGCTGGTCGCTCATATGGTGCAGGAGAGTCTGAAGCGCGGGTTCAAGCCGGGTATTGTCAGCCGAGGTTATGGGGGGCAAACACACCTTACGCCGCATCTGGTGCAACTAAGCGATACCGCGGCGACCGTTGGGGATGAGCCAATGATGTTGTTCGAGCAGACTGGTGTACCTGTAAGTGTTTGTACGCGCCGGGCAGAAGCTGTAAGACTCCTTGCTGAAAACACGAGTGTTGATGTCGTCATCTCTGACGATGGATTGCAGCATCTGGCGATGGACCGACAGATCGAAATAGTTGTGATTGATTCAGAACGTCGTTTTGGTAATGGTTATTTGCTGCCAGCTGGGCCTTTACGCGAAAGCGTGTCCAGACTGAATACGGTTGATCTGGTTGTTGAGCAACTCCCGGCAGGGGTTGAGTTGCCAGCCGACAAGGCGGCCTTTCAGTTAAAACCTTCGGCCGTAGTTTCTCTCGATGATGGCAAGGTCATGGATCTGGCCGAGTTTGCTGGCAGTACCGTCCATGCGATCGCCGGAATCGGTAACCCTGAGCGTTTTTTCAACAGTTTACGCAGTGCAGGTATCGAGGTTATTACACATTCCTTGAACGATCATCATGAGTATTGCGAAGGCGACCTGTTATTTGAAGATGATCTGATGGTGCTGGTCACTCGCAAGGATGCGGTCAAAATCAAACAATTATCTGGAGTTCCGTCGAAGATCCACGTTGTTGAGGTTCAGCTCGTTGCGAATCCTGTGTTGCATCAGGCCATCGACGGTTTCCTCAACGATGTAACCCGTGAACACTTACCCTGAGAAACGATACAGTGTCGATCTATAACATCGTTATTCCTGCGCGGTACGCCTCCAGCCGTTTTCCTGGAAAGCCGCTGTTCAAGCTACGTGGCAGACCGATGATCTTGCACACGGTAGATCGTGCTCGAGAATCTGAAGCATCGAATATCGTGGTGGCAACAGACGATGAGCGAATTGCTACGGTCTGTCAGCAAGCCGGTGTTGATGTTCATATGACGAGTGCCGATCACCCCAGTGGAACGGATCGAATCGCTGAGGTTGCCAAGGCTCGCGGTTGGGCTTCGGACACCACGATTGTCGGGCTGCAGGGTGATGAACCGGCGACTCCAGCGAGTCATCTCGATAGCCTGGCTACGAACCTTGAAAAAAATCGTGATGCGGATATGGCTACTTTGTGTATGGCAATCACTTCCGAGGATGACTATCAAAATCCTCATCGGGTCAAGGTCGTGCGTGATCATCGTGGCATGGCTTTGTATTTCAGTCGTGCCCCCATACCCTGGCGTCGGGATCCGATCGCGGGCAATGCTTTCCCGGAAGCTTTTTTACACCTGGGGCTCTATGCGTATCGCTGTGAATTCCTGAATGCATATTCAGCATTGGCGTCTTGTTCTATCGAGGATGAAGAACAGCTTGAACAGTTGCGTGTGCTGTTTCACGGTGGAAAAATTCATGTTGGTTTGGTACCAGCGACGATTGCTCGTGGTGTCGATCATCCGGACGATGTGTCCGTGGTAGAGGCGATGCTCGACAAACTACAACAAAGGAAAGAATGATGAGTCACGATAAGCAGAACCGACATTGGTCGCTGGAAAGTCGCGAGACTGTCTATCAAGGTTTTTATCGAGTCGATCGACTGGGGTTCAAACATAGTTTGCATCAGGGCGGAGAGAGTCCACTTATCGATCGTGAACAGTTCATTCGCGGAAACGTTGTGGGGGTTCTTCCCTATGACCCAGTGAATGACAAGGTGTTATTGGTTGAACAATTCCGTATAGGCGCCATGCACCAGGATACTGGGCCCTGGCTGATGGAAATAGTCGCTGGCATGATTGACACTGACGAAACGCCAATTGAGGTCGCCGTGAGAGAAGCGCAGGAGGAGGCGGGTCTCGAGCTGCATGATTTACAACTGATCGCGCACTACCTTGCAAGTCCAGGTGCCAGCACCGAGGAAGTGTTTATCTACTTCACAGAGACTGATCTATCCGATGCAGGTGGGGTATTTGGACTTGAAAATGAGGGCGAAGACATACTTACGCATGTCGTATCAGCGACTGATGCGATAAACATGCTTAAAACCCGCGAGATTCGCAACGCATTGAGCATTATAGCCTTGCAGTGGTTCAGTCAGTGGCATTCCAACCGAGGTACCTGATTCTAATGACAGCAGGATGGCGACTGGACTGCTTGAGGACGAGCACAGCTGACTAGACGATACCGCCACCAGCACCACTGACGGCAGGACGTTCCTCAGCCACGGACTGTCGATACCCCGATTCGCGATACACAGTGACCGGACTATAAGCACCGCCATTTTGCATGCGAGCCTGTTGCAGAATAGGGTCAACATTCGTTTGGAATGCTTGCTTCAATGTTTGCGAAGCCATCAGCGCATCATTGTCTGACTGATAGCCAGCCAAGGCCTGTCGATCCACGAGTGACGCCTGGATAAATGAACGTTGTACTTCGATTGCGCTGACCATCAAGCTTTCAATCGGGTCGGTAACGTTGTGGGACTGATCCAGCATATAGGCGGGTTTGAACGTCTTCCCTTGCTGCATTTCTATATCTACAAGCTCATTGAACACGAGGAACAGGCGATAAGGGTCAATGGAGCCAGAGTCGAGATCATCATCCCCGTATTTTGAATCGTTGAAATGGAAACCGCCTAGCTTGCCGAAGCGTGCAAGTCTGGAGACGATCATTTCGATGTTCACATTGGGCGCATGGTGTCCGAGGTCAACCAGACAACTTGCCTTGGGGCCAAGTTCGGAGGCGATCAGGTAGTTGCTCCCCCAGTCTTGAACAACCGTCGAATAAAAAGCGGGCTCATACATTTTATGTTCGGTAAACAGCTGCCAGTCGTCGGGTAATGCCTTGTACACCTCATGCATGGCATCAAGATAACGATCAAACTGTTTACCCATATTGCTTTGACCAGGGAAATTGGATCCGTCCCCAACCCAGACGGTCAGCGCCTTTGAGCCGAGTGTCTTGCCAATTTCGATGCAGCGGATATTGTGTGCAACGGCCTGTTCACGTGTGGCCGAATCCGTGTGTGAGAGTGAACCGAACTTGTAGGAATGGGCTTGGTCCGCTTGATCTTGAAATGTATTTGAATTCATTGCATCAAAACCAAGATTGAGAGCCTTGGCTTGCTCGAGAAGAGCGACTGGGTCTGCATCGTCCCAAGGTATATGCAAGGAAACAGTTGGCGTTGAATGTGTCAGTTGATGAATCACTCCGCAGTCATCCAATTTATCGAATACATGCCTTGGCTCTCCCTGACCGGGAAAACGGGCAAATCGGGTACCACCGGTACCAACACCCCAGGAGGGAATGGCAACACCAAACTCAGCGGCGCGCTGGCTCAGGTGCTCGATATCGATATTCCTGCGTTGCAGTTGCTCGGCTAACGCTGCGTACTCAGCATCATGTGTTTGCTGATTCGAGCGATTATGCTGGTTGACGAGATCAGGGTCGATGCGTGTAGTCATGGTTGTAGACCTCTATCGCGTGAAAGATTGCACGTTACCGGCATCCACATTGATTATATTGCCGGTAGATTTTGCCGATGCATCACTGATCAAAAAGTAGCTTGCTTCGGCGATATCCTCGGGGAGCACTTCGCGCTTTAAAAGTGATCGCTCACGGTAATGAGCTTGTAATTCTTGAGTACTCTTGCCGTAGGCATCAGCTCGTTGTTGCAACCACTCACCAGACCAGATTTTGGAACCCTGCAATACGGCGTCCGGATTAACCACGTTTACCCGAATTCCACCACTGGCTCCTTCCAGTGCCAGGCAACGAGCCAGATGCACTTCAGCGGCTTTGGCCGTGCAGTAAGCTGATGCTCCCGGAGATGCTGCAAGCGCATTTTTGGATGCGACAAAAACCACTGCTCCGCCGAGATTCTGCCGCTTGAATACACGGAACGCATCGCGCGACACCAGAAAGTAGCCGGTTGAGAGAATATCCATGTTTTTGTTCCACAACTCCAGTGTTGTGTCTTCTACAGTGGCAGAAGAGGCGATACCCGCATTCGAAATCAGGATGTCAACGCCACCATATTCACGAGCTGTGGTTGCGAAAGCGGCGCTCACT
>CAYULV010000283.1:0-5022 GCA_964445655.1 uncultured Granulosicoccaceae bacterium | reverse complement strand
CAGAGACTATAGGCAAAGGAGATACGATTCGCTACGTCGCTGATCGGCCTCATTCCATTCAGGCAAAAAACAAAAAGGCGCGAGCCGTTTTGATCGTCACAGGTTCTTGATGTAAGTTCTGATGTAAGTTCTGATGTAAGTTCTGATGTAAGTTCTGATATAACTTCCCGATACAGCTTCGTAGTTAATAAAGGTGTTCAGATCGTCGCCTGATCAGTTTCCGGAATTCGTTTTCCAGTATCAGCATCGAACAAGTGAATATGTGCTGGATCTGGTTGCAAATTAATCGTTTGTCCGGGATTAAATTGATGCCTTTCGCGAAAAACGGCAACTACGTCTTGCCCTTCAAAATCCAGAAAGACCATTGTCTCTGAGCCAGTCGGTTCAACAACTTTGACAGTCATTGACAGGCCTTCCTCTGACAGAAGCAGGTGTTCTGGCCGTACACCAACTCTAACTTTTCCACTGCCTTCCGGTCCTGGATAACGTTGGGTGCCGACGGTAACCGCGCCTTTATCCAACACCCCAGACAATAAATTCATTGAAGGCGCTCCGATGAAGGTGGCTACAAATTCATTGTTCGGTTGATCATAGAGTTCCAGTGGGGTGCCAACCTGCTCGATATGGCCGCCTTGCATGACAACAATTCTATCGGCAAGCGTCATGGCTTCAATCTGATCGTGTGTCACAAAGACGGTTGTCGTCTTCAGTCGTTGATGCAGTTGTTTGATTTCAGTACGCATTTGAATGCGGAGCTTCGCATCAAGATTTGAGAGAGGCTCATCAAACAGGAAAACTTCCGGGTCTCGCACGATTGCTCGGCCCATGGCCACACGTTGGCGTTGCCCGCCAGACAGATGTCGTGGTTTTCGTTTGAGGTACTCTGTCAAGCCAAGTATTTCAGCCGCTTCCTGTACCCGTGCATTGATCTCCGCTTTGTTTTTCTTCGCGACCTTTAGCGAAAAGCCCATGTTTTCCGCAACTGATTTATGTGGATACAAAGCGTAGGTTTGAAAGACCATGGCGATATCGCGCTGCGATGGAGGCAGATTATTTACTATTCTGTCGCTGATCTCGATGGTGCCAGAATTGATCGGTTCGAGGCCGGCAATCATCCTGAGCAGTGTGGATTTCCCACAACCCGACGGGCCGACAAGGGCAACAAACTCGGACTCGCGAATATCAATATTCAAGCCTTGGATGACCTCAACTGCCCCATAAGACTTGCACAAATCCCGAATAGTGACGCTCCCCATTGCCTTTCTCCTATCGCACCGGCTATTTTTAGCTTTTACAAAATTCTGATATATTCAAGCGTGGTCGTCGAACCCATGCGTTCAATTGGCTGCATAAGATTCAGTTGTTGACCGCGTATTTGCCCGACTTGATCGTGCTCAGAGTGGCGTATAAAGTCTGTCATCTGATTGTTCGGTTAATTACATATTTGAAGTTGGAGTATTTCTAATAATTTACTGAAAACACCATAATTTTTATAACACGTCTAGTACTTTCTTTGGAGGAAATGTATGAAGGTAGAACTATATAATTATATTCGAGCTGCGCAAAAAATGAACCGCAGACAGATGCTGAAAACCATGACTGCAGCGGGCGCCGTCGCAATGATGCCAAAGCTTGCACTCGGAGATGGTCACAGTAATGTGCGCGCCGAAATATTGAAGATTCCTGGGGTCGGAGCAGGATCACCCACTGATAGTGATTGGCAGAAAGTGGGAGAAATGTGCCTGGGTGCTACCAAAGAAAATGTATCAGCCGGTGAATTTGAAGGTGTTGAACTGACCTTCATGGGTCTAAATAACCAGAACCTTCACAACTTTCTTTTTCGCGGATTTTTAAAACCGTGGGAAGCTTACACGGGTGCGAAGATCAACTGGATCGATCTGGCCCAAGCCGACTACAACGCGCGTCTGCAACAATCGATCGCGACCGGCACAGTTGACTTTGACATCATCGAAATGGGTGCACCATTTGAAGGTGATGTTCTGGGTAAAGGTCTGGCGTCAGAAATGCCGGATTGGGTCAAAGAACAAATCGACATGGATGACTACGTCGATTATCTGAAAGCACCCGTAGGCACCTGGGATGGAAAGACTTACCGCGTATCTATAGACGGTGACTGCCACTCCTTCGCCTACCGCAAAGATTATTTCGGCGAAGGCTCAGTCACAGGCAAAGACGTTCCAACCACATGGCAGGAGATCAACGAGATATCCAAAGATCTCGTTGGCAAGGAAGATCCACTGACGGGCTTGCCTGCTCATGGGTATCTTGATCCACTCAAAGGCTGGGGCGGCTTCGGTTTCTACTTCCTGGAAAACCGTGCGTCAGCCTATGCGAAGCATCCAAACAGCCCGGCGTGGTTGTTCGAACCCGACACCATGAAACCGATGGTCAACAATCCAGCCTGGGTTCAAGCCATACAAGACGTGATGGATCTTATCGATGCGGGTGCATACCCCACTGATCAAATCAATGCAGACCCAGGTACCACAGCATTCCAACAGTTCCTGGCTGGTACCGGTTCGATGTTGATGTGGTGGGGTGATGTTGGTTCTTCTGCGCGTACGTCTGATACTTCAGTCGTTGGCGACGTCGTCGGGTTTGGGGTCAATCCTGCCTCCGACCGTGTGTACAACTCTCAAGCGGGCGCCTGGGAAGAGACGCGTAACGAAGCGCCTAACATGGCCTACATTGGTTGGGGTGTCTACGTCATGGCAACCGTTGAAGGCGACGAGAAAAAGAAGAAGGCCGCATGGTCGGCAGCAGCGCATCTTGGTGGCAAGGATCTGTCACTCTGGGCTTCAGCTTATCCGTCAGGTTTTCAGCCATACCGTAACTCGCATTTCCGCTTCGAAGAGTGGGAAGAGGCGGGCTACGATCGTGCATATATCGAGGATTACCTTGGGTCGAATGCTGATAGCTATAACCACCCGAATGCGGCGATTGAACCGCGTATCCCTGGTATCTTTCAATACTATTCGGTCGCAGAAGACGAATTGGCAAAAGGTTATGCAGGCCAATACAAGTCAGCTCAGGAAACAGCTGATGCCATTGCTGCTGCCTGGGAGAAGATTACCGACCAAATTGGCCGCGACAGTCAGATAGCGGTCTACAAAGCATCGTTGGATCTGTAGTCCTTATCGTTGGTTCTGAAATGGGCGCGACGTCTGTCGCGCTCATTTCAACTGCATCCAGGCATCCTGCATACTTCCTTTGCGCGAGATTAAGGGCTAGCGTTTTACCATCATGATCGAAGGCGACCTTCTGCACACCGTCACCGCTGATAACATCTCCGACAAACGAAAACGTCTCGGCAAATCACTGGTGTGGGGTTCTGCCTTATTGGGCTTTGCACTTGCCTTATGGCAATTTGCCTATCAGACGGAACGAGTAAGCATCGGTTTCGATTCCTGGAGACCTGTGCTCTACGCGTATATGCTTTGGGCGACTGCCCTGTGCGCGTCTCAGGTCATCGTCAATGGTGAGAAAGGCAAGCGTACATTGTTTGTTCTCCCCGCCGCCTTGTTTGTTGTCAGTCTGGTTGTTTTTCCACTTTTATTTGCACTGTATATTTCGTTTACTGATTGGAATCTTGCCTCTCCGCGTGGACCTCAACCGAATGGTTGGTCAAATCTGAAAGAGATGTGGAACGACGAGTTCTACTGGAACGCCTTGAAGAACATGGTCTATTACGTGTTAGCCGTCAGTGTCGAATACGTGATTGCATTTGGATTGGCATTACTTTTAAACGCTCATATACGCGCACGGAAATTTTTTCGTGTCGTGTTTCTTTTGCCATTGATGTTAAGCCCGGTTGCAGTGTCTTGGATGATCGGCAAATCAATGCTGGAAGTGCGTTTTGGTCCGATCTCGCGACTGTTGCGAGACATTGGTGTTGAACCAAGCTTTTTTGGCACTCCCGAAATAGCGCGATTCATGATCATGGCAATGGATGCCTGGACATTCATACCGTTCATGATGATCATGCTACTCGCCGGTTTACAGGCACTACCCAGCGAAGTCATTGAAGCATCGAAAGTCGATGGCGCAACCGGCTGGCAAAGTTTCAAAGAAGTGATATTCCCACTGATGTTGCCAGTGTCGGTAACAGCCATCGTTATCCGTATCATCTTTAAGCTTAAATTGGCAGATATCATCATCAATGTCACCTCCGGTGGGCCGGGAGGTGCCACTGACAGTGTTACCAGCTTTATATTTCGTGAGTACCGAGATCGCTCGAACGTCGGATACGGCACATTGTTGGCAATCGTCTATTTGATCTTGATTATTATTTTCGTGACAGCTCTGCTTAAATTTGTCAGCCGTTGGATGGAGCGCCCAGCATGAGCGCGATTTTCAAGGACCACGACCCCGAGCATCAGGTCAAAACCAAGTGGTGGATGAGTAGGGTCGCGATTTATACGGCTCTTATTATCTGGGCGGTGATCTGTCTGTTTCCCATTTACTGGACTCTCACCACATCATTCAAACTTGCACCTGATGTCATGCGCGGAAATATGGTCCCCTGGTGGGATTTCACACCGCGTTGGAAAGGTTGGGAATCGATTGGGATTTCTCCTCGACTTATCGGTGAAGTGTCTACTGTGCGTGAGGAATTTTTCAAACGATTTTGGAACTCAACCATCGTGTCACTTTCATCGTCGTTGCTGGCTGTGGTTTTAGGCTCATTGGCAGCTTATGGTCTTTCTCGCTTCAGCTACCGATTTGGCTTTATGAGAAATTCGGACATTTCTTTCTTTTTTCTAAGTCAGATGATTTTGCCACCTGTTGTGTTGGCCTTGCCTTTTCTGGTGCTGTACAAGTCGCTAGCTTTACTCGATAGCCGCATTGGCTTGATATTGTTATACACGCTGATGGTGTTGCCGATAGTCATCTGGATCATGCGTGATCAGTTTCAAGGCATACCCATTGAACTGGAAGAAGCCGCGTTGGTTGATGGCTTGGGTGTGTGGGGCGCATTCATACAAATCGTGTTGCCTATCG
>CAYULV010000282.1:0-5070 GCA_964445655.1 uncultured Granulosicoccaceae bacterium | reverse complement strand
GATCCACAGGCCAATCAGAAAGATGAACGGAAACCAGCTGATCAAGATGTGCATCAGCATGCTTGGGTTCTCAGGGGGAACACGTTCGAAGTCTATGTCGGCACGGTTCAGCTCACCGATCAGAGAGCTGTTGTCCGTTTCCGGGCTGAAAGTGGTGAACGGCTTGTCGCCGCGCAGACCGGTGATTTCGACGCCGTCGAATTTCACACGCTCGACCTGCCCGTTCTGGACACTTTCCAGAAATTCGGAATAAGGAATCTGGTCCGAGGGACCGCGTTGATTGCCCAGATTGTTGAACACCGTCATCAGAATGACTGCGATGACAACCCACAACAGGACGTTTTTCAGTAGATCGCTCAAAGAATTACCCCAAGGAGTCCGGGCCCATGCCCATCCTCATGATTGCCAAAAATGGCGGGAGACCCACCATCATATCAAGTTCCTTGCCACCACATAGACCTCGCGGCTACGAGATCGCGATGCATCCGGCTTTCGGATCTTTACCTGTTGGAACTGAGACCTGAGTTCCCGCAAAAAAGCGTCGAAACCCTCGCCCTGAAAGACCTTCGCCACAAAAGTCCCCTTCGGGTTCAACACACGCGAAGCGGTATCCAGTGCCATTTCCACAAGACCCATGGCTCGAGCCTGATCACTCGAAGCCACCCCACTTAAGTTAGGAGCCATATCAGACAAAACAAGGTCGGCGCCACTTTCCCCTACTTCCGCTTCGATAGCATCGGCCACACTTTGTTCAGTAAAATCTCCCAAAATGAAGATCATGGCATCTGCACTTCCAGCCACGCTGTCCATTGGCAGAATGTCTGAGGCAATGATTTTTCCTTCAGGACCGATTTTCGAAGCGATATATTGCGTCCAACCCCCTGGCGCTGCGCCGAGCTCGACAATGATGCTCGAAGGCTTGATCAGCTGGTCTTTTTCATCAAGTTCGATCAGCTTATAAACCGCTCGGGAACGATAACCGTCCGTTTGCGCCTGCTGGACATGTCGGTCACTGACATGTTCCTTCAGCCATCGATCACTGCTTTTACTTCGCACAACTGTTTTCGATCCTTGTCGCAAAGCCTTGACCACCCAAGGCACATCGCCGAACCATTACACTAGCATCCCATGAGCATTACACATGCATTAGTTACGGCCAGTTAACCTACACCGATCACTCGTATAAAACATGAAAACTGAAAAGCCCCTGCAAAAGGACCAGATCAAACAGCTGCGGGCTCTCGCTCACGGACTGAAACCGGTCGTCAGACTCGGGCAACACGGACTGACGCCTGCGGTCACCGCGGAACTGGAGCGTGCACTGGAACATCACGAGTTGGTGAAAATCAAGCTCAGCGCCGATGGACGAGATGCCAGGGCCGAGCAACTCGACGCCTTGTGCAAGGCAACAAGGGCTGTCACCGTACAATCGATTGGACATACCGCTTGCCTGTTTCGACGCAATCAGAAAAAACCCGTTATCACACTGATTTAAAAAAGCGGGAAAACAACAGCGGGCAAAATGCGCTAACGAGCTTTGTATTCAACAACATCAGGCAAATGAACTCTGGCCCGGAATCCGCCCAGCCTGGACGACTTGTCAAAGTCGAGCTTACCGTCATAAGTATCCACAATGTCTTTGACGATCGACAGGCCCAGACCATGCCCGGATATTGACTCATCGAGTCGCACTCCCCGATCGGTCAGCTGACTGATTTCCTCGGGTGAACAGCCAGGACCGTCGTCTTCGACTTCAAACAACACACCATTGGCACTACGTACATTGACCATCACGACACCGTTGGCCCACTTCACGGCATTGTCCAGAAGGTTGCCGATCAACTCCAGCATGTCTTGACGGTCATGCAGCAATTGCACATCTGGACCGATGCTGTAGCGCACATCAATCTTTTTCTCGGCGTACACCTGCTGCAACAATCCGATCAAGGGGGGTAACTCTGCGTCGATATCAAAACGCTGGCCAACTGCGCCTCGTCCAGCCAAGCGCGCTCGTTTGAGTTCACCATCGATCAGCGTGCTGATCCGTTCCGCATGCAGGTGAACGGAATCATCACTTTCTTTCTCAGCCGCTCGCAGCAAAAGATTCATCGGCCCCTTGACGGCATGTGCCAGATTCCCCACCGCATTTCTTGACTGGCGCAAGCGCTGATCAAAACGCAATAACAGACGATTGAATTCCCGTACCAACGGCATGATCTCAACCGGCACATCTTCTGACAGAGAAGTGACTTTGCCGCGCTCAAGGCGATTTATATCGTGTCTTATCGCATCCAGTTGCGAAACCGATCCCTTGACGATGTAATGCTGTACTGCGACAAGCGCGGCAAGTATGGCGAGCGCAATTCCAGCAAACAACCATTGAAAAACACGTAATCGGGATTCGATCGGCGAAACATCCTCGGCAACCGATATCGTGAAAGTCTGGCCTTCGCGCGCGTAAGCACCAGACCAGACCAGTAAAGGTGATTCACCTCGCCCCAGCATTCGACGCTTGATTTGTTGCCCTGCCGCAAGCGTCGGCACGATGAGGTTTTGATCCCAGGCGGATCGAGACATCAGCTCATTGCCATCGTCAAGGCGAATAACAAAATAACGTCCAGATGCCGGTAATTCATACCGATAATCAATATGTTCAGTTAATTGCGCTGAAGATCTGATGCCCAGTTGATCTATAAGAAGAGAACGTTCAAGATTTCGCGCTTCTACTTGCAGGCGTGAGTAAACGAAGCTCTCACTGAGTTGACGGCTGGTCAGGGTACCAGCCCACCAGAAGATGAACATCAGGACGACGAGGCTTGCAATCATACCCGCCTGCAGGCTGCGCTCAAGGGAGTTCAAGCGATACGTCGCGCAGGGTCGGTCAGGCTACTGGATCGTTGAAAACATAACCCTGCCCGCGTTTGGTCAGGATCATCTGGGTGCCAATTTTTTCCCGCAGTCGCCGAATATACACTTCGATCAGATTACTTTCGCGTTCGGACTCCTGATCATAGACATGCTCAACGAGAACGGATTTGGACAAGATACGACCACTGTTCAACATCATGTAGCGCAGTAAACGAAATTCCGTGCCGGTCAGCTGATAACGCTCCTTGTTATCGACTTCGACTTCTTGTATGTCCTCGTCAAGTTTCAGGCTGCGGGTTTCTATCTGATACGCCGTGCGACCGTGACGGCGATAGATCAATGCACGTACCCTGGCGAGCAGTTCTTCGGTATGAAAGGGCTTACCCAGATAGTCGTCCGCACCCGCCTTGAAACCATCGACGCGCTCGTACCATTGATCACGTGCGGTGAGCACGATGACAGGCACCTTGTTCTTGGCCTTGCGCCAAGCCTCCAGCACATCCATACCCGGCTTTTGCGGCAAGCCGAGATCGAGAATTACCGCATCATAAGGTTCGGTATTTCCCAGGTGCTCGGCATCAACGCCGTTGTTGGCGACGTCTACCGCAAACCCCGCCTTGACCAGATCGCTCTTGAGCAGAGCGACCAGATCAGGATCATCTTCGACCAGCAAAAGCCGCATGTGTGTCAGTTCCTAACCCTTACCGCGCCAAGGGATTGATTTGTTGATGATAAAGCGCATGACGATGTCGAACAATAGTTCCGAACGAACCGAGCAGGATAATCGTAACCCAAATGATTTCATAGTAGGCTGGGACAGGAACAGGGTGGTTTTCCAGAGTTTTTACAGTCGGCCAGCGCGCATCGGCACAAGATTTTGTGATAAGGCTGGCAATTCGCACTGATTTTAGTAGGATAGAGACACGACTCGACGGCTACCGACCCGACGACCCATGGCACGAAACCATAACTTCTTCTTTGACAAGGACGGAAGTCCCCGTGCTCGCGGCCCAGCGTCTGAAAAGATTCTGATGACTTTCCTTGAAGTGGACGTTCAGGGCAGCGACCATATTTGTCACGACCTGATGGAAGACCTCACGGCCATCGAGGATGAGTCGGATGACTCGCGCGAATTCATCGGCAATGCTCACAGTGTGACCATAACCCCGGACGGCGTGGTCATAGACAGGTTGCAAGGCAACAATGTTGACGGAGACAGCGCAGCCGAGCCGGACGGTCCTTACACCGTAGCTTTGAAGCACTTTCGTGAAATCCTGGAAGATTGGGAAGCATTCATACTGGATGATCAACTCGATGATCCAATGCTCGACGATGAGCTCCTGACCTGACAGAACTCCTGAACTGGCTTGGTTCGTACTCTGACATTAGGTGATAGGCTTGTGAGTCTCGGCTTATCCGCCTTATAACGAGTCAAGCTACATGAACAAAATCCTCGAAGAGCTCCTGGGCGCTGGCAACAATCCGGCACTCAGTCAGCTGCAAAAACAGTTTGATCTGTCCGAAAAGGAAACCCGCGTTGCGGTTGAGGAGCTGATACCGGCACTACAACGTGGACTTCAGAACAACACCAGAGAAGCGCCAGGAATGGATGATTTGCTGGAAGCGCTTCGTACCGGCGAACACGCCAAGTACATGGAACAGCCAGGCTCGCTCGGCAACTCGACGACCACTAAAGACGGCAACGACATTCTCGGACATATCCTGGGTAACAAGGATGTCAGCCGGGAAGTGGCAAAGCGCGCGTCACACAAGTCTGGCATCAGTTCCACCATTCTCAAAAAGATGCTGCCAATCGTTGCGACAATGGTCATGGGCAGCTTGGGCAAGAGAGTTATTGGCGGCAATCGCGGAGCCGTCAATCGCAGTAGCTCAGGTGGTTTGTTGACCTCTCTGCTTGATAGCGACAACGACGGTTCCGTGTGGGACGACGTTCTTGGCATGGCCGCCAAAACCATGTTGCGATAATAATAAAGAGCGTTAGTTACCCAAACAAAAGGAGCAAGCTTGAATGACCAAGCAACTCATTCTGGATGCAGACAAATGCACCAGTTGCCTGCAATGTGAAATAGCCTGTTCACTCGAGCATGAAGGTTTGTTTGCTCCGGCGTTCTCACGCATCAAGGTTTTCGAATTCGAGCACGGTCGACGCAACGTTCCTTATACCTGCACACAGTGTGAAGA
>CAYULV010000281.1:0-5080 GCA_964445655.1 uncultured Granulosicoccaceae bacterium | reverse complement strand
GGCGCCATGGCGCCCGACAAGGTGAATGGCGTAATCACCGACACCTGCCCCATGGATGCCATTTCTATGATCCCCTGCAGCATCGGAATATCCAGCTGCATCGGAGAGTTGGTATTGATGACCGTCCAGACTGATGGCTCAGTTTTGAATGTATCAACGCTAACGTTGCGAGCGATGCGCGTCATTTCCAGTCCATCGCGATTGCGATCACTACCCAGTGAATAGATGCTGAAAGCCTTGTCAGTCAATGTGGCAAGATCATAAATACAATCCAGATGTCGAATGGATGCATGGATATCCACAGGCTCGCAGGGATAGCCACCATTCATATGAATGATATTGTGCTGCTGGGCAATCTTAAGGAAATTCTGAAAGTCAGTGGTATTGCCGGTTCGCCGTCCTTGATCAAGACAAGAGGCATTCGGAGCACTGCCCATCATGCAGAACGCCATGTGATCCCCACCAAGGTGCACATTGTGCAGAGGGTTACGCGCATGCAGTGTAAAACTCGACGGCACTGTGCTCATCAATTGCATGATCAGCTCAGATGCAAAGCGAACACGATTCGTTCCGGTAATCAGTTCGCCACCGGCGCCAATCATCATGTCTCGTGATTCGTCGTGGAGAACCGCTATGCCGAATTCTTCAAGCAGCTTCAGTGAAGCATGATGAATGACTTCAATTTCGTCTTCAGAAGCAAATGCAACGGGGGGCAGTCGGTGACGAGGCTGTTTGAACGGCTTCTGCTCGAAAACACTGCTGTCCGCTTGTCGACGACCGCGCCCGCGCTTACGACCGGTCCTTTTTCGCGGCGTATCTTGTTCACTTGCCTCACTCATTCCGCATTACTTCGTGCCGAATATACGGTCACCCGCATCACCAAGACCGGGCACGATGTAACCGTGATCATTAAGATGGGTGTCAACGGCTGCAGTAACAATGGATACATCAGGGTGCGCCTGGTTGAAGGCTTTGATACCTTCGGGCGCTGAGATAAGACAGACAAAACGCATGTTCTTCGCGCCACCTTGTTTGAGCCGATGAACCGCAGCGATAGCCGAGTTGGCCGTTGCCAACATTGGATCCACCACGACAATAAGGCGGTTCTCCATATTGTTGGGCACCTTGTAGTAGTACTCGACCGCCTCAAGCGTCTCGGGGTCTCGGTATAGGCCGACATGACCAACACGCGCTGATGGGATGACATCGAGCATACCGTCGAGCATGCCATTGCCCGCACGAAGGATTGAGATGAACGCAAGTTTGCGACCCATCAACATCGGCGCTTTCATCGGCTCAACAGGTGTCTCGATATCACGCAACTCCAGCGGTAAGTCGCTGGTAACTTCGTAACACAGCAGCCAGGAAATTTCGCGCAACAAGGCGCGAAAGGCCGAGGACGACTGAGACTTGTTACGCATCAGGCTGAGTTTGTGTTGCACCAGGGGATGCTCAACCAATGTTGCCTGCAATCCCTTTTCAGCCAGATCTTTATTCGTCAACATGCGTTTGTCGATTCCTCTGTTGTTGTTATCGCTGCATGCTTAGAGCGCACCCTGGGCGCACCTTGCGCACACTTATGGCATGCCTAAACAGCCAGCTTTTTGTAACGTACACGTTTGGGTTGCACAGCAGCGTCACCGAGACGTTCACGGCGATCAGCCTCATACTCTGCGTAGTTCCCGGCAAAGAAATTAATTTCGCTTGGGTCCTCGTAAGCCAGAATATGTGTCGCGACGCGATCCAGAAACCAACGATCGTGCGATATCACGATGGCAGAGCCGGCGAAATCAAGCAGCGCCTCTTCAAGAGCACGCAGGGTTTCCACATCAAGATCGTTTGAAGGTTCATCAAGCAGTAGCACATTGGCTCCCTGCTTCAGCGTCAAGGCAAGATGCAAACGCCCACGCTCACCACCGGATAACTCCTTGACGATTTTTTGCTGATCACTGCCTTTGAAATTGAAACGACCGACATATTGACGCGCTGGCACGTCGTAGTTGTTGATCGTGATGATATCGCTACCTTCCGACAAGACTTCGAAGACTGTCTTATCACCGTCAAGGTCATCTCGGCTTTGATCGACATAGGCAAGCTTTACAGTCTCACCCACTTTTATCTCACCTGAGTCTGGTTGTTCTCGCCCCATCAACATACGAAAGAGCGTTGACTTGCCCGCACCATTGCCACCTATGACGCCGACGATCGACCCTTTGGGCATACTGAATGACAAGTCTTCAATCAGCACGCGATCACCATAGGACTTTGTGACGTTTTCAAAGTCGATAACATTGTCACCCAAGCGTGGTCCTGGAGGTATGTAGATCTCGTTGGTTTCAGATCGCTTCTGAAATTCCTGCGATTGCATTTCTTCAAAGCGCTGCAGACGCGCCTTCGATTTTGATTGTCGCCCTTTTGCACCCTGCCGAACCCATTCCAGTTCTGCCTTCATGGCCTTGGCGTGCGATGACTCCTGCTTGGATTCCATCTCAAGTCGAGAAGATTTTTGATCCAGCCAGCCCGAATAGTTACCTTCGTAGGGAATACCATGCCCGCGATCGAGCTCCAGAATCCACCCTGCCACATTGTCCAGGAAGTAACGGTCGTGGGTAATCGCCACGACAGTGCCATTGAAGTCGTGCAGGAAGTGTTCGAGCCAGGCAACCGAATCGGCATCAAGGTGGTTGGTCGGCTCGTCAAGTAACAACATGTCGGGGCCAGACAGCAACAAACGACACAAGGCAACTCGGCGCTTCTCACCACCCGACAAGTGCTCGATGCTCGCATCCCAAGGTGGCAACCGCAGGGCATCGGCGGCAATATCCATTTGATGATCGAGGTTGTGTGCATCCGCCGCTTCAATGATCGATTCAAGCTTCGCTTGCTCGGCCGCCAGCGCGTCGAAGTCGGCATCCGGTTCAGCATAGGCGGCATAAACCTCATCCAGACGAGACTGCGCCGATTTGACCTCACCCAGCGCCTCTTCCACAACCTCTCGAACTGTCTTGCTGGGGTCGAGTACCGGCTCCTGCTCGAGATAGCCGATATTGATTCCAGGCATCGGGTAAGCCTCACCTTCGATCTCGGTGTCGCGCCCTGCCATGATCTTCAGCAGAGTGGATTTACCTGCCCCGTTCAGCCCCAGAACGCCAATCTTTGCGCCCGGGAAAAACGACAGGGAAATGTTTTTCAGAATTTCTCTTTTGGGTGGAACGATCTTGCCGACCCGATTCATGGTGTAGACGTACTGAGCCATTGACTATCTGCTGCGGTAAAACCGCTAGTGTATCGAAAACCAAGCCGCAGCCACAGCCCCGATCGAGTCGACTATCCGAGGCGGCAGTAGCGCAGCGAAGCATCCTGTAACACTAAACCGTAAAGACAAGGCGAACTGATGCAATCCACACTAGACTAAGAGTCTTTATCGACCTTCTCTAACAGCCCGGGCCGCCTCCATGTTTCAATCGTTCTTTCCGAGACCCAAGGTTTTTTTCCTCTCAGCCGTTGGCTGGTTTTTCACCACACTCTTGATCTGGTACGGATTTGCCGACGGACTGGCATCCACATTCAGCCTGATGCGAGAGGCCTTGCCCACCGAAGAGGGGCAGCGCCCACCGTTTTTGAATCCGGGCAAAGTGTGGGTGTATCAGTACATCGTATTGTCTACCGTACTGTTTTGCATCGCGTGGTTTTTTATCGATCGTAACCGTTGGTATTGGTGGGCTGTTTGTGGCAGTGCCGTGATCCTGCTCGTGTCCTACTTCCAGGTTCAACTAGGAGTCTGGCTGAATAACTGGTACGGCGACTTCTACGACATGATCCAACTGGCGCTATCCGAACCGGGGGTGAGCAACGTCACGGCAGCGCAGTTCTACGGTCAACTGCTCACTGCTTTGTACATATTGGTCCCGAATATCATCATTCTGGTGCTCTTCGCGTTTTTTACATCACATTACGTTTTTCGCTGGAGAACAGCGATGAACGACTACTACATGGTTCACTGGCAAGGCTTGCGCTCTGTCGAGGGTGCCGCGCAGCGGGTGCAGGAAGACACCATGCGCTTTGCCGGCATCATGGAAGGTCTCGGCTCAGCTTTCGTCAGCTCAATCATGACGCTCATAGCCTTTCTGCCTTTACTCTGGACGCTCTCTGCCGAGGTTACGGAACTACCGTTCTTCGGGGCCATTGATGGTTCGCTGGTGTTCCTCGCTCTGATGTCTGCCATCTTCGGCACCGTACTGCTGGCGGCGGTTGGTTACCGGCTACCGGGATTGGAATTCAACAACCAGAAAGTAGAGGCGGCTTATCGAAAAGAACTGGTCTACGGGGAAGACAATGAAGAGCGCGCTGCCCCTCCGACAATTCAGGAACTGTTCTCGGGAGTGCGTAAGAACTACTTCAAGCTCTATTTCAACTACCTCTATTTCAATGTATTCCGCTACGCCTATCTGCAGGGTGCCAATTTCATCCCCTTGGTCGCACTGGGGCCGACATTCGTTGCTGGAGCCATTACTTTCGGAATTTATCAACAGATCAACAACGCCTTCAGTCGGGTAGAGAATTCCTTTCAGTTCCTGGTCAACTCCTGGACGACGATCGTGGAATTGATGTCTATTTACAAACGCTTGATGGCTTTTGAATCACGTATCGAATCCACCGACTACAACAATCCTGAACCTGTACTGGAGATGTAGCTCAGTCGTTGCATAAATGTCCGCTGTCGAGCATGAGTCTCAGCTAGACAAAGCGAGCTTCAACGCAGAGACAGTGGGTAGTGGGTAGACAGACAATCTGCTACCCAACTTGCAAGTAGCCTTGACAGTGGTGCGAATCAGCAATTTACAAGTTCGCACTACTGTTTGGACACTTCGCGAAGCTCATTGTTATAGACATCTATCTTGTCGATATAATGTTGTGCTGCATCCTGCAGTCCGGCCAGCGCTTTATCAGTCAAAGGCTTGATATGTTTCGCGGGAGAGCCCAGCACAAGTGAACCATCAGGTATCTGCATACCTTCGGTTACCAGCGCATTGGCCCCTATCAGGCAGTTCTTGCCGACAACAGCACCGTTGAGCACCAC
>CAYULV010000280.1:0-5092 GCA_964445655.1 uncultured Granulosicoccaceae bacterium | reverse complement strand
CTTTGACCTGGATGATACCTTCTGGGATTGTGCACCGGCGATCATCGCTGCGGAGGAGGCTCTGTATCGTTGGTTTGCAGCAGAAACGCCTCGGATCGCCAAGGCGCACTCGCCGGAATCATTAGTTGAACATCGAGTTGCTGTGGGCAAAGAGCTACCACATTTGTGGACCGATGTGACTGCCCTTCGCATAGAGTCCATTCGTCGCTTGTTGCAATCCTACCGCTATGATCCGGATATCGCCGATACGGCGTTTGCCGTGTTCTATCGAGCTCGAAGCAATGTGCGCTTGTACGATGGTGTCGTCGACATGCTCGATGCCTTGCAGAAAAAGTTTCGCCTCGCAGCCATTACCAATGGCAATGCGGATCTCGAACAGATAGGCATCAAACATTACTTTGAGGATATTCAAGCGGCATCACTCGATAATCCGCCTAAACCTGATGCTCATATGTTTCGCCGTTGCCTTGAATTGTTCGATTTGCCGCCCAGTGCTCTGTTGCATGTAGGTGATAATCCCGAGACCGATGTGGGCGGCGGGCACAATGCAGGTGTACAAACCTTGTGGTTCAATCAACATGGCGATCCTTGGCCGGATGTCATCGATGAGCCTCACCATGTTGTTGGCAGCATTGCCGACATGCGCAGTTTATTTTTGGAAGCAAATAAATGAGTCGAACGTTTTACGTCAATGGTGAATTTGTCGCTGAGCAGGACGCCAAGATCTCGGTGCTTGATCGAGGCTTTCTCTTTGCTGATGCGGTGTACGAAGTTGCGACTGTACTCGGTGGTCGCTTGATCGATAATCGAGCACATCTGAAACGGCTGGCCCGATCCTTGTCCGAACTATCCATGGCCCCTCCGTGCACCGATGAGGACATTGTTGCTGCTCAGGAAAAATTGGTGCAGTTGAATAATGTGACTGAAGGGCTATTGTATTTGCAGGTATCGCGTGGTGTTGCGGACAGAGATTTTGCTTTTCCGCAAAACCCCAAGTCCTCGCTAGTGATGTTTACGCAAGTCAAGTCCTTGCTTGATTCACCGACGGCAACAACCGGCATCAAGATAATTACGATTCCTGACATTCGCTGGAAGCGTCGTGATATCAAGACCGTCGGATTGTTGGCGCCTAGCCTTGGCAAGCAGGCAGCCATTGATGCCGGGGCGGATGATGCCTGGATGGTGGAAGATGGTTTTATTACCGAGGGAACTTCCAATAATGCCTATATAGTTCGCCCGGATCGGGTTATTCAGACGCGACATCTTGGCAACGAGATTCTCAGTGGCATAACTCGCGATGCGGTACTGCGGTTTGCACGCGATGCAAATTACGACATTCTTGAGGAACCCTTTACCGTTGTTGATGCCAAACAAGCACAGGAAGCTTTTATAACCAGTGCATCGTCGTTTGTTACGCCGGTTGTAAGTATCGATAAGGTGGTACTTGGTGATGGTAAACCAGGTCCAGTTAGTACCGAGTTACGCAAGATCTATATTGAAACCGCACTTGCACGTGAAGATTTGTAACATTGTTACGTTCCAGGGATAGAGCGGCAATGTGGACGGGAAGCCATGAGTAACAAGAGTGAATGGTTGTCGCTAAAAATTCGGAATATTTTCATTCTGGGATCATTGCTGTGCCTGTCAGCTTGTAACTCTTCTTCCTCTAGCGCAGACGATTCAACTGATGAGTTGAACGATCTGCCTGCTATCAATCAAGCGCCGATTATTGGTGTCGATATTCCTCGAGTTGCCGAACAAGGCAGGCCATTTGTAGCCGTGATAGAGGCTACCGATATCGATGACGATGCACTGACATTCTCGGGCAGCGGTTTACCAGCCTGGTTATCGTTGAATCCACTTACTGGTCGATTGACCGGTGTGCCACAGCAAAGCGATGTCGGATTTACTCAAAACATGACGCTGCGGGTGACTGACCCCAGTGGGCTGTTTGATGAGTTGCTGAATGTGGTTATCGAAGTCATCGATGTCAATGACGCGCCGATTCTCAATTTGAGTCAATTTCCACTTGCCATGGATTCCGGTCAGTCGCTGATCGTGAGCGTATTTCCGGATGACGTTGACAATGATGGTGCTCCTGTCGTGCTCACCGTAGAACCGAATGCCTTCGTCAGTACGCGTGTCGTCGGTGGCTCGATCGAATTGACTGTTGGCGAAATCCCTGAAGTCATCGACGTCAATCTTGTTTTGATCGCAACCGATGCGTTTGGTGCGCCCCGTCGTGAAATCGTACCAATCAGATTGCATCCGGTGTCGGCTAGCGGCTTTGGTAGAACCTTGGTTGGCAGCGAGCGAGGCGCCGGCGTTAATCTTGTCATTCTCGGTGACGGCTATCGTGTGGATCAACAAGCCTTGCTTCGTCTCCATGCCGAGACAATGATAGACATGCTGCGCTCCGATATGGGTATAGCGGCTCATCTGGATGCGTTCAATATTCACATGATCGAAACGGTCTCAACTGACTCGGGAGCTGATGACAACGATGTCGTTGACAGTCGTGATACGGCGTTTGACAGCGCTTATAACTGCCTCGATGTCATTCGACTGGTGTGCGCCAATACCTTGCAAGTTTTCGAGACCGCTTTACGCGAATACCCTGATCTTGATCAGATAATTCTGTTGGTCAATGATTTACGTTTTGGCGGAAGTGCCAATAGCGGTGGCAGTATCGCGGTGACATCCGCTTTCGCTCCTGAGATCGCGTTGCACGAGCTTGGACACAGTCTGGCTGGGCTTGCCGATGAATATGTTGACGCTGAAATCGTGGAAAGGCTCGGCCCTGCGTCCATCACTCAAAATTATCCGAACATTGCTTTTACCTCTGATCCTGAACGCGTGCCATGGCATGCTTGGATCGACCCTTCATTGCCTTTGCCATCACAGACAGATGATCAGGGTGTCGGAGTGTTTGAAGGCGGCTTGTATCGAAGTCGAGGGGTTTTTCGGCCAACGTCAAGCAGTCGCATGCGTCGATACAGTGATCCGTTTGGCCCGGTCAACAGTGAACAATGGATACTCAGTCTCTATCGAATGACTGAAGGTATACGCGGTTTTTCTCCCATATCAACTGCAGTGCAGTTGGATGCAGGGGCGACTCAGGATTTTTCTGTATCCACCTTGTTCGGTGATTTGGTGCAACAGGTTCAATGGAAATTGAATGGCGAAGACATAACGGATGAAAGCGATCAGAAGCGAGTTTCCATTAGTCCGCTACCCGGGCAACATACATTGGAGCTTATTGTCAGTGATATCACCGGGGCGATTCGTCAACCATCACCTCATGCAGGGATTTTTTCCTGGCAATGGCAGGTAACAGTTCAATGATGAAGCTATACCGTGCGATGTTGTTGTGTTTGCTAGTGATGGCCACTTCATCACAGGCTGGTATTCGCGTGTTGTTTGAGTTTAATGAAAATGGCTTGCGCGTTCATCAGGTATTCGAATCGGCATCTAATAACAATTCACCTCGGGAGAGTTTCGGGCCGCGGCCAGGAGATGCAACCATTTACTGGCTGGATGAAACAGGCGTCGAGCTGGAAAAATCGTTTCTTGCTGATCCGCGGTTTAGTCACGCACCACGGATTGACGGAGAAAATCGACATGAAGCGGTCATTGTGCGCGAAGGCGCCTGGCTGGCGAATGGCCCCGATGGGGCGCGCAGTGCGACCCTGTTTCTGCCGGCGCATCCTGACGCCGGATTGAGCGAATTGATTTGGACCGTAATTCTGCCGTAATACAGAGCTTCGGCTCTGCTCGGTCAAATTCCCCCAAATTCCCCGACAAAAGTGTGAATTCCTCGACTAATCCGCCGGGATGTTGCCCGATTTGAGCCGAATCCGGTAAGCAGATCGGATATCATGTCTCCCCAGACTTGTAAAGTGCCCGAAGGTTGCTATTTGTCGAGTCGTTTGAATTGCTATGCCAAAACAAGAAATCGATCCAGTGGATCACGATGATACGTCGATGTTCGATTTTCTCGTCGAGAAAAAGCCGGCTGCGGAAAAAGGAAATCGCGTAGACAAAACGGTGAACCCGCATCAGGCTGCGCGTGCGTCTCAGAAAGTGCGCACAAAAATCAAGATGCCACAAATTCGCGAGCCTGTACCCGTGTCAACATCGGGTGCGCTCAGGGCTGGCACAAGCGTGATCGGTGAAACGCTAAAAGATCAGACGACAAATAATAGTCTTCAGACTGACAGTGATTTTGATTTTCTGAACGATGGCGTTTCTCCCCCCAAGGCGCCGAAACCTCGGTACGACCTTGCCAACGATAACTATTCGCGTTCTGATCGCGGTGAGCGAGACATATCTTTCGCTGAAGACATGCGCAAGGTTCATCAAGTCGATGCTAATCCAGACGAGATGCCAGCGTTGCTTCGCTACGGATTGCTTTCGTTATCGATTTTGGTTCTTGGAGGGTTTGGTTTCCTGGCACATACGTATTTGTTGCCACCGAAAACGCCGATCGTTGCTGACGCGACCGGCACCGATGTTATCGAATCACCTTTACCGATCGGTTCCGAAACCGACGGGACTACCGTATCTATAAATACTCCTACCGAGCGTTTGGACGATACTGTCAATGCTCAGGAAGCAGGTGGAACGGATCCTCTGACAGACTCAGCCTATGCGAGTGGTATGTATGGTCGATTCAAGGCCGAACTCTCTTCGCTTGAGGATTTGGTTGCCAACGGCGACTTTGACGTTGCAACGAACAGAGTCAATTCAATGGACCGCGTATTGTTTGGCTATGGCGAGCCTGAATTCGTTGAGTTGATGACGCGTATCGAATTCCTTCGGCGTGAAAGTGCTCAGGGTAAAAGTAGTTCGGAAGAAGATACCGAACGGCTTGTTGAGGAAACAGAGGCGAACGCAGAGGCGGAACGATTAGCTGCTGCAGAGGCAGCAAGAGCAGAGGCAGATCGATTAGCTGCTGCCGAGGCAGCGAGAGCAGAGGCGGAACGTTTGGCGGCTGCGGAGGCAGCAAGAGCAGAGGCGGAACGCCTGGCTGCTGCTGAGGCAGCAAGAGCAGAGGCGGAACGCCTGGCTGCTGCTGAGGCAGCAAGAGCAG
>CAYULV010000279.1:3972-5122 GCA_964445655.1 uncultured Granulosicoccaceae bacterium | reverse complement strand
TCTCGACAGAAACAGATCGAGAAACTGTCCATCGAGAAGATGAAACCATCGAGCCGGCAAAATCCTTATATCCGCTTTGATATGGAAAAGAAGCTCTTCAGAAACGCTGTGGAGCTGGAGAACCTCAGTCACTCCTACGAGAATCTTGATGTTCTGAAGAACCTTAATCTTATGCTCGAAGCGGGTGACAAGGTCGCCGTCATCGGCCCGAATGGTATCGGCAAGACAACCCTGGTACGGCTTCTGGCCAGCGCACTGGAGCAGTCATCGGGCTCGATCAAATGGGCCGAGAATGCGAAAATTGGCTATTTCGCACAAGATCATGCCGATGATTTTTCCAAACCGGTACCGATCTTTGACTGGATGAGCCAGTGGGGCAATGAGAACCACGATGAACAGGAAATCCGTGGCATTCTCGGCCGACTCTTGTTCGGTAAGGACGACATCAAAAAGCCCGTCAATGTGGTTTCTGGTGGCGAACAAGGGAGACTGTTGTTCGGCAAGATGATGTTGCAATCACCGAATGTGATGATCCTCGACGAACCGACAAATCATCTGGATATGGAATCAATCGAATCGTTGAACCTGGCGGTTGATCTTTACGAGGGTACCGTTATTTTCGTCAGCCACGATCGTGAATTCGTCAGCTCACTGGCCAACCGTGTCGTGGAACTCTCAGAGAACGGTATTACTGACTATCGCGGTAACTATGAGGAATATCTGGAGAGCCAGGGAATCGTTTGAGGCGCAAAACAAGGGCTTCCTGTGAGGCCCGGGAATCTTATCGCCAGCAATCTGTCGCAGTGCCCGTAACCGACCTGCCACCAGTGCTGGTTACCATGAAATTGCCGCACGCATCGCTAGCTTGTGCGCCGTTTGCCACTGGGGTAGCCGTCAGCGTGTAAGTCCTGGCAGTTTGAGCAGATACCGACACATTGTAATGACCTTCTTGCGATGCGTAGCTGTTCTGCGTACCGGTGCCATAGCCAAGATCTGCCATAGTCGCCGCGTAACTGTTGTTCTCCGCAAAGAAACGTTCCTGTTCTCCGGCAACTTCAAGTAATACGGTAACCGCATCCGTTCTGCGCGAATCCTGCAAGTAGGACGAATAGCTAGGTATGGCTACGGCGAGAAGAATACCGATGATACC
>CAYULV010000279.1:0-3872 GCA_964445655.1 uncultured Granulosicoccaceae bacterium | reverse complement strand
AGTGATATCAAACTCTGTATTCATGCCGGTATCAGCATCAGGGCGCACAAGTGGAACCGGATCGTTCAAGGCATTACTGCTATCCTTGATCGACGCCAACAAGTAATCCTGACGCCACACTGCTGCAAGACCAGATTCGGCAACCTCGAAGGCAATGGCCTTGTTTTGCGAGTTACTGGTGATCTTGTGATTCAGGCGGGTACCGGACAAGGTCGTAATACCCAGAATGGTCACTGCGACCAGCAGCACGAGGCTTACTACCAGTGCAACACCTTCCTGCTTTTGTCTGGTTTTTATCATCACCACCCTCGCGTTTATCTTGTTCTAGTTTTCACGACGATTACGCAGCTTTACGGTTGTCGTAAAGACTTCGCGGGCAAAACGATCGTTACTGGTAACTTCCTGATCCAACACGACATGTGTTTCATTGCGGACGCGACTGCGTATCGACGTGCCGGAATTGACGAGCAAGGCAAATCGCAGCGCTGCAATCTCTGAGACATCCGACACTGCCGCATACGGGACATACCGCTGTGGCTCATCCGTGTCCGGATCCCCATCAGTATCAAGCCCATACAAGACACGAAACGCCTCTACACCTTCAACAACAGGCATCGCCGTCGGTACAACGTTGCCCGTACAAACCAGCTCGTTATCAACATTCAGTGCATAAGTGTTCTCAGCAATACCACCCGTTGCTACTGTATCGCGTCCGTTGCAATCGTAAGCCGCAGTCGTTGTCACTGTTATAGCGGTATCCGAGCTACTGCCAAGATTGATTGTTTGAATGTTGCCGCTAGGCGAATAGCCAGCTAGCCGAAATTCTCGTTGTAGCACTGACAAACCATAGCGGCCATTCTCCTGCATGGTTTGCAAGCCTGTAGTAAATTTTGAAGAGCGGCTTGAACCCGTATAAACATTGATAACCGCTGCAATAACGATCAAGCCCAGCACCATGCCGATCATCAGCTCGATCAGAGATAAACCACTTTGGCGATGTTTATTGCTCATGGTCGGAACCTGATTTGTACACGGTGCGTTGAATCCGCATCATTCGATGCATTCTGCGATTCCGGCCAGGTGACAGCGACTGTATACGTTGACATTGGGGTGCAAGTTGCATCGTCACAATTGACATCCAATGTGGCACCGAGCGGCAAGTAATCCTGCACACCGCCATCAGCATTCTCGGTTGCGCCCCAGTTGCCACAGGAAGCACTGAAAAGATCATAGGTGGCAAGCTGCTCTACCGAGCAACTTTGGGCAGCAGTTGTTCCCAAGGTCTGACAATATGGATTGGGCCTGACTGAACAGGTAGTTTCACTCGAAGTGAAGCTATAGGCGTTATAGTTTCCAGCCAGCACACCGGCTCGATTGGCGCGCATACGCGAGGTAATACTGCCAGCCACCATCAGCGCTTTGGCACGGTTATAACCGCTATTGCTGTGCTTGATGCCTGTCAATTGCAGGTTGGCCATACCAAGTACCCCCAGGGATACAACCACCAAGGCCACCAGAACCTCGATGATGCCAACACCACGTTGATGTTTTTTATAATGAGGAAATTGTCGCATCATGGAGTCTCTGAACTGATTCGACCATTGGCCGCGATCAGTACATTACGTACCTCACTGCTGCCAGCGAAGGAAATTTGGATCTGACCAGACAAGGGTACGCCTGTGGAGTTGGTACTAGATCCGGTATCTCCGAAGAAAACACGATTGGTAAACGCCGCATCAGGAATGAAACTGAATCCACCGGGCTGCGACTCAACCTGAAGAATAATTTCCTCAGTACCGTTTCGCGCGCCGCTAGCGTCATCATCGGCGAATACAACCCAACCATCACCATAACCGCCATTACATGTGGGGTTTGTTGTCGTTGCGTTGGTACTGGGACATAAAACCACAGCGCTTGAACGCTTGATGGATTCGGATCGGGCCGTCTGAAGTGCGTAGACAAGGTTGTTGGTCACTGAAGAAACTTTCGAATCATCGAGAAACGTCGAAAATGAAGGCACCGCGAGGCCCAGCAATATTCCTGCTATCCCTATCGTGATCAGCAACTCCAGGAGAGAGAAGCCCTTCTGGCGCGTCCCCTGTGTGTCTACGATTGTCATCCGCGCACCCTTGCTCATACCACCGTTGCCTGCCACCGCATTCCACGATGGCCCCAATGCATCTGTTAGCGGCCGTGAACTGGTTCGGTTAAATCATCCACGCAAGAGAAGTAAGCGCAGCGTGATCTGCACCTCATGGTTACGCACTCTGCCATGTGCGACAGATCACAAAATCAACTGCACTGGGCGCGTTAGCGGAGCGTAACCAGCTCCTCGGCGCTAGTCGGGTGTATGGCAATCGTGTCGTCAAAGTCACTCTTCGTTGCCCCCATTCGCATGGCAACGGCAAAACCCTGGAGTATTTCGTCGACCGCCAGACCGATCATATGTATACCGACCACCCGCTCCTCACTGCCGGTGACCACAAGCTTGATGGCGGTTTTCGGCTTGTGTTCGGTAAATGCGTTGTACATGGCGGTGAAAGACGCCTGATAAACCTTCACCTCATCGCCAAATGCTTCGCGCGCTTGATCTTCTGTCATACCGACGGTCGCCAGAGGCGGGTGGCTGAACACCACTGTGGGGATCAGTGCGTAATCCAGGTGTCGGCCTTCCTGCTTGTCATAGATCCGGTCGGCCAAGCGTCTGCCTGCCGCGATGGCGACGGGTGTCAATTCGGCCTGACCAGTTACATCACCGATGGCAAAGATGCTCGGGATATTGGTTTGCTGGTATTTATCGACCGGGATATAGCCGCGTTTGTCCGTTGTGACGCCAGCTGCGTCGAGACCGATTGATTGCGTCGCAGGGGAACGTCCGACAGCAAAAACGACCGCATCAAAGCCACCGAGTTGCTTGCCGTTTTCTCCAAGCGCGACAATGCTGTCTTTACTGCGCTGCAGTTCAGCCGTGGTGAATTGAGTTTCTATGGTTACACCCTCGGCCCGCATTTCTTCCATGAGCTGATCTTGCAGCAAGGGTTCAAAGCCTCGCAAAAACTTGTCATGGCGGATAGCCAAGGTCACATCGCTGCCCAGCGTTTGCATCATGCCAGCGAGTTCTACCGCAATATAACCTGCGCCAATCACCAACACTTTGCCAGGCTGCTCTGTGAACTCGAAGAAACCATCGGAGGTGACTGCGAGCTCCTTGCCAGGGATATCGGGGACACTGGGCGCACCGCCGGTTGCGATGACAATACGTTCAGCTGTGAATTGCTTGTCACCCACTTTTACCGTATTGGCATCTGAGAGGGAGGCGTATCCGGTGATGGCCTCAACCTTGTTTTGACCGAGGTATTTGTCGTAGGCCTTATTGATATTGCTGATATAAGCTTCGCGCTTTTCGACCAACTTGGACCAGCTGAAGCCATTTACAGACACATCAAACCCATAACTGGTCGCATCATTCAAGGCCTGCGATAGAGACGCGCCATACCACATGACCTTTTTCGGCACGCAACCACGATTGACACAGGTTCCGCCCATTTCTTCGGACGCCTCTATCAGCAGGACGCGAGCACCGTAGCTACCTGCGCGGTTGGCTGTGGCAATGCCACCACTACCACCACCAATGGCGATCAAGTCATAGTCAAATGGTGAGCTCATTTATTGTTCCTCGAAAACACAACTGTAAGGTGACAACCGGCTACTATAACCTGTGACACCACTCTGGTGGACGATATGCTTGTGTATGACAGCGAAACGAAAAACAAATTTCCCGCATTCATCGCGCTGACCCGACTCAATCGGCCGATCGGCATTTATCTGCTTTTATGGCCGACATTGCTGGCGCTGTGGTTTGCCGCCGATGG
>CAYULV010000278.1:4089-5153 GCA_964445655.1 uncultured Granulosicoccaceae bacterium | reverse complement strand
TGCACGCCACGGCAGTTGTTGTGGAAGGTGCAACTACCGACATCAAAACGGACCCTGATGCTCGGCTTGAATCAGGTGGTGATGCAAACGCTTGCCATGGCGGTCATCGCCTCGCTGGTAGGGGCGTCGGGACTGGGGCAGAAACTCTTGTATTCCCTGCAACAGCTCAAGCTCGGTGCTGCCGTCGAACAAGGTATTGCCATTGTATTGATTGCCGTTGTCCTTGATCGATTGACTCAAGCTTATGCCCGGCGTGATGCGCACAAGATGTTCGGCGCCAGCTGGATGGATCGACACAAGCATTTGTTTATCTTCATTGCTGTATTGGTCGTCGCTTTTATTGCATCCAGTTTTTTTCGTGAACTTGCGGTTTTACCAAAAAAATATACCTTCACCTTAGGCAAGGAACTCGATGTTGCGGTGCGTGCATTTTCCAAAAATGCCTACCCTTACATCAATCCTACACGTGATTTCATCACGGTAGAAATGTTGATTCCACTACGCAATTTCTTTTTGTGGCTGCCGTGGACCGTGCTCATCGGCGTGATTGCTTACAGTGGATGGCGTCTGGGTGGCATGGGGGTCATGCTGCTGACCACATTCTTGTCGAGTATGATCATGTTGACTGGTTTCTGGGAACCAGCGATGTTGACGGTCTATCTCGTTTTCTCAGCGGTGCTGATTTGTGTCGCGATGGGTGTACCGATCGGTATCTGGGCGTCTCGCTCGCCATTGGTGGCGCGTGTCGTCATGTCGATCTGCGATACCTTGCAGACGTTTCCGTCGTTTATTTATCTGATACCGGTCATCATGTTGTTCAAAGTCGGGGATCTGTCCAATATCATCGCCATCCTCGCTTATGCGACTGTGCCAGCGATACGCTACACCTATCTAGGCTTGATGCGGGTACCTGAAGTATTAAAAGAAGCAGCCACTGCTAACGGCTGCAACCGTTGGCAAAAATTCTATAAGGTTGAATTACCTTATGCCTTGCCGGAGATGATGCTCGGGGTCAACCAGACCATCATGATGGCGCTGGCGATGACAGCTATCACTGCACTGAT
>CAYULV010000278.1:0-3989 GCA_964445655.1 uncultured Granulosicoccaceae bacterium | reverse complement strand
TGCAACGTGCGGAAATGGTTTTCTTTACGCCCGATGGAAAATCCGATGCGGGCATGTTGGGCGCATGTGGTTCGGGCACACCACTGGCAATGCAAGATACCTTGCAATACGGTGGTAGCAGTGGTCAACGTGTATTGTCGGCTTTAAAAACGGCAGGATTTGATCTCGGGCGTGCTGATGCTGTCTCGGTATTTAATGATGCGAGTCGGGCCGGGGATATGGAAACATTTCATGCGGCAACTGACGGCTTGTTGATAGTTTGCGCGCCAGGTGGGCCTATGTCACCGGATGCGCAAGACGTACCTTCAGACATTATCTTGTATCGACGTCGCAGCAAACCGGCGACACCCAAAGGCGGCATGCAGGCACCGGATCCCTTGGCTGATCCATTGCTTGATGAAAATATTCTGCCAGGTCACGCCTTTGCTTATGAAGTCAAGGCAGGTCAATTCATTCAGGTATTGGATGTCAAGGGCAGGGAGTGTTCCGATTTCCAGGCCTTTTCGCGACGTGCCCTCGACAAAGGGCTTGAGCGAGAAATCGATCCAACCACGACGCGCTCCTTGATGGGTTCCTTGTATCCGGCACCTGGCATATTCTCAAAGTACTTCAGCGTTGATCATGAACCGCTGGTTGAAATTGTTCAGGATACTTGTGGTCGGCATGATACGTTTGGTCTTGCCTGCACAGGACGCTATTACGATGATCTGGGTTACCCAGGTCATGTCAATTGTTCAGATAATATGAACATTGAACTCGGTCATTTCTCTGTCAAGCCTCGAGGCGGATGGCCTGCAATCAACTTCTTTTTCAATACACTGCTGGACGATACCAACGCGCTTGGCATGGACGAACCCTGGTCACGTCCCGGTGATTACGTGATGCTGCGTGCGCTCACCGATCTGGTCTGTGTCAGCAGTGCTTGCCCGTGTGATGTCGATCCCGCCAACGGTTGGAACCCGACCGATATTCAGCTCAGGGTTTATCACGAAAAAGAATCCTTTAAACGTTCAATCGGTTGGCGCAAGTCACCGGAGGCCGATGTGGAAGAAACCAAAGAGACCGGTTTTCATGAGTGTTTCTCGCGTCATACGCGTGACTTTGTCGAGTACAACGGTTTTTGGCTGGCGAATCAAATGAGAGATCATGGAGCGACTGCCGAGTACTGGGCCTGTCGTGAGAAAGCCGCGATCATGGATCTGTCACCGTTACGGAAATACGAAGTCACCGGGCCGGATGCAGAGGCCTTAATGCAACTTGCCGTTACCCGAAACATGAAGAAGCTCAGTGTTGGGCAAGTGGTGTACACCGCGATGTGTTACGAGCATGGTGGCATGATTGACGATGGTACGGTGTATCGATTGGGGGACACCAATTTTCGCTGGATCGGGGGTAATGATGAATCGGGTTTGTGGCTGCGTGAACTGGCAGAAGCGCGCGGGTTGAATGCCTGGGTACGCTCGTCAACCGATCACCTGTGTAACGTTGCTGTACAAGGTCCGCTGTCACGGGAGATTCTTGATCAGGTTATTTGGACTCCGCCAACACAAGCGACCGTAGATGAACTCGGCTGGTTTCGCTTCACCATCGGTCGTATGCATGATTTTCACGGTGCACCTGTGGTCGTGAGTCGAACCGGTTATTCTGGTGAATTGGGCTACGAAGTGTTTTGTCATCCCAAGGATGCAACTGCGGTCTTTGATTCGATCTGGGAAGTGGGTGAGCCGAAAGGTATGTTGCCCTTGGGATTGGCGGCCCTTGATATGTTGCGTATTGAATCAGGATTGATCTTCGCCGGTTATGAGTTCAGTGATCAGACCAATCCTCTGGAGGCGGGTATCGGTTTTACGGTGCCCCTCAAATCAAAGGAAGATGACTTCATTGGTCGAGCGGCAATTGCCGAACGTAAGGAGCATCCGCAGAAAGTACTTGTCGGCCTGGATATCGAAGGTGGGGTCGTGCCTTCGAATGGCGATTGTATCCGTATGGGAAAAGCACAAGTCGGCGAAATTACATCGGCTGTCAAATCACCCATTCTTGGCAAAGTAATCGCTTTGGCACGTCTTGATGTCACGCATGCCGAAGTCGGCACCGCGATAGAAGTTGGGCAGCTCGATGGTCAGCAGAAGCGATTAACGGCAACGGTTTGCGCCTTTCCTCATTTTGATCCGACCAAGGAACGTGTGAAGGGAAACTACGATACGGCAGATGCCAACCGCTGATACAAATTATGGCAGCCCTTACTGGTGGGATGATGCCGGCGCGCCGCGCGCAACTGATGATGAACTGCAGAGTCGCTGTGATCTTCTGATCATTGGAGCCGGCTATACCGGGTTAAGCGGTGCTTTGGCGGCACATGATGCCGATGTATCCGTTCAGGTTATTGACCGGGACATTCCGGGGGTAGGGGCATCGTCACGTAATGGTGGAATGTTTGGCGCGCACCCACGTTTTAGTGTGGCGATCATGGAAAAACGCTTTGGCCACGCAGTTGCGGCGGGGATCTATGCAGAAGCGTCTATCGCAGAGCGATTCGTGCGAGACCTCATTGCACGAGAACAGATTGACTGTGATTTGCAAGACGTTGGCCGAATTCAACTTGCATGGACGAAAAAGCATTATGCGCAGCAGCAGCGTCTTGTGCAGAGTGTCTCTCGGCTGAGTGATATGCAGCTGGAGCTGGTACCTCGCGAATCTCTCGGTGAAGAGATCCATACTGAGCAGTATTACGGGGGTATTCGTTTTCCGCGACACGCTGGACTGCACCCACTGAAATATCATCGGGGCTTGTGCAAGGCAGTACGGCAACGTGGAGTACCAGTGTTGTCTCACTGCGAAGCGCAAGGCATCAGGCAGCGAGCCGATGGTGGCTTTGACGTGGATACATCTAAAGGGCGTATCCGTGCCAAAAAAATCATGGTGGCAACCAATGGTTATACAAGTAGTGGTGATGCGGCGCCGCTGCGATGGTTGCAGCAACGAGTCTTTCCGCTACCAAGCTTTTTGATTGCGACCGAAGCCATATCACGTAACCGGCTTCAGGCATTGGCCCCCAGCGGTAGAATGATGGTCGAAACGCGAGCTCGTCATTCCTATTATCGATTGTCGCCTGACGGTAGCCGCATTTTGTTTGGGGGACGTGCGTCAATGATCCCTACCGATTCGGATATCGCTGCTCGGCGTTTACGCAGGACAATGCTTGAAGTGTGGCCTTCGCTGGATGATGTCGAAATAAGCCATAGCTGGTCCGGTAACACGGGATATGCTTTCAGTCATATGCCGCAAGTGGTCAGTCATGAAGGCATTAACTTTGTCGCAGGTTTTTCAGGTTCTGGTACTGTGATGGCGCCTTACCTTGGTGCCAAGTGCGCCTATCAGGCTATTGGGGATTCTCGTGGTGAGACCGCCTACAGTGAAACGACATTAAGACGCTCTTGGTTGCACCCAGTGCGAAAACCACATTTTCTCAAAGCCGCGAATCATTGGTACCGTCAGGTCGTTGATCGACGTGAGAGCCGGCTAGGGCGGGTTCAGAAGAACGTATGATTAAGACATTAACTGTTATCAAGGTGTTATGGCAAAAATATAAGATAGAGCGCACACGATAAATATGTACGAAAAATTCTACGGTAACGACATTGAAAGCTAACAGGAGATAATTTCTATGGGTAAGCGTGTAGCAGTCATTGGGGCTGGCCCTTCGGGACTTGCTCAATTGAGGGCATTCCAGTCAGCTGCAAAAGCAGGCGCGGACATTCCTGAAGTTGTTTGTTTTGAGAAACAGGATAACTGGGGTGGTCTTTGGAACTACACTTGGCGCACAGGGCTTGACGAGTATGGCGAGCCGGTACAGGATTCAATGTATCGTTATTTGTGGTCCAACGGACCTAAGGAAGGGCTTGAGATTGCTGATTATTCTTTTGGAGATCACTTTGGCAAGCATAACGCTAGCTACCCACCTAGAGCAGGTCTTTTTGACTATATACAAG
>CAYULV010000277.1:0-5171 GCA_964445655.1 uncultured Granulosicoccaceae bacterium | reverse complement strand
CAGCGATGCCAGTATCGAAATTTTAAGATCGTTGTCGCAGGATTCGAACGTGCCTATCGCTGCCCATATGACCTGCGCCGGACAAAGTGAGGACGATTGCAATGCGATGCTCGATCGACTGACAACGATCGGAATCAAGAGGCTTGTAGCCTTGCGCGGAGACCTCTCACCGGGTTCCGAAAGCGCTCAGTCCAACCCCGATAATCTGACGCATGCCTCCGAACTGGTAGCACTGGCAGCGCGCCGCAATCAATTTACGATCAGTGTTGCCGCATACCCTGAGTCTCACCCGGAATCGCCTTCGCGAGAAGAGGATCTTCGCTGGCTGAAGCATAAGTTTGATCAGGGAGCAGATAATGCCATTACGCAATTTTTCTTTGAAGCGGACACGTTTCTGCGTTATCGAGATGCGGCAGCGAAATTCGGTCTGGGCGACAAAATCATACCGGGCATCCTGCCGATCCATAATATCGACAAAGTCGTTGCATTCAGCGAACGTTGTCAATCGAATGTGCCGTCGTCTTTGATTGAACGATTCCAAACGGCGCGAACAGACGATTCGCGTTTGCAGCTGGCAATCGATCAGTGCGTCGCATTGTGCCGCGAACTTGAGTCCGAGGGAGTGAACGAATTCCATCTATACACCTTGAATCAGGCAACCTTAAGTTTGGCCATAGGGTCAGAATTGCTCGGCAGGCCATTGCCGGCCATGGTCGCCGCCTGAATTCGACAGGAGCGGTGCATATATAGCAACACCGAGCGCCGCAATTGCCGTAACGCCGTATAATACTCTGCCTGTGTCTCAGACGCCCAATCCACACTGGTTTCCCCATGTCTTCATCCCCCAAAGTCGGCTTTGTCAGCCTCGGCTGTCCGAAAGCGCTCGTCGACTCAGAGCGGATTCTGACCCAGCTCCGTACCGATGGTTACGAAGTCGTACCTGATTACGACTCCGCTGATCTCGTTGTTGTGAATACGTGTGGATTCATCGATAGTGCTGTTGCCGAATCGATGGACGCCATCGGTGAGGCGATAAACGAAAACGGTAAGGTCATTGTCACGGGTTGTCTTGGTGTCAAACCTGAAGATATACAGCAGCAATATCCCAATGTGCTGGCCGTTACCGGGCCGCAGGCCTACGAAGAAGTGGTTGGCGCCGTGCATGATCATTTACCCAACACGGTTGCCCATGATCCTTTTATCGAGTTGGTGCCGCCACAAGGCATCAAACTTACACCGCGTCACTACGCCTATCTGAAAATATCGGAAGGGTGTAATCACAAATGCAGTTTTTGCATCATTCCATCCATGCGTGGCCGCCTGGTCAGTAGAGACATAGGCGATGTCATGCAAGAAGCGGAAAGACTTAAAGCGGCTGGTGTTCGTGAGCTTCTCGTCATTTCGCAAGACACGAGTGCCTATGGCATAGACCTAAAATATAAAACGGCTTTCTGGAATGGTCGTCCGATAAAAACGCGGTTCAAGGAACTCTGCGAAGCTTTGAGTGAGCTCGGTATCTGGGTGCGTTTGCATTACGTGTACCCGTATCCGCATGTCGATGACGTCATCCCGCTAATGGCAGACGGCAAGCTTTTACCTTATCTTGATATTCCGTTTCAGCATGGTAGCCAGAAAATACTCAAAGCCATGAAACGGCCGGCGGCGGCAGAAAACACACTAAAGCGTATCGCTGAATGGCGTAATACCTGTCCGGAAATTACCTTGAGAAGTACCTTCATCGTAGGGTTCCCAGGTGAAACGGAGGACGACTTCCAGGAACTCCTTGGCTGGCTTGAAGAGGCACAGCTCGACCGGGTGGGTTGCTTCGAATATTCTCCGGTTGATGGCGCAACAGCCAACGAACTTGCGAACCCGGTACCCGATGAAGTCAAGCAAATGCGACATCAGGCTTTCATGGAAACGCAAGCGAAAATCAGTGCATCCAGGCTGCAGAAGCAAGTCGGCTCTCGGCAAATTGTTCTTATCGATCAAACTGAATTGCTTGACGAGGATGATAAAGAATTTGCCATTGGCCGAACCGCCGGAAATGCTCCCGAAATCGATGGTGTCGTGCATATCGAAAATGACGGTTACGAAATTTCCGCAGGGGACTTTATTGAGGTGGATATCACAGCTGCCGAAGATCACGACCTGATCGGGCGAATCGTCGCTTGAGTGGTGCTTCAGGCATGGGCAAATTAGCTGCCGCCGACGGCAAAATCTCGCTTGGCTGTTGATATGGTGACAGTGAATCCCATGACCACATCCATCAAAGACGCGATAGTCATTATCAGAAAGGTGGTATTGCCTAGTCTTGGAACCACGAGAAATTCGATCAGGAATGCAACGAATACCAGCAGTGAAAAGAAATGGTCGATGATTGAAATAACCGAGGTACGCGTCGCTTTGAAGGTTTCAATATAAAGAAACATGACACTGGCGAGAATAAAGGCGTCGCTAATGGTAATAATCAACAAGCGCCCTGACGGCAGCAGAAATTCAACCAGTATTATGTTGATAACCGGCTCATCCAATGGGCCTGTCAACATGACTGCGTTCGCGGCTATCAACACGTACAGGAACAGCGGGATGGAAAAAATCCAGCGCATGCAGGCGCACCTGGTCTGATCGTTCCCAGAGTATAGATGCGTGTGGGAATAACGGGGGAGCGGTCGATACCGTACTTTTTCGATATACTGAGACGCAGAATATCATTCCTGATATTGCTTTCAGTATTTTAACTATTTTGCTTCAAATTCAATTGCCAGACGAATTTGAATTAATTATTCTGTATTAACGTTCTGGCGGTTTTTCCAATTAAATCCGGAATTTCCAATTTTCCTTTAAATATTTCTGAGTAAATATAATTTTAATGGCGATCAATTACGCATCCTGGCCACTCGATAAACTTAACAAGGAGAAAGATAAGATCGAGAGGGTTATCAAGAGCAAGCAAGTTCGAGAGAAAAAGGCGGTCATTGCCAAAATGGCTGCGGTGGCAAAAAGCAGTGGTTTCGATTTTCAGGAGCTGATTAACGAAGGTGCTGTCAAAAAAGGCGCTGCCTCCAAAAGCAAGCCGGCCAAAAAGAAAAAGCTCGCGTCCAAGCGTGGTCCCGTGGCACCTAAATACCAGAACCCCGATGACAAGAGCCAGCAATGGACCGGACGAGGGCGTCAGCCGCGGTGGGTGCAGGCTCAGCTGAAAAATGGTCGTAGTCTGCAGGATATGACAATCTAAGAAATTTTCATCATTGTCCCCGGATGTTATCCAGGTATAGCGTGTCCCCTACGTAGTCTGTGGTCATGAAGAACCCGAGGCTGCTGATGGCTGAGATGTCCATTGTGCGCCCCTCATTGTGTGGCTCGCCCAATGTGAGTACCTCATCTATCGTAAAAGTTATTGAACTCGCACCCGGCGCCAATGGAAAGACACGATTGAATCTGTCGAGATACTGATTGTTGTGCTGTGTGTCATTGATGCGCAGGTTTAGTTCGACCGTGTGATTTTCCGGGTTGAAAACATCGAATTTGAAGTGAGACAAGGATCGCCAGTCCGGCTCGAAGTCGAACAGTGAGAAGCCGCTGTACGGCGTCGAGTCTTTTACAATTCGAATGACTTCGGATCGATTGTCTCTCCAGTTTGTTGGTGCACTCACCCGCTTGATGTTGTGTATGCCATTGCTTCTGACAAAAGTGAGTGATCTTGCATGTTCAAAATCTGCCAACATGGGCCACGCCGGTTTTGTCGTGGACAGATACCATACCCAGACTATCTGGCTCACACCCAATAGAGTCAGTGCCAGTAGCGCGAAGCCAAGCGTGAATCGTGTTGCTTTGGTAATTACGGACGGTCGATACAGAAGAAAAGCGATGTGGCCAATCGCGATGCCAAGAAAATCTCGCAGTATGTCTTCAGTACTGTAACTACGTCCTGTCGATGGCTGTATGAGCTCAGTCAGAAACGCAAGTGCTCCCAATAGCAACGTTGAACCTAGCAGTACAGCTAAAAGTGGTGTCCCACTATTGCCATATCGATTGACTATATAGGGTGCTCGAGCGATAGACCGGTCAAGCGCGAAAGCGAATACCGCAAAAGCCAATGTATGCAGCGCATTCTGAATGGCATTGTCCAGTAAGGATCGGCCGGGCAAGGGGATCAGAAACGCCAGGACGATCATCACGCCAACGAGGGCGATGCCGATGACACGTAACAAGCGAGAATTCACAAGGTTGAATTCAGCGCGGAGCGTCGGCACCTAGACCCTGATACTTCTCAGGCGCATCGTCCACCAGGCGCAAATCCGCGACCGTTGGGTCAATAAAATAGCTGAGCGTATCTATCGTCTCATTGTTTCGTATGGTAACAACACTGCTGTCGCGGTCACTGATCGCGGCATCAAGTATGTTTCGCGTGATCCAGGCACCATCACTGTTGAATCGCAATTCAATCGCGCTTTTAGAATTACCTCTTGTCACAATCGAGTTGTTCTCAACCATGGTGTCAGGCGAACTCCAGAGCAGAATCTGCGCATCAGCCGTCTCGCGACGTTTACTAGAGAACAGACCTGGATCCAGAGCAATCATGTTATTTCTGATGCTGCCCCCGCGATGATCCTCCGCTCGATTTTCAAGTCCGAATGCGATGGCTCGATCGACGTTGTGAAAACGGTTGTGTTCGACAACCGTGTTCGAAGCACCATTCCAGGCAAGTATTGCCGGGTTCCAGAGATGATCAGAATCATCCGGTACATGGATGTCCCTGAACGTGTTGTTCGCGATAACCCAGCCATTGCCCGCGTGGATATCAATGCCGTTTGTATAACCTGTCCCGCTACCATGGTCAGTTTTTGCCGGTCCATCGCTATAGCGAATCAAGGAATACTCTACGCGTCCCTTGTCGACGCCTTGGCCAAAGTCGCGGGGGTTTACCTTGACGAATTGCTCGCCACTGTCAATCAGCGCCAGATTGTAAAGTTCTGGAGTCATGGCATGACCATCAAATGCGATAGCATGACGATACACGTCTCGAATGCTCAAATTTTGCACTTTGAGATTCCGGGCATTAGTCCAGATTCCGTGTGGAATCAGGTCGCCTCCGGTGACATCGTCCATTCCCTTGCCAACCAGGGCGACATCATCGCAGCGTGTGCCCTTACCCCGAATAGTTACAT
>CAYULV010000276.1:0-5189 GCA_964445655.1 uncultured Granulosicoccaceae bacterium | reverse complement strand
TTTTGAGAACACACAGGTCATATAATGGTTAATTTTATGTTGTTGAGTGCACTTTTCGAGCTAGGGCATATATTTGTAGAAAATTCTGTTGCTAATGAAAATAACATCCCGTATAACCTGTGCTTGTTATGCCCCTACGCTTTCTAACATATCTACTCCTCGCTCTGATGGCCGTTCAGTCTGTTACAGCGATGGCAGATGTGCATTCAGCGCATCAAACAGGTGTTGAGCACCTGTCTTTCGATGCTCATGATCATGAGAATCAAGATGGATATGACCATAACTCGAAACATGGCCATGCTGAGTTTTTCGATGAGCCAGACTGCCATCACTGCTGTCACTGCCATGGACATACCACTACCGCAATATTGGCGGTCAGTTTGTCGATCCACTCTCTGGACAATCCTTATATCCTATCCGCATATCTGGCTGATATAGCTCCAGAACCTTTAGCGAATTTTCTTCGCCCCCCTATTTCAAAAGCCTAAGGCACATTAGCCACATTTAGTCTCCCGAATTTTCGGGAAAGTTTAACTGTCATTAGGTTTTTACCATGTATGGAACCCGTATTTCAGGGGGTGGAAAATTCTACTTCCTTTTTATCTACATAATTATCAGTTGCCTGTCAGCGCGCCCAATAATGGCGGCAGAGCTTTCGCTGACGTTAAGCGAGGCGACTGCTTTAACTCTCGCTCGTAATCCGCAGCTCTATCAATACACCTTCGTTGACGAGGTGAATCTGGCGCAAAAACAACTCAGCGAGTTGCGACCATCATTGGCTCTGGAGGCAGAGCTTGAGAATGTTATTGGGTCTGGCCCGTTTAAAGGCGTGGACAGCGCTGAGGTCACTGTTGCCTTATCCTCAGTCATTGAATTGGGCGACAAACGATCCGCTCGCATATCGGTGGCTGAGGCACGGATTTATCAATCACAATGGCAGAGGCAAGCTGACACGCTGGATATCCTTGGCGACCTGACGACCGGCTACATCGAGGCATTATCGACGCAAAATAATATTCTGCTGGCGACAGAATCACTAGGTTTATCAAAGCAGCTACTGCAAACCGTTGAAAACAGGGTCTCGCAAGGCGCAGCTCCCGAAGCTGAATTGTTGCGAGCCGAAGCGACAGTGGCAGAAGCTGAAATTCGTTTGTCCGCGCTGAACAACCGATTTGAGCGCCAAAAAATTCAGCTCGCACGATTCTGGGGAGAGACAGCTCCTCAGTTCACAGAGTTGGATGGTGACTTATTCGCTTTTGAACCAAGCGTTGATTTTGATGCGCTCTATGCGCGCGTTCAGACCTCACCGGCAATACAAGTCTTTGCGGGTGAGGATCGCCTGAGAGAGGCAGAGGTCGCATTGTCTCGCGCAAATAGTCGTGCTGATCTGTCATGGCAAGTTGGAATCCGTCGATTTGAAGACACAGGCGATACTGCGCTGACGGCTGGCGTGTCTATTCCCTTATTCGCTAATCAACGAAGTAGCGCCAATATCCGTTCTGCAGAAGCGAACCGTGACGCACTGACTTATAACCGGCAAGACAGTCTCCTTCGTTTACGTGCACAGCTTTATGAGGCTTGGTCATTGCGAGAACAAAATATCGAATCCGTCCAAACTATCCAGCACCAAATTATTCCCGCGTTGGAGCAAGCGTTAGAACTTACCGAACAGGCCTATGAATCAGGGCGCTATCAATATTCCAACTTAATTCTCGCGCAAAAAGAACTTTTGGCAGCCAAGCAACGGCTAATAGATGCCGCAAGCAACGTGCATCTCAGTCAGGCGCTGATTGAGCAATTAACCAGCGAGCCACTGACGCTCCCGTCTGATTGAAATGAAAAGCAGGCTAAAACCAACTGAAGCCAACCCATATTTATGGATTTCGATTGGTGTCGAAATCTAAAGGAAAGAGATTATGAACAACTCATTATTAATTATTTTTTTATTGCTGCTGTTTAGTGGCTCGACTCACGCCCAAATGTTAGATGATCACGAACATGAGGATCACCATACCCATGACCAGCATGAGCCTGCTGAACATCAGGAAGAACATGATCATCCTGAAGATGAACATGCTCATGAAGACATGCACCACGATGAGGGGCATACAGAAAATCACTCCGAGCACGAACACGACCATGGCGAGGAAGGTCATCAGGACGAGCATGCACATTCAGACGACCACGAAGACCACGAAGACCATGATCATGGAGCAGAGCCACATCAGGAAGGTGTGACTGAGATTTCCGCCGATACGGCCGATCAGGTCGGTATTCTGACGGTGCAGGCTACCAGTGAAACGCTATATCAAACGATTCGACTGTACGGTTCTCTCGTGACCGGCCCGGAACAGCTCAGCCACGTTCGGGCAAGGTATGAGGGGTTGGTTCAAACGGTTAATGTCAGTATTGGCGACCAGGTGCAACGAGGTGATTTGTTAGCCGAGGTTGAATCCAATGACAGCTTAAAGGCTTATCAAATACGCGCACCGATCTCTGGACAGATTACGCAGCGTCATGCGAACACCGGAGAGTTCGCGCGAGATCAGGTTCTGTTTTCCATTACAAACTTTGATTCACTCTGGGCAGAGCTTCATATTTTTCCGTCTCAGTTATCCGATGTCGAACCAGGTCAAACTGTCGACTTCGTTGGTATCGAAGGTCTGGAGGCGATCAACCCTAGGATAAACCATATTGTTCCAGCCCCTGATAGCCCTAATCAAATTGCCCGCGTCAGACTAGATAACACAGAGCTGGGGTTGTCGGCCGGTCAAATGTTGGAAGCGCAGGTGCGAATTGGCAGTTTCATCGCCGCCTTGGCGGTCGAACTCAGAGCGATTCAATCGCTGGGTGGTCGTGAAGGGGTATTTGTCCGCGAAGGCGATGAATATATTTTTCTTCCGCTGATACTAGGGCGGCGGGATGAGTCCTATGTGGAGGTATTGGAAGGATTAGAGCCGATGGCTGAGTACGTTACCGAGAACAGCTACCTGATCAAAGCGGATATTGAAAAGTCCGAAGCAGAGCACGTGCATTAAGCGAGGCAATGATGATTGATTCACTATTGCGTCTTGCGATTGAAAGGCGCGTTCTATTTTTAAGTTTTGTCCTGCTCATTGTGGGTGCGGGAATCTGGAGCTATCAAAAGCTTCCCATTGATGCCGTGCCGGATATTACCAATGTACAGGTACAGATAAATACCTCTGCACCGGGATATTCCCCGTTGGAGGCTGAGCAACGTATTACCTATCCGGTGGAAACCGCTCTGGCGGGACTGCCGCGACTAGATTACACACGTTCACTGTCACGATATGGGCTATCGCAAGTGACGGTGGTGTTTAAAGAAGGCACCGACATCTACTTTGCCCGCTCCCTGATCAATGAGCGGTTAAGCGCCATTAAAAGTAATCTGCCGGACGGTCTGGAGCCAGAGATGGGACCAGTCTCTACGGGGCTGGGTGAAATATTTATGTATACGGTGCAAGCCAGCGAAGATGCCCGCATGGCAGATGGTCAGCCATATACCGCCACAGCACTGAGGGAAATCCAAGACTGGATTATTAAGCCCCAGCTTGCTCAGGTGGAAGGCGTGATTGAGGTCAACAGCATTGGTGGCTACAACAAGCAATACCATGTGATGCCTGATCCCACCAAGCTGCTCTACTATCAGATCGGCCTCCATGATCTTGTCGAGGCTCTGCAAGAAAACAATGAAAATCGCGGTGCAGGCTACATTGAACGCAATGGCCAGCAATTGCTTGTGCGCTCTCCGGGGCAATTGAGCACTATTGCTGAAATTGCCAATGTGGTGGTAGCTCAACAAGACCAGCTTCCTATCAAAGTGAGTGATGTGGCCGACATTGCTATCGGTAAAGAATTACGAACCGGCGCGGCAACGCGTGATGGGCAGGAAACGGTTTTGGGAACCGCCATGATGTTGATCGGGGAAAACTCCCGCACCGTCGCTCGTGATGTCGCCCTGAAATTAGAAGATATTCAGGCATCTTTACCCGCAGGTGTCACTGCCGAAGCGGTTTACGATCGAACCAGTCTCGTGGACAAAGCGATTGCCACAGTTGCAAAAAACCTGATGGAAGGCGCGCTATTGGTCATCGTTATTCTGTTTTTACTGCTGGGAAATATTCGGGCGGCGTTGATTACAGCGGCAGTGATCCCTCTATCCATGCTCATGACGATTACCGGCATGGTGCAAACTGGCGTATCAGCCAATCTGATGAGCCTTGGCGCACTGGACTTTGGGTTAATCGTCGATGGCGCAGTGATCATCGTTGAAAACGCCGTGCGGCGTTTGGGCGAGGCACAAAAGCAAAACGGTATTCAAAATCTTAGAGATCGCTTAAATACCGTCTTCGCCGCCACCACGGAAGTTATAAGGCCAAGTCTGTTCGGTGTGGCCATTATTACGGTGGTATACATTCCTATCTTTTCGCTTACTGGCGTCGAAGGAAAAATGTTTCACCCCATGGCGGCCACCGTGGTGATGGCCTTAATCTCGGCCATGATCCTGTCCGTGACCTTGGTGCCCGCCGCCGTCGCCTGTTTTATGAATGGCAAGATTAGTGAAAAGGAAAGCATGGTCATAGCCAAAGCCAAGTGGCTATATAAGCCATTACTGTTGCTCGCACTCAAACTCCGTTGGGTTGTGCTTGGTGCATCGACGGCGCTGGTGATTTTCTGTCTCTGGCTAGCATCCACGCTGGGGTCAGAATTCATTCCGCAGCTCAATGAGGGGGACATTGCGTTGCACGCTATGCGCATCCCTGGAACGGGATTAGAGCAGTCGGTGGAAATGCAGGAAATTTTAGAGCACCGTATCAAAGCCTTTCCTGAAGTAGACAAAGTATTCGCGCGAATTGGCACGGCGGAGGTCGCCACTGACCCGATGCCGCCGAACGTGGCCGACAACTTTGTTATTTTAAAACCACAAGACGAGTGGCCTGATCCCAGCCTAAGCAAAGCAGAGCTTGTTGACGCCATGCAACAAAGCCTTGAGGAATTGCCGGGTAATAATTATGAGTTTACCCAACCCATTCAAATGCGTTTTAACGAACTGATTTCTGGTGTTCGCGCTGATCTGGGCATAAAAATATTTGGCGATGATCTTGATCAACTAGTATTTACCGCCGCCGACATTCTCGCGATTGTCAATGATGTTGAGGGTGCGGCAG
>CAYULV010000275.1:1589-5210 GCA_964445655.1 uncultured Granulosicoccaceae bacterium | reverse complement strand
TCTTTATCGAATCGGTTTCTGAGTTCTGCAAATGTTGTTCGTTGCTGCGCTGCTAACTTGTTCTGTATAACTTCGCGCTCAGCAAGATCCTTTGGGCAGATCCCTTTTTTGACCAATGCCTTGAGGCGGTCACGCTCAATGCGAGCATCGGCCAGACTTAGCTTTGGATAGTGATCGAAGATATACCGACGTTTTTTACCGAACAGGTAATAGGTCAGTTCCCAACTCTTGAGTTTGCTCGGTTTTTGCCCAAGCACCAGACGTAACCCTTTCTCGATGCGGCTGTAAACGCGCTCGGCAGAACTGTGCTTTAGCCCGTCAAGATGCTTCTGATTGAGACCCGCCATCGTGCTGTCCGTTTTGCTGTCCGAACGATGGTAGATTGATTAAGAGCTGTTTACAATAGCTGGGACAATAAGTCTGTAAAAACAGTGTATTTATTGAATTGTTGATAAATCTTAAAAACTCTCTATCGATATTAAGGTAAATGATTTGTAATCAGTAGGTCCCGAGTTCGACTCTTGGTGCCGGCACCATTTCCCCCCCCTTATCCCTTTGAAGCCACCTTCGGTCTATTGCCCGTTCTGGCGTGGGTTTCGATAGAACGGAGTTGCCGTCACGCCCTCGATCGGATCCGGGTGCCTGACTGAACGACTCTAACCAATAGACGCTCGCACGCTACTCAGACTCTGTACGACTCTAGCCAATTGACGCCCACACGCTCCTCAGACTCTGTATCTCAGATCAGTCCTGCCAGAGTGGCGAGCCGGGCCTTGGGTACTTCGTTTCATATGTGAATAGGGCGCGGCGAATGTGCAAGCTCAGCGGATCAGTGCGCTGCGATCAGGCTGCGCAGGGCGGCGGGAAGATATTGTTACAATCCCCATAGATATCGGAAATTTCGATACCTGGTCGCCTCGGCGATGCGAATCTTTGCGTCAGACTTGGCCACGACCCCGATACGCCAAACCTCAAAAAGGAGTGCGACAGATATGCTTTTTTCCGGACAAGCCTTCCAGCTGACCGACCACAATGGAGTGCTGGAGCTGTGTTTTGACAGCCAGAACGAAAAGGTCAATGTCTTCAATCGAACAGCGCTCAGTGAGTTTGCCGAGGTCCTGAACGTCATCGAGTCGCAGAAATCGGCGACGGGCTTGGTCATGACCAGTGCCAAGTCTGTTTTTGTGGCTGGTGCCGATATCACCGAGTTTCTGGATTATTTTCAGCAGCCGGATGAGGTTCTTGGCAACATGCTTAATGAGGTCAATGGCATGTTCAACCGCCTGGAGGATCTGCCTTTTCCGACAGTGGCTGCCATCAACGGTGAAGCACAGGGCGGGGGCTTTGAAGTCTGTCTGGCGTGTGATTTCCGCGTTGCAGGGACCTCCGCCCGTGTCGGTTTGCCAGAAGTCAAACTCGGCATCATGCCCGGCTGGGGTGGTTCGGTACGCCTGCCGCGCCTGATCGGTGTCGACAATGCGATCGAATGGATGTGTGCTGGCGGCTCCAAACGTCCAGCTGCGGCCTTAAGCGACGGTGCTGTCGATGCGGTGGTTGCTGATGATGCCTTGCGTCAGGCGGCCTTCGATCTGGTTGCAGATGCCAACGCCGGCAAGTTCGATTTTCAAAAACGACGTGCGATCAAGAAGGACCCTCTGATTTTGTCGCAACTCGAATTGACCATGGCGATTGAGTCGGCCAAGGGTGTTGTGGGTGCCAAGGCTGGTCCGCATTATCCGTCGCCATTGACCATCATCGACACGGTCGCGGCGCACGGCACACTTGCGCGAACTGCTGCCTTGCCTCTTGAGTCAGACAGCTTCCTGAAGCTTGCAAAAACCGATGTGGCTGCAAGCCTTGTTGGAATCTATCTGAATGATCAATTACTCAAGCGTATCGCGCGCAAGCAAACCAAGGCCGCTGGCAAGGTAGATCAGGCAGCCGTATTGGGAGCGGGCATCATGGGCGGTGGTGTGGCTTATCAGTCTGCCTCCAACGGTGTGCCGATCTTGATGAAGGACATTGCAGAACCTGCGCTTGAGGCAGGCCTTGAAGAAGCCGGCAAGCTTCTGCAAAAGCAGATTCAACGTGGCAGATTGAAGCCTGCAGGTATGGCTGACATTCTTAACGCGATCCAACCTGCTTTGTCTTATGGTGAGTTCGGTGATGTTGATCTGGTGGTCGAGGCCGTGGTTGAGAACCCCAAGGTCAAGATGAGCGTGCTTGCTGAGGTCGAAGGTGAGGTGACGGATGACACGATCATCACCACTAACACATCAACTATTTCAGTCGACTTATTATCGTCTGCGTTGAAACGCCCGGAGAATTTCTGCGGCATGCATTTTTTCAATCCGGTGCATCGTATGCCGCTGGTTGAAGTTATTCGTGCAAAGACATCCTCTGAAGAAGCCATAGCAACAACGGTGGCCTATGCCCAGTCGATGAAAAAGACACCCATTGTGGTAAACGATTGTCCGGGTTTTCTGGTTAACCGCATTCTCTTTGCCTACTTTGGTGGCTTCAACAAGCTGATGGCAGACGGTGGCGATCACCTTGCCATTGACAAGGCCATGGAGCGTTTTGGTTGGCCAATGGGCCCTGCCTACTTACTTGACGTCGTGGGTATGGATACAGGTAAACATGCGGCGGGTGTCATGGCGGAAGGCTTCCCGGATCGAATGTCCAGCGAGAGCGATACGATCATTGATGCGATGTTCAAGGCCGAACGTCTTGGACAGAAGAACGGCAAAGGTTTTTACCGTTACGAACCAGATCGCAAAGGGCGGCCTCAGAAACTGGTCGATGAAGACGCCAATGCCATAGTCGCATCTGTGCAATCCGCGCAACGTGAAATGGAACAAGACGAGATCATTGATCGAATGATGATCCCGATGTGCATCGAGTCTGTACGATGTCTTGAAGATGATATTGTCAGCACGCCTGCTGAAGTTGATATGGGGCTTGTCTATGGCATCGGTTTTCCTCCGTTCCGCGGTGGCGTTCTGCGCTATATCGACAAGATGGGCCTTGAAACATTTTGTGCCAAAGCCGACTCATACAAGGCATTGGGGCCTTTGTATCATCCGACAGATAAAATGCGTGAGATGGCCAAGGCTGGTACCAGCTTCCATGCGGCAAGCGACACAGGAGAAAGCGCATGAGTATTCAAGCCCGTGATGTTGTGATCGTTGATGGTGTTCGTTCACCCATGGCTCGATCCAAGGGTGGTGGCTTTATCAATGTCCGCGCAGAAAACCTGTCGGCGGCATTGGTTGATGCCTTGTTTGTCAGAAACCCGGAAGTAGATCGTGGCGAAGTCGAGGACATTGTCTGGGGTTGTGTCAACCAGACACTGGAGCAAGGGTTCAATGTGGCGCGCAGTGTTGGTTTGCTCGCTGGATTGCCAAAAGACGTAGCAGCACAAACGGTCAGTCGTTTGTGCGGATCATCGATGAGCGCATTACATACCGCAGCCCAAGGCATCATGACCGGCTATGGCGACATCTTTGTCGTGGGTGGGGTTGAGCATATGCAGCATGTGTCCATGCTTCACGGTCTCGATATCAATCCATCGGTTAGTCGTTATGCAGCAAAAGCTTCCATGATGATGGGTGTTACTGC
>CAYULV010000275.1:0-1489 GCA_964445655.1 uncultured Granulosicoccaceae bacterium | reverse complement strand
ACATCGGCATGATGAGTCAGGCGGGTCAGGGATACATTGCCGATATCAAAACTGACGCTGTTGCGCATGGGTAGGTCAAGTGCGATCTGCAAGGCGGCCAGTATGGTTCCGCGATGAGCAACACAGATGACATCTTTACCGCGATGTTCATTGTGCATGCGCTCGACAAAGCGTTCGACGCGTTCTCTCAACATCGAAAAGCTCTCGCCACCGGGTGCTTGTTGTTCCGGGGCTAGCGGCCAGAAGCCAAGATAAGCGTCATCGCGCAGGGCGAAAAGTTCGCTCAGCGGCATGCCGTTGTATTCACCGAAATCCTGTTCAAGTATGTCTGCATCTTCAACGCGTGAAGATGGCTTGGCACCAGCTGCGATGAGCGCGTCGGCAGTTTGATGGGTCCGCCGCAAAGTGCTGGTTGCCCACACGCCATTGTCCGGAAGCTTCTGTGCGATACTCGAAAACAGTGCTGAGTCACTGGTATCGCAGTCAACGTCAAGACTACCGTACATGCGATGTCCAACTTCGGGTACGCGAGCATGGCGTATCCACCAGAAGCGAGTGGCTGCTTCACGCTTGGGAAGTCTTTGTTTGATTGCTGCATCCACGGAGTTATTACTATGCTCGGGTTTGTTGTATTGAGGTTCTTTTCGAGTATACCTGCCATCACCTCGATGCTTGCCGTAACCTCTATATCTGCCGTATCTGCCGTATCTGCGGTATCTGCGGTATCTGCGGTAGCCATCCTGCTTGTGATCGCCATGGGCGCCTTGTTTGTAACGAATATGCTCAGCTGTCCGGATACCTCTTTGCGTAGCGGTCTGGATTCATCGTCCTCAGCTACAAGCGGCGGAGTCGAATAGGGTTATGTCAGTCGCAACACCACCTAGCTCGGCATCCTCCAAGTCAAAGCGTCTGGATAATCTGGATTTGCGTATTCGCGATGCCGAATCCGATCTTGTCGAGCTGACGGCTGACCTGATTCGTATCCCGACCATCAATCCGCCGGGTGATGGCTATGGTGAAATCTGTGACTACCTTGAAAAACGTTTGCGACGTTCAGGCTTTGCCATAGAACGCGTGCGTGCCACAGGTGCGGTGGGCGACAGTGATAAATACCCGCGCTGGAATATCATGGCGCGACATGAAGGACGCGGCCAAGGTGAATGCGTTCACTTTAACTCTCATACGGATGTCGTCGCAGTTGGTGATCGCTGGAGCGTAGATCCGTTTGCTGGAGTTGTGAAAGATGGTCGTGTGTATGGTCGCGGCGCCTGCGATATGAAAGGTGGCTTGGCCGTATCGATCATCGCGGCAGAATGTTTTATCGCCGAATTTCCCGAGTACTGCGGTGCTATTGAAATTTCCGGAACCTGTGATGAAGAGTCTGGCGGTTTTGCCGGTGTTGCCTATCTTGCCGAGAAAGGTTGGTTCGATCCATCACGTGTGCAGCATGTCATTATTCCGGAACCGCTGAACAAGGATCGCATCTGCC